>JBBSDJ010000023.1:0-30450 GCA_038249555.1 Caulobacterales bacterium
ATCGGCGCGCAGGCGCGTGAAGGTGTGACGGTAGGCATCGACGAGGAACTCGAGACGCGCGGCGCCCAGGTCCGGCGGGGCGAGCTGCGCAATGCCGGCGGCGAGGCTCAGGCCGACGATGCGGCGGGTGGCGTCATAATCGGGGGGCGGAAGGCCTGTGTCGCGAAACGCGGCCTCCATGCAAGCCTGGATGACGGCGCGGGAGTCGACGAGCGTGCCGTCCACATCCCAGATGGCGAGGCGCAGGTCGTTTGACGTCTGGGGCATCAGAGGAATGGCGCCAGTGGATCCTTGCCCGCTTCCTGTTCGAGGAAGCCGAGCGTGGCGAAGGTTTCGACCATGTGCGGCGGCAGCGGCGCGATGATCGTGGTCGGCTTGCCGCGCTCGCGCGGAATGACGAGCGCGCGGGCGTGCAGGTGCATGCCTTCGGCGAGGCCCTGCGGGACTTCGCGGCGGGACTGGTACTTGTAGTCGCCGAGGATCGAGGTGTTCATCTCCAGCATGTGGAAGCGCAGCTGATGCATCCGGCCGGTCTCCGGGCGCATCGCGACCCAGGCGGCTTTGCCGCCGGCCTGCGAGATGACGGTATAATCCGTGATCGCGTGGCGGGCGCCTTCGACGCCTTGCGCCGAGCGGATCATCCGCTCGCGGTCTACGTCGCGCCGCTTCGAAGTCGATTTCGGATCGTAAGGACGGTAGCCCGAGGGTTCGTCCGCATCCGGAATACCCTTGATCATCCAGCAGCGGATCTGGCCCATCGGCGGGTTGGGCACACCGACCGTGACCGCCCAGTAGACCTTGTCCATCTCGCGGCCCTTGAACATGTCGGCGAGCTGGTGCGCCGCGCGCGGGTGCTTGGCGATCAGGAGTACGCCGGAGGTTTCCTTATCGAGCCGGTGGACGAGGACGGGGCGGTGCTCCTCTTCGCCGTACACACCCATCAGCAGGCCGTCGATATGGCGGCCCTGTCCCGAGCCGCCCTGCACGGCGATGCCGGCGGGCTTGTTCAGCGCCATCATGTCATCGTCTTCGTAGATGATGATCGACTTCAGAAATTCCTTGTCCTCGGCGCTGGCCCGGGCCGCGTGGTGGGCCTTCGGCGCCATCGTCTCGGTGCTGAAGATAGGCAGGCGGACTTCATGGCCCGCCTCAAGGCGCGTGCTCGCCTTGGCGCGGGCGCCGTTGACGCGGATCTGGCCCGTGCGCAGCATCTTCTCGATCTGGCCCTGGGTCAGCTGGGCGCGACGCTTGATCCAGCGATCAAGGCGCGCGCCGGCTTCCTGGTGGGAGACGGTTTCGGTGATGATCTGGCCGCTCATGCGAAGGCCCGCCTTGCAATCCAGAGGCCGAGGCCGAGCGCAGCAACGCTGAGAATGACCGACAGTGCGGCATAGGCAAGCGCTTTGCCGGCATCTCCGCTGCGGAGCATGTTCATGGTTTCCAGCGAAAAGGCCGAGAACGTGGTGAAGCCGCCGAGGACGCCGGTGGCGAGGAAAAGGCGCAGGTCTTCGCCTGCCCCGACCGCGCGCTGGGCGAGCCAGCCGGCGACGAGCCCCATGGCGAAACCGCCAATGAGATTCACCGAAAAGGTGGCCCAGGGCCAGTTGGCCGGGAGGTGACGCGCGCCCAGGAGGCCGGCGCCGTGGCGCAGGGACGCGCCGACGGCCCCGCCTGCGGCGACGAGAAGAAAGCTGTTCATGGCGGGCGTTTACACGCGGGAAAGGCACTGCGCCAGCGGGGATTGCTTTCAGGCTTAACGTGTCAGGGTGTGAGCGAACCGGGAGGCGTGTAATGAACGACCGCCCCCGGTCCGAGCGGCCAGCCGAAGGTCGCCCAGGCGCCAGTCATCGCGATGCCGGCGACCATGAAACAGAGCGCATAAGGCAGCATCAGGGCCAGCAGTGACCCCACCCCCATGCCTGGATCCCACCTGCGGGCAAAGGCCAGGATCAGCGGGAAATAGGACATCAGCGGCGTCATGATATTGGTGTAGCTGTCGCCCATCCGGTAGGCCGCCGTAGTCATTTCCGGCGAAATCCCGAGCAGCATGAACATGGGCACGACGACCGGGGCAAGCGCGCTCCACTTGGCGCTGGCTGAGCCGATGAAGAGGTCAAGAAAAGACGACAGGCCTTGCACGCTGACAAGCAGGGCGGCAGGTGGAAGATCCAGCGCCTGCAGCGCTTCGGCGCCGGAAATGGCCGCAATTGGGCCGAGGCGGGACCAATTGAACATCGCCACAAAATGCGCCGCGAAGAATGCGAAGACGAGATAAGGCGCCAGCGAGCGCACCCCGTCTGCCATCATCGCGACGACATCCTTGTCGGATTTGACCGTGCCCGAGGCGAGACCGAAGGCAACGCCGGCGAACAGGAACAGGAGCGCAAAGGCAGCAATCAGCGCGCCGTAGAACGGCTGCAGCTGAGCGGGCCCGACGGCCGTCTCGTCGATCAACGGCGTATAGCCCGGCGTCAACGACAAGGCAGCAAACAAAGCGACGACGACCAGCGCGATAACACCCGCAGCGGCCAGTCCGCGCTTTTCGGCGGGCGTCACTTCCGACTTGGCAAGTTCGGCGAGGATTTCATGGTCCGGAGATCCAAGCCATGGACCGAGCCGGGGTTCCACGATCCGGTCTGTGACGAACCAGATGATCGGTGTAAAGACAATCACGATAGCAAGAATGAACCACCAGTTTCCGAGCGGATTCATGGTCCATTCAGGATCAACAATACGGGCAGCTTCCTGCGTAAAACCGAACAGCAGCACATCGAGCTGTCCGGGCGATATATTGCCCGCAAACCCTCCCGAGACGGCGGCGAATGCAGCCGCCAGACCGACAAGCGGATGGCGCCCCACAGCTGCATAGAGCAAAGCGCACAACGGGATAAACACAACATAGGCGGCATCCGAGGCGTGATGCGACGTCATGCCGATCACCGAGACGATCGGGGTCAACAGCCATCTGGGCGCATCCCGCAGACTGGCACGAATGAGCGCGCTGAAAAGCCCTGCCCGCTCAGCAACCGCTGCGCCGTACATAACTACCAACGCAAGCCCGAGAGGAGCAAAGCCGGTCAAAGTACGCGGCATCTCGACCAGCAAGCGCGCCATGTTCTCCTCCGTGAAGAGACTTTGGGCCTTGTAGGTCAGCACGCCGTCCTGGAGTTCGCCAAAGGAAGGAGCCGTCGTGCCAGAATAGGCGAGCGAGGCCTGCCAGCCTAACGCTGCACCGATCGCCGACAAGATCATCAGAAGGCCGATCAGCCAGACAAAGATCATGACTGGATCCGGCAACTTGTTTCCGAGACGCTCGACCAGCCCGAGAAAGCCGCGATCGCGGCGCGGGACAGTTTTATCAGGCTCGCTCATGAACAGACCTTCGATGACATTTACTTGCCTCTTTTGCGTCCTCAGCCGCACCAACATCAACCTGCCCAGGCAGGCCATTAAAGCTGCCCTTGCGGACGAAGCTGCCGGGAGTGAGCGTAGCGTGCGCGCTGCCCCACGCAACGGGCGCCGGGCTTCAGACGAGAACAATGGCCAAGGATGACTGCCACTTGCGCAGACTCGCATTACGGATAAAATTTCTTGCCTACGCGGGTGTAGCTCAATGGTAGAGCAGCAGCTTCCCAAGCTGACGACGGGGGTTCGATTCCCCTCACCCGCTCCAGTCGCGTGCTTGCGCATTCTGCAAAGCGAATATATCCGATCTCGCTCTGCAATGATTCCCGCGTAGAAATAAAACACCAGCAGCCCAGAAACCCCCGGTTTTACGCTGCTTTTTGAACTCACCGCCTGACAAAGGAAACTGAAATGGCCCTGAAACCGAAAACCGCAAAAAAGGCTCCGGCCGCTAAAGCACCCGCAAAGAAAGCCCCCGCAAAGGCAAAAGCACCCGTGAAAGCTGCAGCGAAAGCGCCTGCAAAAGCTGCTCCGAAAGCCGCTGCGAAGAAAGCTTCGCCGGACGTGATGACGATCAAGCACCTCGCCGCTGAGCTTTCGGAAGCCCACCAGATGCCGAAAAAGCAGGCCGAATCGGTGGTCAGCGACTTCATCGACCGCATGGGCGGCTACCTGAAAAAAGGCAAGAAACTGCGCATTTCCGGCCTCGGCATCCTGCAGGTTCGCGCCCGCCCCGCCCGCAAGGGCCGCAACCCGGCCACCGGCGAAGCGATCAAGATCAAGGCTTCGAAGAAAGTGGCTTTCCGTCCGTCGAAAGACCTGAAAGACCGCGTGCTGTAAGCGCAAGCTTCAGAACGTTTCAGAACGCCCGGCCGCGATAAACTCGCCGCCGGGCGTTTTTTGTTGAGGGCGCGCTGCTCGAAATCGAGGGCGTTGAACCTCCCGCCTGCGCGATTCAGGGCGTTTTCGTTACATTCCCCTCCTACGGCAGCCGCATCCGGAACGTTCGCGCCGGTGGCCCGTTCTCTGTGCTCACCTTCTGAAAAGTGTGCGCCCATGCCAGCAACGTCCTTTCCCGTACGGCCCAATCTTGCCCGCCTCGAACACGTGCCCGCACTTCCGGTTGCGGCAGCTCGTCCGTCGGCGCGCGTGGAGCCGGACACGCTCCGGCTGGCTCTGGTCGGCGGCTACGCGCCGCGCCGGTGCGGGATTGCAACGTTCACTACCGACATTGCGGAGACGTTGCAGGCGTTCCGTCCGGGGCTGGGAGTCGATGTGTATGTGGTCGATGATCCCGCGCAGTCGATGCAGTATGCCCATGCGGGCGGCGTGATCTCGGCGAACGATCCTGCCTCGTACCGCGCCGCAGCAGAGCAGATCAACGACAGCGGCGTGGACGCTGTCTGGATCCAGCACGAGTTCGGAATTTTTGGCGGCGAGAGCGGCGAGATGATCTGCGATTTTGCCGATCAGATTGCAGCGCCGCTCGTGTTCACGTTCCACACGGTGCTCGCAGAACCGTCTAACGTGCAGCGGAGGATAATGCTGCACCTGATCGCTCGCGCCACGCGCATCATGGTGATGTCCAAACATTCGCGCGACATCCTTTCGCGCGTGTATGGAGCGCCTTCTACGGTGATCGACGTAATCGAGCACGGCGCGCCCGACCGGCCGTTTGGACGGCAGGCGACTTTCAAGCAACGCTTAGGCCTGGAAGGGCGGACGGTGCTGATGACGTTCGGATTGCTCGGTCCCGGCAAGGGGCTGGAGCATGCCATTGAAGCCCTCCCCGGCATCGTCCGCGATCATCCGGATGCGCTTTACAGAATTGTCGGCGCGACCCATCCGAACCTTGTCGCCCGAGACGGCGAAGCCTACCGCGAAGGCCTGATGGACCTGGCGGAGCGCCTCGGTGTGGACGCTCACATTCAGTGGGACAATCGTTTCCTCGATCTGCCGGACTTGCTCGACCAGCTGGAAGCTTGCGACATCTACCTGACGCCGTATCCGAACCTGCACCAATCCACTTCCGGCACGCTCAGTTACGCCGTTGCGCTCGGCAAGGCCGTCGTCTCGACGCCGTATGTGCATGCCAGGGAACTGCTGGCCGACGGTAACGGCGTTCTGATTGCGCCCGGCTCGCCGGCGGCAGTCACCGAAGGCGTCAACCGGCTGCTGGATCAGCGCAGTGAGCTCAAGGCGTTGCAACAGCGGGCTTACGAGCGCGGGCGCGCGACGATCTGGTCGCGCTTCGCCGACGCAACTGCCTCCATGCTGTCAAGCGCGGTGACGCCGGCGCCGGTCATCCGTTCGCCGCTGCGGGCTCCGGACCTTGGCGCCATGTTTGCGATGAGTGACGATACCGGCATGTTGCAACATGCCATCGGCGTGGTGCCGCACCGCGCGCACGGCTATTGCGTGGACGACAATGCACGGGCGCTGATGGTGACGACGCGCGCATCGCGGCATGATCCATCCGTTTCGCGGGCGCGCCGGATTTATGCATCCTTCGTTCAGGACGCCTGGAATCCGGACACACGGCGATTCCGCAATTTCATGTCCTTTTCCCGCCAGTGGCTCGAGACCGAAGGATCTGAAGACTCCAATGGCCGCGCCTTGTGGAGCCTGGGGTGGACCATACGCACTTGCCCGGAACAGGATATCCGTACGTGGGCGGAAGGTATGTATGACTGCGCAGCGAGCCATATGATGGCGTTGGGCAGCCCGCGCGCCAAAGCCTTCACGATGCTGGCTGCCGCCGAGAACCTGGCGGGCCGGCCCGGGCACGGCGTATCCCTCGACCTTATCGAAGCGGGCGCCGAGCGGCTGAACGCCCTTCTGACCACGGCGACAAAGGACTGGCGCTGGTTCGAACCTGTTCTGGCCTATGACAATGCGCGCCTCTGTCAGGCGATGATCGAGGCTGGTGGCATCCTGGGTCGCCGCAATCTGGTGGAAAAAGGGCTGGACACGTTGTCCTGGCTATCGGCGCGGCAATTGTCCGCCAACGGAAATTTCCGTCCTGTCGGGTCTGAAAGCTTCGGACGCGTGCAGGAGCAATGGCCGTTCGACCAGCAGCCGCTGGAAGCCTGGGCAGCAATAGATGCAGCCTCCTCAGCCTACCGCGCGACACGCAACCCGGCCTGGTTCGAATATGCGCAAACTGCGTGGCGCTGGTTCCTGGGCGACAATGATCGCGGCGCCATCCTCGCTGATCTTGATACGGGCAGATGCTGGGACGGCCTGACCCCGCGCGGGGTCAACCGCAACAGCGGAGCTGAATCAATCCTTGCATTCCAGCTGGCTTACCATTCCATGAGCACATTCGCGTCCCCGATCTCTCGCCGCGACACTGGAGTCTGATTTGAAATCCAATCCCATCCTGCATCCTAACCCGATCAGGATATTCGACACGCGGCTGAAGGCCGACCCTTCACGGGTGGTGCTGCGGCCATTTCATCTCGGCTGGCAGGCGCAAAATGCGCCGGGTGGCCGCGCCATGAAACTGGTCGAGGATATCGATGCGTTGTCACCTGAAGACACGCGGGTGCAATACCGCCGTGTTCTGAAGGACTTCAAGACGCGCCACTGGCAGACGGAAAAGATGTTTTCCGACCGGTTCGAGGAAGTGGTCACTTCCCTGGAACTCAAGGCGAGTAATTATTCGGAGACCAAGCGCAAACTCATCGGCGCCTATTTCTGCCACGAATACACCTATGCCGCCGCCGCGCTGATGAACCCCTCGATTGTACCGCATCCGGATCAATCCGGTGTGATCGACGGACATTGCCGCTTCGTGATGAGCCTGCGGGCCGTGGGCGAAGGGCATATCAGCACGATTGCGTTCCGGGAGGGCATCGCCAATCCGGACGGCAGCTTCTCTCTCTGGCCGGACGGGCCGTTCGCGACTTCGGCAGAACTTGATGATGCGACCCTGACGGACGAAATGGGCGGTGTCATCGTTCACCGCCACAGCGACAGCACACTTTCCAACACGGTCATCTTTCCGATCACGGAGCAGCAACGCAATGGTCTGGAAGACCTGCGCCTCGTGCGTCTTGACCATGGCGGCGGAGACTTCGAATGGGTAGGTACGTATACGGCCTATTCTGGATCGTCCATCCGGTCCGAACTCCTGAGGACCCGGGACTTCTTTACCTTCGACCTCGAGCCGATCCGCGGGGAAGCCGGGCGCAACAAGGGGATGGCCCTGTTCCCGGAACGCATAAACGGCCTTTACACGATGATCGGCCGGCAGGACGGCAAGAACCTTTTCCTGCTGCAATCCGACACCCTCTCGGAGTGGAACCGCGAGGGCACGCTCCTGATGGAGCCCAAGTATCCCTGGGAGTTCATCCAGATCGGCAACTGCGGCAGCCCTATCCGGACGAACGAAGGCTGGCTGCTGCTGACGCACGGCGTCGGCGCAATGCGCAAGTATGCACTGGGCTGCGCGCTGCTGGATCTGGACGACCCGTCAAAGGTGATCGCCCGTTCGCGCGAGCCGATCCTGACGGCGGAGAACGCTGACCGGTCGGGCTATGTGCCCAATGTGGTCTATACCTGCGGCGCGCTGCGCACCGGAGACCATCTGTTGATCCCCTATGGTATCTCCGACAGCGCCATCGGGTTTGCGACGGCGCGCATCGACGACCTGCTGAACATGATGAAGTCTGGCGCCTAGGCGCTCCAGTTTCCGGCGACCACGGCCTGCCGGGCCAGTGTGACGGCGCCGATCATCCCGGCGTCATCCCCGAGCGCGGGGCGCTGGATCAGCGTCTCGATATCCGCATCGGAGAGTTCGAGATAGCCGTTCAGCAATTTCGCAAAGGCGGCGCGGATTTTCGGCATCAAGCCTTCGGCGAGCATGACCCCGCCGCCCAGGAGGATGCGCTCCGGCCGCGCGGTGAGGGTCAGCGCGAGACAGGCCTGCGCCAGGTAGAAGGCCTCGATGTCCCAGGCCGGATGGTTTCTGGGGAGCAGCGCGGGATCTCCGTAACGGCGCGTGAGCGCGGTCGCGCTCGCCAGCCCTTCGAGGCAGGCGCCATGGAAGGGACACACGCCCTCGAAGGCGTGATCGTCAGGATGGCGTTCCACACGGATATGGCCGAACTCCGGGTGCGCCGGTTTTGACAGAAAGCCGCCCGGACCGAAGAGACCGGCGCCGATGCCTGTGCCGATGGTGACATAGGCCGCAGAGCGCATGCCCTTGGCCGCGCCAAGTTCGCGCTCAGCCGCCAGGGCGCCGTTGACATCCGTATCCAGAACAACCGGCGCGCCGAGACCTGCGAAGAAACGCTGCGTCAGCCGTGTGCGCGACCAGCCGGGTTTGGGCGTGGAAAGCAGCGTGCCATATTCCGGAGAGGCGGGGTCGACGTCGACGGGCCCGAAGCTCGCGATACCGAGGCAGGCGAGTTTGGCGCCGCGCGCCGTCAGCATCTCCCGGAAGAAGCCGAGGCAGGCGCCGATGGTTTCTTCCGGAGAGGTCACCGGGATACGGCGCGTTTCAAGGATATGGCCTGTGGCATCCGCGAGGGCGCATTTGAAGGTCGTGCCGCCGGCATCGATTCCGCCGAGCAGGCGGACCGGAATCTGGGGCGCTGGGGTGTGCGACATGGTTACCGCTTTCTTGTCCGTCAGCATGGCGAGACCTCCCGTTTGCACGATCTCATTCGTTCCACGGGCGGATTGCGAAAGCTTTACACGAACCTGTGCAAATAGGCGGTCCCGTGAAGCATGAAGCAACAGCTTGCCTTGCGGCAGGGTTGTGGGCAATCCGTAGGGATCGCGAACGGGTGGAAGCGGGATGACAGTATTTCAGGCGCTGCACGGACGGGCCAGTTCGCTGGTGCTCGAGGTTGTGCCGGGCGGCGCGCCGCTCTGGCGCTACTGGGGCCGGCGCCTGCCGGAAGAGGCCCTCCCCGAGGCGGCTCTCGCGGCGACGCGGCCGCTCCCGACCTTTGCGCTGGACAAGGACGTGGCGCTCAGTATTTTCCCGCTGCTCGGCGAGGGCTGGTTCGCCCAGAGCGCGCTGCTGGCACACCGCGCGGGCACGGACTGGGCGCAGGCGGTGACGGCGGCGGAGGTGCACCGCGAGGGCCATGCTCTGGTGGTTCAGCTCGCGGATTCCGTTTCTGCGATGGAGGCGGTCATCCGCCTGGCGCTTGATCCGGAGACGGATGTTCTGACGGTCTCGACGCAGCTGAAGAACACGGGCGCCAGCGCCCTGGACATTCAATGGCTCGCCGCCGCGTCCCTGCCCTTGCCGCCGGAAACGCGCCGGATGCATTTTTACAACGGACGGCATCAGGCGGAGTTTGGGCCGCAAGTACAGGAGCTGACGCGCAGTCTCTGGCGCCGGGAGAACCGGCGTGGGCTGACCTCGCATGATGCGCCGCCAACCGGCTTTGCGGAGACGGCCGAAGGTCATGTCTATGCGGCGCATCTCGCCTGGTCCGGCAATTCCGTGCAGCAGGCCGAGTGGCTGGATGATGGCCGGTATCTCTGGCAGTTCGGCGAGTGGCTGGCGCCCGGCGAAGTGCGCCTGGAGCCCGGCGAGACGCTGGAGACGCCTGAACTGATCGCGACCTTCTCGGCCGAAGGCCGCAATGGAGCGATGCAGAACTTCCATGCCGCGATCCGTAAGCGGATGACCTGGCCGGGTGGCAAGATGCGTGCGAGACCGGTGCAGATAAACACCTGGGAAGGCTTCTATTTCAATCACGACATGGCGGGCATGACCGCGCTGGCGGACGAGGCCGCGCGGCTCGGAATCGAGCGCTTCGTGCTGGATGACGGCTGGTTCGAAGGGCGCGGAAACGACAAGGCCGCGCTGGGCGACTGGACGCCGGACAGGAAGAAGTATCCGGACGGGCTGGGGCCTCTGGCCTCGCATGTGACCGGGCTCGGCATGGAATTCGGGCTGTGGGTCGAGCCGGAGATGATCAATCCGGACAGCGACCTCGCGCGGGCGCATCCCGAATGGATCCTGACTGGCGCCGGGCGGCCGGTGCTCACCGGGCGCAATCAGATGATGCTGGATCTGGCGCAGCCCGGCGTCACCGAGTATCTCTACACCGTGCTGGCGGGTCTGCTGAAGTCGCTGCCGATCTCATATCTCAAATGGGACCATAACCGGGAAATCGTGGCGGGCGGGCCGCGCGCAGTCTACCGGCGCCAGGTACAGGCAACGTACGGGTTGATGGCGCGTTTACGCGCAGATTTTCCGGAGGTCGAGATCGAGGCCTGCGCGGCCGGCGGCGGGCGGATCGATGCCGGAATCCTTCAGTATACGCACCGGTTCTGGACCAGCGATTCTCTCGACGCCGTTCAGCGCATCGCCATGCAGCGGGAATTCCTGCGCGTGTTCCCGCCTGAGGTGATGGGATCGCATGTCGGAACGGCGCCGGCGCACAGCACCCGGCGGCGCCAGTCGCTCGACTTCCGGGCCGGCGTAGCGCTGGCGGGGCATTTCGGCGTCGAGCTTGATCCGATGAAGCTGGACGCGAAGGACAAGGCACGGCTGGCAGCATGGATCGCTGAGCACAAGGCGCTGCGGGACCGGCTGCATTCCGGGCGCGTGTGGCTCGGCGAGGCGGGCGACGGGGTCGTGTGGCAAGCACACGGCGAAGCGCGTGACCTGATCCTGCTGCTCTACCGCGTCGAGCCGACCACCCAGCGGCACATGCCGCTGGTCCGGCTGCCCATGCTTGAGGATGGCGCCTACTCCGTCACGCGGCTCGACAGCACTAGGACGAACCATACGGCGCCCTTCATCGACGCGATGAAAGACGGCGTTGAAGTGTGCGGCGCGTGGCTGCGGCAATCGGGACTGACTATACCCACGATCGCGGCGGAGACGGTTGCGATCTTCAGGCTTGTTGCGAAGTGAGGGTCAAACCAGCCAGGCGGCCACGCCGCCGAGACTGAGGCGCGGGCCGCCGAGCTTGTAGGCGGCAGCGTCGGATGGTGCGCCCAGGGTCGTGAGATCGACCATGTTGGGCCCGTAATTGAACGCAAACTGCAGGCCGCCGGCGCAGCGCAGGCGGATATCCGGACCTGTGCGGCGGACAGCAAGGCCGCCGTCTGCGCACAAGGTTTCGAGGATATCGTTGAGCAGCTTCTCGTCCGGCCATGTTGCAAGGTAATGCGCATGGCCGTTGCTGATCCATGCCGGGCTGCCCGTGTCGAAGGAGGCGCGCACCACCGCTTCTGTTTCGATGGTTTCGAGCCAGCGGCCGGCGGAGTACATCATGCTGTCCGTCCGCACCTTCACAGCGATGTGCGGCGCAAGGCTTTCGAACCGGATCATCCGCATCGGGAGGAGTTCGGGCAGCGGGCCGAGATCAGGACGCGGCGGAAGATGGCCCTCTTGGGTGCGGCAGCCGGTGAGCGCGGTCGCGAGGACGACCGCGCCGCTTGCCTTGAGGCGTTCGTCGATACTTTCCGGCAAAATCGAAGGGCTGGGCAGAACAACGAGTTTGTATCCTGTGAAATCCGCCGTAGCCGGAACAATGTCCACATCGAGGCCGAGCTTGCGCAGGCCCGTATAGAACAGGCGGCAAAGGTCAATGGCGGCGGCGCGGCGGCCTTGCGGCTGGATTTCGTGGTGCCAAAGGCTCGGGTAATCGAGGACAAGCGCGACGTCAGCGCGCCCGTGCGTCATTTCCCCGAGCGCGTCAATTTCGGATGCAACTGCGCGCACCTCGTCCATGACCGGCTGCGGCGCGCGGTCCCAGCGCAGCAGCCCGGCATGGGTCTGTTCCTGCGCAAACGGCGCCTGGCGCCAGCGGAAATAGCTGACGAAGCGGGCGCCGTGCGCGAAGGCCTCCCACGTCCACAGGCGCACCATGCCGGGCGCGGGTGCAGCGTTGTGGCGGGCCCAGTTCACCGGGCCAGGCTGCTGCTCCATGATCGCCCAGGCAGGCGCCGTGCCGCGGTAGACGTCATGATTGAACGCCGCAAAATCCGGATGCCCCTGACGCAGCCAGCGCGACTTCTCTTCCGGCGTGAAGTGGCCCTCGCTGAGCAGGCCGATGGGATAGCTATCCCAGGTCGCGATATCGAGGTGCTTGCCGATGTCGTGGTGGTTGAGGCGGATGAAGTCCCCGATGAAATTGTGCGTCACCGGACGATCCGGGCTGTGGCGGCGGATGATCGCTTCCTGCCCGGCATGGAAGCTGACCATCTGGTCGCTGTTGAAGCGGCGGAAATCGAGGATGTGCGAGGGATTGGCTTCGGTGACCGTGGCGCCCGGCAGATCGACTTCCGCGAAACTGCGATACTCCTGCGACCAGAAAACCGTGCCCCAGGCAGCGTTCAGCGCGGCGACCGTGCCATAGCGGCGCTCCAGCCAGACGCGGAACGCGGCCTGCGCATCCGGCGAGAAGCTCTCGTCGCTGCCATGGTGGCCAAACTCGTTGTCGGTCTGCCACATGGCAATCGCGGGATGCTCGCCATAGCGGCGGGCGAGAGCTTCGGTGATGCGCGCGCTCTCGCGGCGGTAAGTCTGAGAGGAAAAGCAATAGTGCCGGCGGGAGCCGAAACGGCGGGGGCGGCCGTGCTCGTCATGCGGCAAGATGTCGGGATGCAGGTCCACCAGCCATTTCGGCGGCGTGGCAGTCGGCGTGCCGAGGATGATGCCCAGACCTTCCGCATGGAGCGTCTCGATGGCGCGGTCCAGCCAGGCCCAGTCGAAGCGGCCGGACTCCGGCTCGATCCGGGACCAGGCGAACTCGCCGATCCGCACCAGGCTGAGCCCCAGTTCGCGCATCATCCGGGCGTCTTCGGCCCAGTCGGCCTCCGGCCAGTGTTCGGGATAGTAGCAGACGCCCAGTTTCATGCCGCGAGAATCTCCATTCAAGGCCGCCTTTCTGGCACGGGCCGGGATGACTTGGAAAGAAAACGCTGCCAATCAGGCGGGCGATGACAGGCGATATCCTCAATATCCTTCTCGAGGGCCGGGCGCGCAGCGTTTACCGGCGCGACCATGCCAAGGCTGACGGTCGGGCGCTGCGGATTTACGGTTATGCGCCGCATCTGGGACAGCCGGGCGAGGAACTGCTGGCGTCCGCCAGCGATCAGAGCGAGGTCCGGCGTGACCCGATGCGGGGGACATATTCGCTCTACGCGCCCCACCGGCAGACGCGCACCTTCAATCCCTCGGCCGCAGCCGATCCCTTGGCGCCGGCCGGCGGCGCGGTGACCGAGATTCCCTTTTCGGATTTCGACCTGGCCATCTTCGACAACCGCTTCCCCAGCCTGAAACCGGGCGCGCCGGCGGGGGCGCTGACCGGGTGGGCGGAAGGTCCCGCCACGGGGCGGTGCGAAGTTGTCGTCTATACGAGCGCGGCAGAAGGCAGCCTGCACACGATCGGACAAGACCGCCGCGTGCTGCTTCTGGAAGCCTTGATTGATAGGTACCAGGCGCTGCATGCCGATGGTGCAGCCTATGTGATGCCGTTCGAGAACCGGGGCGAGCAAGTCGGCGTCACCCTGCCCCATCCGCACGGCCAGATCTATTCGTTTCCCTTTGTGCCCGCCCCTCAGGCTGCAGCGGCGAAAGCCTTCGCTGCGGGATATGATCTGACGGCGGATCATGCTGGTTGGGGCGGACGGTTTGATGTGACATCGGCAGGCGGCGTGGCGGCGTTCTGCCCGCCATTCGCGCGCTTCCCTTATGAAACCTGGATCATGCCGACGCGGCGCTGCCCCGGCCCCTGGGCGATGACCGGCGACGAGATTGAAGCATTGGCGACGCTGCTTGGAGACGTTCCGAGGCGGCTTGACGCGCTGTTCGGGGCGCCGATGCCCTACATGATGAGCTTCCAGGCCGCGCCCGGCGGCGAGAGCGATGGTTTTCAGTTCACGGTGCAGTTCTATCCGATCCTGCGGGATGCCGGGCGGCTCAAATATCTGGCGAGCGTGGAGCAGTTCACCGGCGTGTTCACGGTGGATGTGGTGCCGGAAGCAGCGGCAGAAAGGTTGCGGGCGCCATGAGCGAAGACACAATCGGCGTTCGGGTTCCGGGACGCGTAAACCTCATCGGTGAGTGGATCGACTTTAGCGGCGGCACAGTGTTGCCCATGCCGATCCGGAGTGAAATCCGGCTGACCCGTACGCCAAATGGGACGGATACGGATTATATACAGTCGGCCGAATTCAGCGACGAAGTGCAGGCCGGCATCCACGCCCCCGCCGCGCGGGACTGGACCGATGCCATTCGAGGCGCGCTGCAGGCCGCGCGGGCCATGGGCTGGATCGAGGGCGGCCAGGATGTAACGGTCCGCAGCGACATCCCCGTGGGCCAGGGCCTCTCCTCATCAGCCGCAACAATCGTGGCGACACTGAAAGCCTGCAGGCCTGGGCACGAGAGCGATGACGTGGCGCTGGCCCAGGCAGCGCGGCGGGTTGAAAACGCGTTCATGGGGGTGCCTTGCGGGATCATGGACCAGATGGCGGTGGCGGTGGGGCGGCGCGGACACGTGCTGGCGCTGGATACGCGCGATTGCAGCTATGAACTTGTTCCGATCCCGGAGGATTGGGAGATCGTGGTGATCCAGTCCGGTGTGCGGCGGGAGCTTGCAGACGGCAGCTACAGGGCGCGGCAGATGGAGTGCCAGCAAGCGATGGACGTACTCGGGACAGCGGACCTCTGCCAGGCTGACCCGGCGCAGTTTGCGGGGCTGGACGGCGCGGTGGCAAAGCGCGTGCGGCATGTCTGGAGCGAAGGCCAGCGCAGCCTTGCGGCAGTGGCGGCGTTGAAAGTGCGCGACCGGGCGGCCTTCGGCGCGCTGATGCAGGCGAGCCATGTTTCCCTGCGGGATGACATGGAAGTGTCAGTTCCGGTGATTGACCGGATTGTGGAAGACGCCGTTGCGCTGGGCGCGGCCGGCGCGCGCATCACCGGCGCCGGCTTCGGCGGATGCGTTGTAGCATTGGTTGCGCCAGACCGCGTGGACAGCTGGTGGGCAGCGCTGAAGGCGCGCCATCCCCGGATCGAACGGGCAGACTGATCAGTGGAGCCAGGCTCGATCATCCTGCGCGCGCATGATTGGGTGGTCGAGCTGGACCCCGCGCATGGCGGACAGATCGTCCGCGCGGATTGGCAAGGACTGCCCGTGCTGGCGCCTGGGCAAGCTGGACGGGCCGCGGCCGATCAACACGCGGGTTGTTTTCCGCTGGTGCCCTTCTCCAACAGGATACGGGACGCTGCGTTCCGGTTCCTCGGCCGCGAGATACATCTTCCGCCTCCGGAGTATATGGAGCCGAACGCCTTGCACGGGATGGGGTGGCGAACCTCCTGGTCCGCGGACACGTCCGGACCTGAAAGTGCAAGAATGTGGTTTGAGCACCCACGCGGGCCGTGGCCCTGGCGCTACCGCGCCGAGCAGACGGTCAGCCTTGAGTCCGGCCAGTTGCACATCTCGTTGTCGATCCTCAATCTCGACAGCGAACCTATGCCGGCGGGCATCGGGCTGCACCCCTATTTCGTCAGGCCGCAAGGCTTGTGGCTGAACGCACACACCGGCGGACGATGGGCAACGCTTCCGGGAGAAACCGGCCTCCCGCACGCGCGAGACGCCGCACCAGAAGATCTCGGCGCCCCCGGCCACGATCATTGCTTCTACGGTTGGAACCGGCGCGCGGAATTTGGCGGCGCGGACGGGCTTGCGGTGTCGATCACCGCCTCAGCCTCACTTGGAAACCTTGTTATCTACACACCGCCGGGCAAGCCCTACTTCTGCATCGAGCCGGTCACGCATGTGAACAATGCGGTCAACATGGTTGAGCTTGCGAAAACCGAGCAGATGGAAGTGCTCGCGCCCGGTGAACAGCTGCAAGGCACCATGACGATCTCGGTCCGGCCAGCCTGAACCTTTCGAAGGATTGACTTTGGGTCAGGCGGCTTCGGGAGTTGGCCAGCTCCGGCTTTTCTGTCAGCTTGGACGGACAAGTGACGACCGGTCTTTTTCCGGCAAGGACCGCACAGCGGGGTATTGAAGCCATGAACCTTGATCTGACACCGCAGGATGTCGCGTTTCGCAATGAAGTGCGGGCGTTCCTGGAAAAGAACCTCACACCTGATCTTGCGGCCGCCGGAAGGCTTGCGACCAGCGTGTTCATCGAGCCCGAGTTCACTCTCCCCTGGCAGCGCATCCTGCATGCGCGTGGCTGGGTCGCGCCGCATTGGCCAAAAGAATATGGCGGCACCGGTTGGAACGAGATGCAGCGCTATATCTTTGCCTCGGAATGCGCCCGCGCCGGCGCGCCGGGTCTCGCCCCCATGGGTCTCGGCATGGTCGGCCCGTGCATCATCGGCTACGGCACGCCCGAGCAGAAGGCGCACTATCTGCCGCGCATCCTCTCGGGTGAAGACTACTGGTGCCAGGGATATTCCGAGCCAGGCTCGGGATCGGACCTCGCGTCGCTGCAGCTGAAAGCCGAGAGCGACGGCGACGACTACGTGCTCAACGGCACCAAGATCTGGACGACCCACGCCCATCACGCGAACAAGATGTTCTGCCTTGTACGGACGGATCCTGCGGCCAAGCCGCAGATGGGCATAACGTTCCTGCTGCTGGACATGAAAACACCCGGCATCAAGGTCGATCCCATCATCACGCTGGCGGGCGAGCATGAACTCAACCAGGTGTTCTTCGACGACGTGCGTGTTCCGAAATCCGGACGGCTGGGCGCAGAGAATGATGGCTGGTCGGTGGCGAAGTACTTGCTCGAGTTCGAGCGCGGCGGCGGATCTTCGGCAGGACTGGAAGCCGTGCTGGCCCGCCTGCAGAAACATGTCCATGCCGATTCCAGTTCTGATATGGCGCTGGTCCGCCGGATCGGCGAACTCTCTATGCGGCTTGAGGCGATCAAGACGACCGAGCAGCGTATCCTCTCGGATCTGACGAGCGGCCAGCCGCCGGGTCCGGCCGGGTCAATGCTGAAAATCCAGCGGACGGAACTCATGCAGGCCATCGACGAGGCGGGCGTCAGTTCGCTCGGCGCCCATGCCGCGCCCCATCAGCCGGACGCCTGGCAGCCCGGCGCGAACGTTCCGATCCTGGGCCCTGAAGCCCTCGTCACCGGCATGGCGCGCTATCTGAACAACCGTGCCGGCTCGATCTACGGAGGTTCGAACGAAGTCCAGCGCAACATCATGGCGAAAGCCGTCCTCGGGCTTTGAAACGTTCTGCGCCAGTTCATACGGGCCATCTGACGACAGGAACCAGGCGAGGACGAAGATCGGTGCGCAAACGACTCGCCTGACAGGCGAGCGGCAGGCATTTTGCAACAGGGCGGTCAGACCTGCGTTCGGAGACCCTTGTCCATGTTGCGCCATCTCGTGCCTGCTGCCGCCCTTTTCGGCGCGGCCCTCATCACCGCCTGCGCCCAGACGGGCGGCATTCCGGCCACCACACTGGCTGTACCGGCTGAACCGGAAGCCGGTTGGCGCCCTTTCTCGGCCGACAGCCCGTGGAACACGAAGATCCCGGCGGACGCCAGGATTGACCCGAAATCGGACGTTCTGGTCGCCGATGTCGGCGCCGCCGGTTCGTTTTATGTGAACATGCCGGAATGGTCGGTTCTGGTTAAGTATATCGACTCGTCGCAGGCGCCGAAGCTGCCGGTGCGCGCCCTTTATGAGGGCCGCTATGGTCCGGGCTTCGAGCCGGGCAAACGGGTGCCTCTGCCCGCCGACACGCTGCCTGCAGACGCCACGTCCGCGCAGCGCTACTACATCACGCTGGTAGACCCGGCGCGTAACCTCGCCTGGGATACACGCCAGCTTGGCCGCACCGAGGAAGGCGAATGGTTCGCCGGTTTCGGCGCCGCAGTTGATCTCTCCGGCACGGGCGTCGCAATGCCCTGGATGAAAGCCGAGCGCGCGGATCTTTCCGGCGGGGCTCGTCCTTCGGGCGCGCCGCTGATGGCCGGGCTGCTCCGGGTTGATGAAGTCAAGGCTGGCCGCATCGACCATGCGCTCGCCTTCGCCTATCCGCTCGCGCAAACCGGCAAGTTCCTGCCGCCGGCAAGCATGGCGCTCGACGCGCCGGACAAGGCCAGCGAACGCCCGATCGGCTTGCCCATGGGCGCACGCATCCAGCTCGACCCTGCATATGATATCGACAACACGCTGCTTTCGCCCGGTGCCAAGACCGTTGCAAAAGCGCTTCAAGATTACGGCGCCATTCTCGTCGATACGGCGGGCGCGACCGTGCTCTACGCCGAGGGCGGCCCTGAGCAGCTGGCAAAGTGGGAGGGCGTGCTTGCGCCCGGCGATCTCCAGTCTCTGTTCACGATCGATTTCATCGCCACGCACTTCCGCGTCATCGATACCGGCGAGCCCCTGCCGGGCGTTCCACGCCCGATAAAGTAAGCCGTCAGCTCGGCCGCGAGGTATCGTAGGGACTGTCGAGCGAAAAGGTCGGGATCACCGCGACCATCTCCTCGCCGTTCTCGCCAATCAGGTCATAGGTCCCGCTCATGATGCCGGACGGCGTCGCGAGCGGTGTGCCCGAGGAATAGTTGAAGCACTCACCCGGCCCGAGGGTCGGCGTCTGCCCGACAACACCTTCGCCGTCCACAGCCATCATCCGGCCAGCCATGTCGACGATCCGCCAGTGGCGGCGCGCAATCGTCCACGTCCGGTCGCTCTCGTTCTCCACATCCACAGTGTACGACCACATGAAACGGCTGCGGCCGGGCTCGGACTCGTCATGCAGGAAACGCGTGCGCACGCGGATCCGAACGCCGTCGGTGACCGCTTCATAATGCGGAGGCGGGGCGCGCCTGGCCATCCCTTGAGGCACCTTTTCGAATCTACACTGCGCTCAGCGCGCCGAGGAAGTCTGCCTCAAGATCATCCCCATCCTCAAGCCCGACCGATACGCGCACCCAGCTGCGGTCGAGCCCCATGGCGGCCTGCTCCACGTCCGACAACGCCCGGTGGGTGGTGGTCGAGGGATGGCAGGCGAGCGTCTTGGTATCCCCGAGATTGTTGCAGATATCGGCAATTTTCAGCCCGTTGAGGAAGCGGAAGGCTTCCGCCTGACCGCCCTTCAGCGACATCGCCAGCAGCGTGCCGCCGGACTTCATCTGCTTCTTATGTATTTCGTAATGTGGGTGATCCTTGCGGTGCGGATAGCGAACGGCAGCGACCGCCGGATGCACGGCAATTGCATCCGCAAGCCGCGCGGCCGTCCGGCTCTGCGCCTCGACGCGCAGCTGCATGGTCTCAAGACCCTTCAGAACGACCCACGCGTTGAACGGCGAACAGGCGGGACCGACATGGCGCAGCCAGGGATCGTACACTTCGGACATGTACTTCTCAGTCGTCAGGATCGCGCCGGCAAGGACGCGGCCCTGCCCGTCCATGTGCTTCGTAGCGGAATACGCGATCACGTCCGCGCCGAGCTCCAGCGGGCGTTGGAGCACCGGCGTAGCAAACACGTTGTCGACCACGAGCAGGGCGCCGGCTTTCTTGCAGAGCTTCGCTACGGCCGCGATATCCACGCCGTCCAGCAGCGGATTGGCCGGGCTCTCGATCAGGACGAGCTGGCAACCCTTGCCGATCTCGCGCTCCCAGGCCGCCATGTCGGCGCCGTCCACGAACACCGCTTCGATGCCAAATTTCGGCATCTGGTTGGCGAGAATCCAGCGGCACGAGCCGAACAGCGCGGTCGCTGCCACAACACGGTCCCCTGCCTTCAGCGGCGCGAGAATGGCCGATGAGATGGCGCCCATGCCGGAGCCGGTGACGCGGCAGGCTTCGGCGCCCTCGATCAGGCAGAGGCGCTGCTGCAGCATCTCGGCGGTCGGGCTGCCATAACGGGAATAGACGAAGCCTTCTTCCTTGCCGGCCATGCGGGCTTCCGCCTGCTCGGCCGAATCGTAGGCATAGCCGGAAGTCAGGAAGATCGCCTCGGAAATCTCGCCGAACTGAGAGCGCATCAGGCCGCCGCGCACCGCTTGGGTGGCGGGCTTCCAGCCTTTTGGGTCATCTCCGCCGGGTGCGTCAGCCATGTCAGCGCTCGTCCTTGTGTTTCCGGGAGAGGGACTTATGCCTGATGACCCATGGGGTGCAAGTGATGGCGGATTCGGCGGGCGTCTTGCCCGACTTCGAAATAGAAGCGCTGGTGGCGAGCGGAGCAATTCGCAGCACGCTGGCGCTTGAGCCAGGACAGGTGCAGCCCGCCAGCCTCGACCTGCGCCTCGCCGAGGACGCCTACAGGCTGCGCGCCAGCTTCCTGCCCGGCAAGGACCGCGCCGTGGCCGACCTGCTGCAGGACCCCGGCATCCGGCTCCACCGCATCGACCTGACCGACAAGGGCGCCGTGCTGGAAACCGGCTGCGTCTATCTCGTGCCGCTGCAGGAATCGCTGCGCCTGCCTGCAGGCTTGGCGGCGCGGGCAAACCCCAAGAGCTCCACCGGCCGGATCGACGTCTTCACGCGGTTGGTAACAAACCGCGGGAAAGCCTTCGACGAAGTGCCGACCGCCTATTCCGGTCCGCTCTATCTGGAAGTCAGCCCCCGCACGTTCCCGATCATGGTGCGCCCCGGCGACCGGCTGGCGCAGCTGCGCTTCAAGCGGAAGAAGCCGGACACGCTGAAGGAAAAGGTTGTCTCGATCGATCTGGAACCACCCGCAGGTCAACCAGCCGGCTACCGTGCCAAGCCGCACTCTGGCGTCGTCGACCTGCGCGGGATCGGCGCGCACGAAGTCAGCCAGTTCTGGGAGCCGGTGTATCCCAAGAACGGCCGCATCGTCTTGAACCCCGAAGAATTCTACATCCTCGTCAGCCGCGAGACCGTGAAGGTCGCCCCCGATGAGGCAGCCGAAATGGCCCCGATTGCCCCCGAACTCGGCGAGTTCCGGGCCCACTATGCGGGCTTTTTCGATCCCGGTTTCGGCATGAACAAGGACGGCAGCCGCGCGGTTCTGGAGGTGCGCTCCCGCGATGTGCCGTTCATCCTCGAGCACGGCCAACCCGTGGCAAAGCTGATCTATGAGCCGATGTCGGCGCGCCCGAAGGCGCTCTATGGCGGTCAGGGCTCGAACTATCAGGGCCAGGGACTGAAACTGTCCAAACATTTCGGATCTTGACCCGGAACCTTGCCAGCGTTCATGCGTTTCAATCATGACTGCGCCCGCAAGCGGTCATCAGATTTCCCCTTGCTTCAGGCCCCGGAGAACCGGTGCCCGCTCAGCTTGCGGGCCTTCTGGTCAAAGCAACCGAAGAGGACGACCCCATGAAAATTCGTATTCCTGCAGCCATCGCCGCCGCATTTGCCGTCTCGCAAGTCGCTGCCCCGTTCGCGTTTGCTGAAGCCCCTGCCGCCCAGTTCCGCAGCGTCGAAGCGCAGCCGTTCAGCAGCGCCGACCTGCAATCTTATGGCCTGTCCTCTGAAGATGCCGCAACGGTTATGGCCTACCAGGAGCAGGGCTACACGGTCCAACTCGTGACCGCCGAAGAAGCTGAAGCCTACAACGCCGGCATGTCCACCAACAACGTGCTCGCCATCGTTGGCCTCGTCGTCATCGTGCTCGTGGTGGCTTCCGCGATCTGATCGATGTTGCGAACGGCAGCTGCGGCGCTGGCGTTCGGGGTCAGCGCTTGCGCCACCACCCCGAGCGCCAGCCCCGACGCTTTCGCGGAGCGAAGCGCGGCAAACAGCTTTGAATTCTTTGACCGGGCCGTCGATCCCCCGTCGACGCTCCTCTTGCCGGTCGAGCACGATCGCCAGACCAACGGCATCGCCTGCGGCGCGCATGCCCTGGCCAGTGTCACGAACTACTGGCTCGGCCCCGGTCGTGTTTCCGGCGCCGATATCTTCGCCGCCACGCCGCCCGCTGACATGCAGACCGGCTATTCCATGGCCGAGATCCTGAAGCTGGCCGGTGAGCAAGGCTTGCTGGCGAGCGCGGTGCGTTTGCAGCCGGACGGCATCCTGCGCGAACTCGAAGCGGGCCGCCCCGTCCTTGTCCCGGTGCGCGTGCCATCCGTCTTCGTGCAGGGCTGGCAGCTGCCCGGCGCCAATATTCCCGTCCTCGGATTTCCCGCCGCGCTGGTGATCTCGCGCAGCGCGCAGCTCTCGGAATTGACGGGCCAGGGCATGCTCAACCACTACGTCCTGATCGCAGGGTATGATGGCGACACGTTCGTGATCCTCGAGCCGGTGATGGGCCTGCGCACCATCAGCGCCGAACGGCTGGCCCGCTACCGCAAAGCCTTTGGCAACGCCGCGATCGTCTTCAGCCCAGCCCCCGGCGCTACCTGACCCCGAATACAATTTCGCCGGCTCTCTGGGCGGCGTCGGCCGTCAACACGAAGATGCCGGTCCTGCTGGTGCCGCCGACACCCGGCATAGCGAGCCGGAATGCCCCAAGCATCCGCGTCAGCGATTTCTTTTCAGCCGTCGCCAGAATCGTGTCGAGCGGTTTTACCCGATCGAAGGGCCTACCTTTGAATCCTGATTGTTGGCGTTTGTGCCGGGCGCCATGCATCGGCCCCCTGATGGCCGGAGCCTTAGCCAAGCACCCGCCTCGTTCAAGGAAAATGCGCTATATCAGGCCCTGGAGAGCGTCAGAATGAAAATCCGGGCAGCGAATCAAACGCCTTCTTAAGCGCTTCGCCCCAGCCGTTCGATATGGTCTGGTAGTACGGGTCTTCGCCCTCGATCCGCTTGGACATGCCGAGACGCAGGGCGTCCCGGTCAATGACCTGCAGATCCAGCGGCAGGCCGACCGAGAGGTTGGCTTTCACCGTGGAGTCGAAAGAAACCAGCAGCAGTTTCGCCGCGTCTTCGAAGCTCATCGCCTTGTTGTAGGCCCGCACGAGGATCGGCCGGCCGTACTTGGTCTCACCGATCTGGAAGAAAGGCGTATCGTCGCTCGCCTCGATGAAATTCCCTTCCGGGTAGATCATGAACAGGCGCGGCTCCATGCCCTTCACCTGCCCGCCCAGGATGATCGTCGAGTTGAAGGCCGAGTCCGCCTTTTGCCCGGTGGCCGAGTTGGAATGGATCACGTCCCGCAGGGTTTCACCGACATAGCGCGCGATCTGGAACATCGTCGGCATCTCGAGGATCGACGGACGGCGCTCGGACGGCGCCTTGGTGCGCTCTTCGAGGATGCTGACGACTGACTGCGTGGTCGCCAGATTCCCCGCCGTCATCAGCACAAGCGCCCGCTCCCCCGGCACCTGCCAGGTGAACAGCTTGCGAAAGCGCGAGACATTGTCGACCCCGGCATTGGTCCGGGTATCGGACATGAAAACGAGGCCGCGATTGAGCTTTAGACCGACACAGTAAGTCATGGGGCGAAGAACCGAGAGGCGGGTTTCTTATTGTTGTTGCACCTGTATCGACACATCGAGCGATTCGCTCGCGGCGCCGAACCGCATGCCAGAAACGGGTGCGGCCTCCCGGTAGTCAAGTCCTGTCGCTACGCGAACGTAGCGGCTGTCAGGCGAAATAGCATTCGAGATGTCGAAACCAACCCAGCCGATACTGTCGACGTGGACCTCGGCCCAGGCATGGCCGGCGTCCTGCTGGATCCGGTCGTTCATCATCAGGTAGCCGCCGGCATATCGGGCCGGATAGCCGAGCAGCCGGGCCGCCGCGATGAATACGTGCGCATGGTCCTGGCAGACGCCGTGCCCCTTCTCGAGCGCGTCCTCGGCCTTGGTATCGGCGTCCGTCCAGCCGGGTTCATACCGGATGGCGCCGCGCACCTGCTCCGCGATGGCATGCAGGCGCGCAAGATCGCCGTGAGAACCGTCGGGCGCCGCCTTCGCCAGTTTGCGCAGCAGCGGCCCGGGCCGTGTCAGCGGTGTGGACCGTTTGAACAGCCAGAGCGGCGTGAACCCGCGGTGCTGGCCGATCACACCCGCCCGGTCCTCGACGTCGACTTCGCCCTCGCTCGCAATCGTCAGCGCCTTGGCGCCGGGATCGAGGCTGATCAGCTGGACCCAGTTGGCATTGTGGTCTTCGTATTCCGCCTCGATCCGGCCGCCTTCGATGACGTGCTTCCACCGCAGCACCGTCTGGCCGACACGCGACTTGGGCGTCTGGCGCAGCTGGAGCAGGCCATACGACACAGGGCTCGTATAGCTGTAGTTCGAGGCATGGTTGATTTTCAGACGCATCGATCTTTCCTCATCTGTTGAATCGGAAGTCTTCCTCGACATGGGCGGCGAGGGCGTTGTTGGACTGGATGAACTTGGTCAGGAATTCGTGCAGGCCGCGCTCCATCACCTGGTCGATGGTCAGCTCCTCCAGCTCGTCGCGCAGGCTCAGGGCGTAGTCTAGGCTCGGCCGCCGCACGCCGTAATCCGTACACAGATGACCTAGGTTACCGGCAATCTTGCGCAGGCAGTAGAGCAGCGAGCGCGGCATGCGCCGATCGAGGATCAGGAAATCCGCGATCGTCAGCGGACGCGTCTCCCCGCCATACAGCCACCGGAACGAGCGCTCGGCCGACGCCGCCCGCAGGATCGTCTCCCACTGGACGTTATCCAATGTCGTGCCGACCAGCTGCACCGAGGGCAGCAGGACATAGTATTTCACATCAAGGATCCGGGCGATGTTGTCGGACCGTTCGATGAATGTGCCGACGCGCGCGAAATTGTAGATATCGTTGCGCAACATCGTGCCAACCGTTGCACCCCGCACCAAGGCGCTCTGGTTGCGGATCAGGGTCAACACATCCGGCAGGTCAGTCTCGCGGACCGGCCGCGCGAGCGCCGCCTTCAAGGTCATCCAGGTCTCGTTGACCGCTTCCCAGACTTCCCGCGTCAGCGCCGTGCGCACCAGGCGCGCATTGTTGCGCGCTGCTTCAGTCACTGAAATCACGCTGGAGCGGTTCGCCGGATCACGCAGCAGGAAATTGATCACGCTCGGCCCGTCAAACTTGCCGCCGGCGTCGAGGAACGCCTTGCGCGCCGAGGCTGTGTCGATGATCGAGGCCCATTCGTCCTCGGCATGATCGGAACGCGTCAGCGCGATACGGAAACCCGCATCGGCCAGACGCGCGGTGTTCTCCGCGCGCTCGAGATAGCGGTACATCCAGAACAGGCCGCCTGCGGTTTTGCCCAGCATCGCGCCTAGTCCTCCAGAACCCAGGTGTCTTTGGTGCCGCCGCCCTGGCTCGAGTTGACGACCAGTGACCCCTTCTTCAGCGCCACCCGCGTCAGCCCGCCCGGCGTGATCTCAATCCCGTCCGGCGACATCAGCACGAAGGGGCGCAGGTCCACATGCCGCGGCGCGAGACCGGCGCGCGTCAGGATCGGCACCGTCGAGAGCGCAAGGGTCGGCTGCGCAATGTAGTTGGACGGTTTGGCTTTGAGTTTTTCGCGGAACGCTTCGAGTTCCCGCCTCGAAGCGGCAGGCCCGACCAGCATGCCGTAACCGCCGGAACCATGCACTTCCTTGACGACGAGTTCGGCCAGGTGGTCGAGCACATAGGCAAGTGAGGACGGCTCCGAGCACCGCCAGGTCGGCACGTTCTTCAGGATCGGTTTCTCGCCCGTGTAGAACTGCACGATGTCCGGCATGTAGGAGTAGATCGCCTTGTCATCGGCGATGCCGGTCCCGGGCGCGTTGGCAATCGTGATGCCGCCGGACCGGTAGATATCTAGGATGCCCGGCACGCCGAGGAACGAGTCCGGGCGGAAGTTCAGCGGATCAAGATAGTCATCATCGACGCGGCGATAGAGCACATCGATCGGCGTGTAGCCGAGCGTCGTGCGCATCGCGATCCGGCCATCGACCACGCGCAGGTCACGCCCCTCGACGAGCTCAGCGCCCATCTGGTCGGCAAGAAAAGCATGCTCGTAATAGGCCGAGTTGTGGATGCCGGGCGTCAGTACGGCGACGACGGGCTTTCCCTTGCACGCGGGCGGGGCGCAGGCCGACAGCGACCGGCGCAGCATCTTGGGATAGTCCGAGACCGGCCGTACACGGATCTTCGTGAACAGCTCGGGAAACATCTGCAGCATCGTTTCCCGGTTCTCCAGCATATAGGAGACACCGGACGGCGTGCGGGCATTGTCCTCCAGCACGAAGAACTCGTTCTCGCTGGTGCGTACGAGGTCCACGCCGACGATATGGGTGAAGACCCCGCCCGGCGGCGAGACGCCCAGCATCTTCGGCAGGAAGGCATCATTGTTCTCGATCAGCGCCGCCGGCACGCGGCCCGCCCGCAGGATTTCCTGGCGGTGATAGATGTCGTGCAGGAAGGCGTTGATCGCGCGTACGCGCTGCTCGATGCCCTTGGTGAGACGTGCCCATTCCTTGGCCGAGATGATGCGCGGCACGATGTCGAACGGGATCAGCCGCTCGTCGGCGTCCGCCGCGCCATATACGTTGAAGGTGATGCCGGTGCGCCGGAAGAAGCTTTCCGCTTCACGGGCCTTGCGCCGCAACCGCTCGGGCGGCTCGCCTGCAAACCAGTCACCATACCGGGCGTAAGGCGCGCGAGGCCGCTCGCCGCCCCCATCCATCTCATTGAAAAACGTCGGAGTTTCTCCCATGCGGGCCACCTTACTGGGGATTCACGGCTGCTCAACGGCCTTCGCCTGCGAGGCACAGTCGAGGCGACCCTGCCCCATCGCCGGGCAAACCGCCAGAAAGTGTGCCCGAAAATGTGGCAACACCTTAAGGAGAGACCGGAACAAGCGGCCAGAAGATCGGAATCACGAAGGCGGCCACCACCACGAAGATCCAGTTGAGCGGCGATCCGAACCGCACGAAATCCATGAACTTGTACCCGCCCGCGCGGTAGACCAGCGTGTTCGTCTGGTAGCCGATGGGGGTCGCGAAACTGGCGCTGGCGGCAAACATAACGGCCACAACGAAGGGGCGCGGATCAATCCCGATTGCTTCGGCAAGACCGATGGCAAGCGGCGTGATCAGGATCGCGGCCGCGTTGTTGCTCATGATTTCCGTCACGATGGACGTGAACGCATAGACAATGACGAGCAGAACCAGCGGCCCGAAGCCCGATGAAATCATGCTGAGAAAACCAACCACGAGATCAGCCGTCCCGGTCTTCTCCAGCGCAATGCCGAGCGCCAGCATGCCGAAGATCAGCATCAGGATATCCCACTGGATCGACTGATAGGCTTCCTGGTGATCAAGGCATCCGAACGCCACCACCGCCGTGGCGGCGATCAGGGCGAGACCGGCGATCGGCATCAGCTCAAACGCGGCAAGCCCCATGACGAGCAGCACAGCCCCGACCGCAATCGGCGCCTTGTCGCGGCGGATCGCCCGTTCAGTGCTTTCCGTCAGGTTGTTGAGCACGCCGTCCTCGAACATCTGGCGCATCCCGCTGGGCGGGCCTTCGATCAGCACGGTGTCGCCGATTTCGAAGCGCAGCTCGTCAATCTGGCGCGCCATGTTCT
Source organism: Caulobacterales bacterium (assembly GCA_038249555.1). Lineage (GTDB taxonomy): Bacteria > Pseudomonadota > Alphaproteobacteria > Caulobacterales > Hyphomonadaceae > Hyphomonas. Next base: position 27,817 of record JBBSDJ010000023.1, read on the forward strand.
CGCCGCGGCGATGGATGGCGAGAACGTAGACACCATAGAGGCGCGCAAGACCAAGCCCCGCCAGACGGCGCCCGACAAGGCGCGACTGCGGCCCGATAACGCCTTCCATCACCACCGTTTCGGTCGTCTGCACCGGCTCGAACGAGGCCGGCGCATTCGCCTGCGCCCCCAGCGCCACATTGCCCGCTTCCTTGAGCGTCAGCATCTCGGACACCGGCGAGCGCAGCACCATACGGTCGCCCGCCTGCAGCACGATGGCCTTCAGGTTGTTGCGAAGCGACAGGCCTTCGCGGAACACGTCGATGACCGTGAAGCCCTTCTCCACCGTGAAGCCCGTCTCGGCGACGGTCTTGCCGATCAGGTCGGAATTCAGCGGGATCAGGATCTGCGCCACGAACCGGCGTTCCTTCTGGTCAGGCAGCATCGAGGACAGCGACTCGCGGTTCGGCAGAAGGAACGGGCCAAGGATCGCGGTGTAGAGAATCCCGACGCCGGCGAACATCAGCCCTGCCAGCGTGATCTCGAACATCCCGAACGCCGCCATGCCCTGCTGCTGCGCCACGCCGTCCACGATGATGTTGGTGGAGGTGCCGATCAGCGTCGTCGTCCCGCCAAAAATCGCCGCGAAGGAAAGAGGAATAAGCAGCTTCGAAGGCGAAATATTGATCGCCCGCGCGAGACGGATTGCGACCGGAATGAGAATGATCACCACAGGCGTGTTGTTGATAAAGGCCGAAAGCAGCACCACGCCGAGCATCAGCGCAATCACCGCCAGCGTCGGCGAACCCTGCTGCGCAAGTGTCGCCACCTTTCGCCCGACCCAGTCGATCACGCCCGTGCGTTCCAGCGCCGCCGAGAGCACGAACATTGCCCCCACCGTGATCGGCGCCGCATTCGAGAAGACAGACAAGGTATCGCCGACAGTCAGGATGCCCGTCAGCATAAGGGCGCCCATGGCCAGCAAGGCCACCACATCCGACGGAACTTTCTCGCGCACGAATCCGAAGAACACGAAAACGACAAGCACCAGCACGAAGCCGATCTGGAAGGCCGAGCTTTCAAGGATCGGTGCGAGCATGAGGGGTCCGGCTGCCGTTGACAGAGCCGCCACAGAACCCCGAACCGCGCCGCAGTGCAACTGGTTCAGACTTCTGCGATATGCGGCTCCGTATACGCAAAGGAGTCCGGATGCAGCCCCAAGATGAGGAATGTCAGTTGCGCCCCTCCCCGGACCTGCCGCGGATGACAGATTTCGTGCGGGCGAATACCCGGCTGATCGAGGTACCCGGGCTGATTCTGCGCCATATCGAGGTTCCCCTAACGATGCAGCTTTGGCTGGCCGACGAGATCACGCCGATCTGGACCGCGACCGAAGCAGGCCTCCAATCAACCGGCATCGATCCCCCCTTCTGGGCCTTCCCCTGGGCAGGCGGTCAGGCCGTCGCCCGCCTCGTGCTCGAGAGGCCTGAGATCATTCGCGGCCAACGCGTGCTCGATATTGCATCCGGCAGCGGCCTAATCGCCATCGCCGCCGCCAGCGCGGGCGCCGCGCGTGTCCTTGCCAACGACATCGATCCGCTCTGCGAAGCCGCCCTCGCGCTGAACACACACGCAAACGAAGTGAATGCCGGATGGCTCGGCGGAAATCTGCTCGACCACACCGTACCGGATGTGGACGTCATCCTCGCCGGTGACATCTTTTACCAGAAACAGATGGCCGATCAGTTTCTCGCCTGGCTCGGCAAAGCCGTTGAGCAAGGTATCAGCGTCTACGCCGGAGATCCCGGCCGCGCCTATGCGCCGGACGGCGCCGCGCCCCTCGCCGAATACGACATCGACACAACCTTCGACCTTGAAGGCGTCGCCTCGCGGCGCGCGCGTGTCTGGAAACTCTGAGGCGCCGCGTTACGCCGCGCCGAAGATCACTCTTCGTCCACCTCGGCGCCCATGCAGCGGCGAACCAGCCTGCCGCTGGCTTCGCCGTTGTCGGAAAAATCGACGTTCCACGCGTCCGCGCAAGCACCGTCCATCACCGCGCGTGTGCAAAAGGCATTCGCCTCGTCACAGCTGAACCCCTGCGAGACGAGGTCCTGCATGATCTCTGCGGCCGGCATGCCGCCCGCGTAACGCGCCGCAACCGAACGCGAGAAGCGGGTATTGTCGCCGTCGCCGCTGGTCGTGCCTTTCTCCGAAAGGGCGAGCGCAGGTTTTGCGCCTTCCGTCAGGGCTTCTCCGGCCGCGCAAGCCGCCAGGACAAAAGAAACCAAGGCTATTCCGATCCGTTTCATTCCAAAGTCCCCTCAAATTAGCTTGGAGACTGTGCCTTGCGGCGTCGCGCGATGTCCAGAGCCTGTCGCAGAACAGCAGACTCGGCGGCTAGGAGGCTGGAGCGGGTACACGGGATCGAACCGAGATAGCTAGCTTGGAAGGCTAGTGCATTACCATTATGCTATACCCGCCCGGCTGGGCCACGTTGCGCAGGCGGCGCTGGCGGGGGTGGTGGAGGGAGCTGGATTCGAACCAGCGTACGCTAGGCGACCAGATTTACAGTCTGGCGGATTTAACCACTCTCCCATCCCTCCACGGGACCCGCGCCAACGCCGTTTGACGCCGCCGCGCCAGCGCTTCAAAAGG
>JBBSDJ010000024.1:0-30283 GCA_038249555.1 Caulobacterales bacterium
AGGCCGAGCGCCTCGGCCACGGCCGACGCCGCCGCCTTGGTCGGCATTTCGCCGAGCGCCACGCGCAGCGCCGAATCGATATCCGCCGCCGTCGCCGCCACTGCTGTCGGTGGGCCGACCAGCAGCACGATCTCGCCGCGCGGCGGGCCGGCCTGTTCTTAGTGCGCGGCAAGCTCGGCCAGCGTGCCCCGCCGCGTTTCCTCGAACAGGTTGGTCAGCTCCCGCGCCACGGCGCAGTCCCGTTCGCCCAGCACGGCCGCAAGGTCCGCCAGCGACTCCGCCAGCCGCGGCCCGCTCTCGTAGAAGACCAGTGTCGCCGGCACCTGTTTCAGGCTCTCGATTTCGGTGCGGCGCGCGCCGGATTTCGGCGGCAGGAAGCCCGCAAACAGGAACCGGTCGCTCGGCAAGCCGCTCGCCACCAAGCCTGCCAGCAGCGCCGACGCCCCCGGAACCGGATAGACCTTGATCCCCTGCTCCAGCGCCTCATGCACCAGCTTCCAGCCGGGATCGGACACGAGCGGCGTGCCCGCATCCGAGATGAGCGCGATCCGCCCGCCCGCTTCCAGCCGCTTCAGGAGTACCGGTCTCCGTTCCGCCCCATTATGGTCATGGTAAGGGCTGAGGCGGGCCTTAACCCCGTAAGCGGACAAAAGTTTTGAGGCCACCCGCGTGTCTTCCGCCAGCACTTCCTCGACCCCGCCAAGAATATCCAGCGCCCGCAAGGTGATGTCCCTCAGATTACCGATCGGTGTGGAGACAACATAAAGTCCCGGCGCTACAGCCACGGGCGGTTGCCCGCCTCGACGCACCTCAATAGACTCCCCTCCATCAGACTCGGACAAGTCGGGAATCGCGCCGGCGCCAGAAGGATCAGAAGATGACATCGCGCTCACCATCGCTCAGGAACCTCAAGGCGCCAAGCCCGCGGCTCGGCCTCGTGCTCGCCTCGCTGCTGATGGCCACTGCCTGTGCCACCGCGCCGACCCGGCCGCCGGTGTCGATCGGCTCCGGCCAGCCGCGTGTCGATCCGGTCACCGGCGAAGTGATCGGGCCGGCAGCGGAAACCACCGACGAGGCCCTGAACGGGTTCGTGCGCGGGGATGGCGGCCTGACGCCGAACTTCATGGCCGGCAAGGACGTCAAGCGGGCCGCCGTGCTGCTGCCTTTCTCGCACCCCAACGCGCAGGTGCGCGCCGAAGCCGAAGCGATGCTGGCCGGCATCGAACTGGCCTTGTTCGAAAATGGCGGCACCGATTTCCTGCTCCTGCCCAAGGACACCGCCGGACGCTCCTCCACCGCCGAAGCGCGCGCCGATGAAGCGCTGGGCGAAGGCGCCGACATCATCCTCGGCCCGCTGTTCGGCACCGAAGTGCCCGTGGTGAAGGATGTCGCCCTGCGCAAATCCATTCCCGTTGTCGCCTTCTCGAATGACCGCACGGTCGCCGGGGGCGGCAGCTATCTCGCCTCGGTGATGCCGGAGGAAGAAGTCGTCCGCATCATGGGCTACGCCGCCAGCCGCGGCACGCGCACCTTCGCCTTCCTCGGACCGGACACCGCTTATGGCCGCCAGGTCGAGACCGCGATGCGCGCCGAAGCCGCCGAGAATGGCTGGACCGTCCTCGGCGCAGCCTTCTACGATCCGAGCAAGAGCGCCAGTTCCGAAGTCTCCCGCATCGCCGGCCTGATCAAGGCCGAGCGCAGCCAGGTCGGCCTGCTGATCCCGGAACGCGGGACCAAGCTTCTCTCGATTGCCCCGCTGCTGGTCGTCAACGGTATCGATCCCGGCCGCACCCGTTTCCTCGGCACCAGCATCTGGGACGACTCGTCGATCTGGCGTGAGCCGGCCCTTGCCGGCGCCCAGTTCTCGGCGATCGATCCGGACAACATGACCAACTTCCGCGACACCTATAAGCGCATCTATGGCCGTACCCCGACCGACTTGGCCGCTGCCGCCTATGACGCCGCCTCGCTGGCAATTACCCTGGCCGCTGAAAACAACATGAAACACGGCGGTGTCACCGATCCGGACGGGTTCATGGGGGTGAACGGCCTGTTCCGTTTCCGCCTTGATGGCACCTCCGAGCGCGGCCTTGCGGTCAAGCAGATCAGCGGTTCCGGCGCCTCGGTGGTCGAGGAAGGGGTTACCAGATTCCCCCCCGGCGATAGCTGATCGGCGCGGCGGGCCTGAAGGAAGGCCCTTGCGGTCAATACCGACACGCCCCAAATCACCGGCTTCAGGGCAAACGATTCCGGTTTGGCGGCGACTTTATGAGTAAGCGCGACTATTACGACGTTCTCGGTGTGGAACGCGGGGCCGACGAGAAGGCCCTTAAATCGGCCTATCGCAAGCTGGCCATGAAATTCCACCCGGACCAGAACCCGGGCGACAAAGCCGCCGAAGAGAAGTTCAAGGAAGTCGGCGAAGCCTATTCCGTACTGTCGGACGCGCAGAAACGCGCCGCCTATGACCGGTTCGGCCATGCCGCCTTCGAGAATGGCGGCGGCGCCCCCGGCGGCAGCCCGTTCGGCCAGGGCGTCAATCCCGAAGACATTTTCCAGGACCTGTTCAGCCAGGTGTTCGGCGGCGCCGGCGGCTTTGCCAATGGCCGCAAGCGCGGCGGCCCGCAGCGCGGCGCCGACCTGCGCTATGACCTCGAGATCACCCTCGCCGAGGCCTATTTCGGCAAGGACGAAACCATCCACGTGCCCCAGGCCGTGCCGTGCAAACCGTGCGATGCGACCGGCGCCGCCCCCGGCACCAAGCCGGAAACCTGCGAGACCTGCGCCGGCCATGGCCGCGTGCGTGCCCAGCAGGGCTTCTTCACGATGGAGCGCACCTGCCATATCTGCCAGGGCCGCGGCACCGTCATCCGCAAGCCGTGCAAGACCTGCGGCGGCCACGGCCAGGTCAAGGAAGAGCGCAAGATCTCGGTCAAGATCCCGGCCGGGGTCGAGAGCGGCATGCGCATCCGCCTGACCAGCGAGGGCGAGGCCGGCACCGCCGGTGGCCCGAAGGGCGACCTCTACATCTTCGTCGAAGTGGTCGAGCATGACATCTTCGAACGCGATGGGCCGAACCTCTATTGCCGCGCGCCGGTGCCGATGGCGACCGCTGCGCTCGGCGGCGAGATCGAGATCCCGACCATTGATGGCGGGCGCGCCCGCGTCGCCATTCCCGAAGGCGCCCAGACCGGCCGCAAGCTGCGCCTGCGCGGTAAGGGCATGCCCTCCGTGCGCCAGGGCAACCCGCAGGGAGACCTGTATGTCGAGATGTTCGTCGAGACCCCGCAGAACCTGACGGCCCGGCAGAAGGAACTGCTGCGCCAGTTCTGCGACTGCACGGGCTCCGACTGCCACCCGGAAAGCGAAGGCTTCCTAGGCCGCATCAAGCGCTTCTGGGGCGGCCACGACGGCGACGAGAAACACCCAAGCTAGACCTGCCGCGTTCGCCGGAGCCTTGGACGCTTCAGGTCATCGCGCTGGCGTGGCAGCTGCTGTAATTGACCCTCAAAGCGGGGTTGGCGGCCCTGCCTTTACCCAGACCGGTCAAATTTGATCGAACGATCACACCCGGAATTATCCGCTTTCCTGTAACCCAGTCTGATAAGAAACTGGTCAGAGAGCTCCCACCCGTGTTCAACCTGAAGCGCGCATTGTTCACGCTCGCCATCCAGTACCGGCTGCAGGTGAGCGATATGGACCTGGCGCGGGCCCAGTTCCGCGAGTTCGTCCACCAGGTCCCGCTCCTCTATTTCATCCTGTCCTGCAACGCGGCGGCCGTCTCGCTGACCTACAGCCAGTTTGCAGATCCCATGCTCAGCAGCGTGTTCCCGATCGTATTGTGTTCGATCGCCGCTGTGCGGGGCACCTGGTGGAGCCGGCGCAAGCAGTCGGTCTTTTCCGACGCAGAGATCCAGCGCCATATCCGGACGACCGGCACACTGGCCGTTGTCATGACATCGGCCTTCATGGCGTGGGGCCTGCTGCTCTATTCCTATGGTGACGTTCAGGCCAAGGGTCACCTGACCTTCTTCCTTGCCCTGACGCAGATCAGCGCCGTGTTCTGCCTGATGCCGCTGCGCTCGGCGGCGCTTTCGGTTGCCACGGTCGGGACCGCGCCGTTCTTTGTTTTTTCATGCTGGCCGATGGGGGCGGCAAGATGCCCGAGGCGATCATGCTGGCGCTTGTGGCTGGCGGCATGGTCATCATTCTCTACCGATACAACCGCACCTTCTCGAAACTCATCCGCTCACAGAGTATCTTGCGCCAGAGACAGGCCGAGACACAGAAACTCAGCGACGAGAACCGGCAGATCGCATTCACCGATCCCCTGAGCGGCCTGCCCAATCGCCGCGCGCTGCTCGCCCGGCTGGAAGCCGTCTCTGAACAGTCCGGCCTCGGCCCGGACTCGCTGGCCATCGTCTTCATCGACCTTGATGGATTCAAGGTCATCAACGACCTGCACGGCCACCAGTTCGGCGACGACCTGATCACGCGCGTCGGCCATATCCTCGAATCCGTCCGGCCGCTGCAAGGCATGCTCGTCCGGATGGGCGGAGACGAGTTTGCGCTGCTCATCGAAGGCCCTGATGCGGCGGCGACTGCGCGCGAATTTGCCGAGCAGGCGCTGGCGCGGCTCACCCTTCCGCTCAAGATCAAAGGACGTGCCTTGCAGGTGGGCGCGAGCATCGGCATTGCAGTTGCCGAGGTAGAAACCAACGGCCCGTTTGAACTTCTGCGCCGCGCCGACACGGCCATGTACGCGGTCAAGGCGAATGGCAAAGGCGGCATCCGGGCCTATGATTCCTCGCTCGACGAGGGGCGCATCCTGCGCCACCAGATCGAGCGCGAGATTGCCAGCGGCCTCGGCCGAAGCGAATTCGATGTGGTCTACCAGCCCCTCGTCGACGCTCGGGACTTCTCCACCATAGGCGTGGAAGCGCTGGTGCGCTGGCCAGGTCGGCCCGCCGGCCCCCTCAACCCGGACGAGTTCATCGGCATTGCCGAAGGCAGCGGGCTCATACAAGCGCTCGGCATGTATGTGCTCGAGCGGGCATGCCGCGAGACACGAGACATCGAAGGCCTGCGCGTCAGCGTCAATGTCTCACCGGTCCAGTTCAGCCATCCGGACTTCGAGCGACAAGTGATGCTCGTGCTCGACGCCACGGGACTGGCCCCGGAACGGCTGCAGCTCGAAATCACCGAACGCCACCTGATCGATTACCCGGAACGCGCGAGACGGGCGATCGACAGCCTGCGCGCGATCGGTGTCGGCTTTGCCCTTGATGATTTCGGTACCGGCTTCACGAGCCTTGCCTATCTGCAATCCTACGGCTTCACCTGCGTCAAGATCGACCGTTCACTGACGAAACGCCTCCAGACCGAACAGAAGGCCGGTTACCTGATCTCCGGCCTCGTCCATCTGGCAAAGGGCCTCGACCTGCGGGTTGTGGCCGAAGGTGTCGAGGACGAGCGGCTTGCGCAGATGCTGAAGTTGGCTGGCTGCAACGAGTTGCAGGGTTACCATTTCGGGCGGCCCGCGCCGCTCGCGCAAGCCCTCAAGATGGCCGCGCCCCCGAAACAGGAAATCGCGTTGGCCTGAACAGGTCGCGCCTTGTGGCTGCCTGCGTCGCCGGAAAGACCCGGGCAACGCCACTGCCCCGACGAATTCCTGCATTCGTTCACCGCCACCAGCGCCCCAAAACACGTCGAACAGACGTGGGATTCCGCATCCTGAAAAGAACAATCCCATTATTCAAATCATAATATGATAAGATTATTCTGGCTATTCTCGTCATTCCGTGCAATATTCTCTTCGGAAGGTGATCAGAATATGTATATCCATGACCATCAGGAATGGCCCAGATTCCATTGGAACGAGGCCAGGATCACGAAACAACTGGCAAGCCTGAGGTTGCGCCAGGGCAAGCTGATCGGGCGCATGGAAGCTCTCGGCATCACGCTGCGCGGCGAAGCAGTTCTGCGTACGCTCACTGAAGATGTCCTGAAGACGAGCGAGATCGAAGGTGAGAAACTCGACGCCGACCAGGTCCGTTCCTCGCTTGCGCGCCGTCTCGGAATTGAGATCGGTGCCCTCACCCCAGCAGACCGCGATGTTGAAGGTGTCGTCGAGATGATGCTCGACGCGACACAAAACCATGCCAAGCCGCTCGATGCGGAACGTCTGTTCGGATGGCACGCAGCGCTTTTTCCAACAGGCCGAAGCGGCATGAGCAAAATCGTCGTCGGCGATTGGCGCGGTGATTCTGATGGACCGATGCAAGTTGTGTCGGGCCCAATCGGCAAGGAGCGCGTTCACTACGAAGCTCCGAAAGCGGAACGTCTGCCGGCTGAAATGAAAGCGTTCCTGGATTGGTACAATGCGAATACGGACCTTGATGGCGTCCTCAAAGCGGGGCTTGCGCATCTGTGGTTCGTCACAATCCATCCATTTGCCGACGGCAACGGACGGATCGCGCGCGCCATTGCAGACATGAGCCTTGCACGCTCCGAAGAAAGCGCGAACCGCTTTTACTCCATGTCGGCGCAGATCAGGAACGAGCGTACCGCGTACTACGACATGCTCGAACACACCCAGAAAGGTGACCTCGACATCACTGACTGGCTGACATGGTTCCTGGACTGCCTCGATCACGCATTCATCGGCGCAGAGACCATCCTCGCCTCGGTGCTGCGCAGGGCGAACTTCTGGAAGACGCACGCACAGACCAATCTCAACGATCGCCAGCGGCTGATGCTGAACAAGCTGCTCAACGGATTCGAAGGCAAGCTTACCTCTTCCAAATGGGCGAAGATTACAAAGTCTTCCCAACCCACGGCAGGCCGTGACATTGAGCAACTCATCGCGCTCGGCATCCTGCGCAAAGACGAGGCTGGCGGGCGCAGCACTTCCTATTCGCTGACGGGGGATTAGACCCCATCTGCACCTGCGCAGACATCAAAGCCAAGTGCCGGCGCGCCTGTTGCACGTGCGAGGTTTACAGGCAAACCGGTGGATGGAGACGATCCACCAACAGTGCCGGGCACCGGAGGGCGTGCCCGGTTTGGTTCTTATGGGGAGCGTCCGGCAATTGACTGGTATTCAGGCAGGCCTTCCCCTAGTGCTCGCCGTCTTGATGGGATGAGGGACTCGTCACGCATGGACACCGAAGGCCTGCTTACCCGCGACCTCGTCCTGATCGGCGGCGGGCACACGCACGCGCTCGTGCTGCGGATGTGGGGGATGGACCCGCTGCCGGGCGCGCGGGTCACGCTGATCAATCCCGGTCCGACCAGCCCGTATACCGGCATGCTGCCAGGCTACGTGGCCGGGCACTACACACGCGAGCAGCTGGATATCGATCTCGTCCGCCTCGCCCGGTTTGCAGGTGCACGGATCGTCTTCGACAAGGCCTCCGGCATCGACCGGACGGCCAAGCTTGTGCATCTCGAGAGACGCGCGCCGATCCGCTACGACATTGCCTCGCTGGATATCGGCGCGACCGCCGATCTTCCGAGCCTCGAGGGCTTCGCTGAACACGCGCACTCGGTAAAACCGCTGGGGCCTTTCGCGGGCGCCTGGCAGGCGTTCCTGGAACGGCCGGCGCCGCGCGCGGCCTGCGTCGTCATCGGCGGAGGCGTTGCGGGCGCCGAAACTGCGCTGGCGATGGCGCACCGCCTGCAGGCGGCCGGACGCACCGGGGCGACGGTGACCCTGCTCGAGGCCGGCGCACAGATCCTCCCGGCTGCCAGCAAACAGGTCCGCAAGATTCTCGGCAACGCGCTGTCGCGCTATGGCGTGCGGGTTGTGACGGGCGTCAACGTTTCCCGCATTTCAGAGGGCGTCGTCGAACTGGCGGACGGTCAGACCTTTGCATCGGACTTCGCTGTCAGCACGGCCGGCGCCCGCCCATATCCCTGGCTTGCGGAGACCGGCCTTGAACTCACCCATGGCTATGTCGATGTCGGCAAGGAGCTGCGGACATGCTCCGATCCGGACATCTTCGCCGTGGGGGACTGCGCGCACCTGACCCACGCGCCGCGCCCGAAGGCCGGTGTGTTTGCCGTGCGCGAGGCGCCTGTGTTGTTCCACAACCTGAAAGCAGCGCTCAGCGGCCAGAGCCTTCGCGCTTATGATCCGCAGGCGGATTACCTCAAGCTGATTTCAGCCGGCGAAAAGTCCGCCGTGGCCGAAAAGCATTCCTTGACCCTTTCCGGACGGTGGCTCTGGTCGCTGAAGGACAGGATCGATTCCGATTTCATGGCCCGCCTCAGCAACCTTCCCGCGATGACCCCGGCACCTGCCCCGGCGGTGCGGGCGCTGGATGACGAGGCGGACGGGCGCGAGGAGATGCTGTGCGGCGGCTGCGGGTCAAAAGTCGGCCGCGATGTACTGGCCGAAGCTCTGGCCGGCCGGCGGCCCGCGATGCGCGCCGACACGGTGGCCGGCGTCGGCGATGATGCCGCCGTGCTGCAGTCGGGCGGCCACCTTCAGGTCATCAGTACCGATCACCTGCGCGCCTTCACGCAGGATCCCTACCTGCTCGCGCGAATCGCGGCAGTTCACGCCCTCGGCGATGTCTGGGCCATGGGCGCGGCGCCGCAGGCCGCGCTCCTCTCGATCACCCTGCCCCGGATGAGTGAACGGATGCAGGCAGCGACCCTGTCCGAAATCGTGGCGGCCGTCAGCCGGGTGCTTGGCGAGGCCGGCGCTGACCTTGTGGGCGGGCACACGAGCGTCGGAGAGGAGCTGTCGGTGGGATTGACCGTAACCGGCCTTCTGGACCGGCCGGCGATCGGACTGGCAGGCGCCCAGCCGGGCGACGCGCTGGTGCTGACAAAGCCGATCGGCACCGGCGTCATTCTCGCAGCCGAGATGCGCGGGCTGGCGCGCGGCAGCGATGTGGTGAGCGCCCTCTCCAGCATGCAGCGTCCGCTCGCCGCTGCTTCGCGCCTGCTCGGGCCAACAGCGCACGCGATGACGGATGTCACCGGGTTCGGACTGGCGGGGCACCTGATGAACATCCTGGAGGCCTCCGGGGTCGCGGCGCGGCTTCACCTTGCTGACATGCCGGTCCTTGACGGCGCCGAACGTCTTTCGGCGCAGCGGGTCAGGTCCTCCATCTGGCAAGCGAACGCCCGGCTCGGTGCCCGGGTCTCGCGCCCGGCCTCGGCGGTGGGCGACCTGCTCTACGATCCGCAGACCGCCGGGGGCCTGCTCGCCGCTGTGCCGGCGGCGGGCGTGCCGGCCCTGCTTGCAGAGTTTCATACGGCGGGCGAGCCCATTTTCCTGATCGGCGAAATCCTGGAAGGCGCGCCGCGGATCAACGCGGACTGAGCCGTGTGGGACTTCGTTCGGCGAGGTTCAGGATGTCCTGCGCCGCCGCCTCCAGCGCGGCATCGTCGAAGCCGGGCAGTGCCACCATGCCGAGTTCAGGCTGCACATCGCGGCTGCGCTGGCGCGCATATTTCGGATCATAGTGATGCAGGACCAGTTCGCGGGCGAGGTCTGACATCTGCCCGGCCGCGGCCAGCGCGTGCCAGCCGAGTATGCGCTCCGCAGGGTGATAGGGCCGGAGCAGGCCAATCGTTTCCGACAACCGGTCCCGGTCAACGGTGAGGTCTGCATAGGCCTGCGCGAGGTAGGCGCCGCGTTGCGCGAGACCTGCCTCGACGCGGATCCGGGGCGCCTGGCGCATCAGCGCCCAGAGGACGCCGGGGACCGTGAGCCGGCCGATACGGCTCGACTCGGCCTCGACCAGAACCGGGCGGTGGGGGTCGAACGCGACGAGCTGCATGGCGATCGCGGTATCGAAGGATTTCTGTGACGGCTGGCCGGACGCCAGCCCGCCAAACAGCGAGCCGCGATGATGGGCGAGCCCTTCAAGGTCGAGCACCTGCGCGCCGCGCGCCGCCATGCGGTGGAGCAGTTCGGTTTTCGCCGTGCCGGTATTGCCGTCGAGGACGACGAGCCGTTCCAGCAGCGGCGCGCCCTCGTCCGGCGGGGCGTACAGAAGGTTGATGACGACCTGTCGGAAGGATTTGTATCCGCCTTCAAGGGTTTCGGCCCGCCATCCGACCTGACGCAGGATCGTGGCAAATGCGCCGGACCGCATGCCGCCGCGCCAGCAATAGACAAGCGGCCGGTAGCTTCCCGGTTTGTCGAGCAGGTAGGCTTCGATGTTGGCACCGGCCCGCTTCGCGACCAGCGCGCCGCCGACCTTGCGCGCGCGAAATGCGCTCTCCTGCTTGTAGATGGTTCCGACGAGGGCCCGCTCGGCGTCATCGAGGACCGGCAGGTTGAGGGCGCCCGGAATATGGTCGTCGGCGAATTCGCCGGGCGAGCGCACGTCCAGAATGTCGTCGAATCCCGGCGCAAGGAGGTCGCGAAGATGGGTCAGGGCGTAGGACATGCGCCTGCCTAGCGGTTGTATCGTCCGGCGCAATAGCGAGCCGCCCGGGGAAGGAGGCTGCGGGGAGCGTCCTCGCGGCGTTGTTGGCTGCAAGACAGCCATGCACGCCGGAGCGCCACAACGCCTTTGACAACGTTGCATTTCCTGCGTTTCTGGTCGCCATGACGCCGCGTGCCGCCAAGCCTTCCCGCCTGAGCCTCGACTGGGCGCAGGACTTCCTGCGCCGGGAAGCCGCGCGCATCGATGCCGACCCGCTGACCAACTCCGTCTTCTCGCTGGCGCAGACGCTGTTCCGGAAACTGGAATCGGAGGAGTTCGAGCTGGAGCAGCTCTCGGCGCTGGCGGAGGAAGTTCACCTCACCTTGCTTGAAGAGCGCGCGGGCCAGTTCCGCCGCCAGCACTCGGGCGCCGACACTGCCGCCGCATGGGCGCCGGTGACCGCGCGCCTGAAGGCGCTCGCAGCGGAAAGCTTCGACGCCTTCCGCGCCGCCATCGCGACGCCCGGCGGCGGCATCGTGTTCACCGCCCACCCGACCTTCGCCCTCTCGCAGGACCTGCGCGCGGCGATGGCAGCGTATGTCACCAAGCCCACCGCAGGCCACAAAGCCGCGCTGAAGAAACACATCCAGTCCGACGGCCGGACCTGGAACCAGTCGATTACACTGGAGGCGGAGCACCGCGAAGCGCAGGACGCGCTGCGGTATGCCGCGGAGGCGCAGGCGGCGTATGCCGCGCTGGTGGTGGGGATCGCCCGGGAGGCTTTTCCCGACGCGTGGCAGAACTTGCGCCCGGCCCTGCCGACGATTGCCAGCTGGGTTGGCTATGATCTTGATGGGCGTACGGACATTCCCTGGTTCCGCTCGGTTCACCTGCGGCTTGGGGAGAAAGCCGTGCAGCTCGCGCGCTACGCCGCCGCGCTGGAGGAGATCCTTGCGGGCGTCAAGGCGCCTGCCCCGCTCGCCGCGCTGCCGAAACGCCTGAAGCGCGCCGCGAAGGAGACCGAGGCGCACGCGAAGCGTTTTGGCGGAGACCTGACGGATCCGGACCTGCTGGTCGCCGCGGCCAACGCGCTGACGGCCGACAGTGCCGACCGGATCACGAACGTCCGTGAGCTGACGGCAGTGATCGATGCGGCCCTCGGCGCTTTTCCCGAAGTGACAGCGGCGCGCCTGATCGCGCTGCGGGCGCAGATGGAGGCGCTGCAGCTCGGCACCGGACGCATTCATTTGCGCGTCAACGCGGCGCAGGTGCGCACGGTGCTGGCGCGCGACCTAGGCCTCGAGACAGAGGACCGCGAGCTTGGCCGCGTGGCGCTGTCGCAGCTCGCCCAGAAGGCGCGCAAGTCGAAACCGGTGGAGGTGAATTTCGCCGACCTCTTCCGCGAACAATCCACCGCGCGGCGACAGTTCATGATGTGCGCCCAGATCCTGAAGCATGTCGATTCCGGCTCGGTGATCCGTTTCCTGATCGCGGAGAGCGAGAACCCGGCGACTGTCATGGGCGCGCTTTACCTTGCCCGGCAATACGGGGTGGACGGACAGCTCGACATCTCGCCCCTGTTCGAGACGCCCGAGGCGCTGGAGACCGGCGGCCGGTTCATCGAGCGGCTGCTGGAGGAGCCCGAGTTCCTCGCCTATGTGAAGCAGCGCGGGTATCTCTCGGTGCAGCTCGGATTCTCCGATTCCGGGCGCTTCATCGGCCAGGTCGCCGGCTCGATGGCGATCGAGCGGATCCACAACCTGATCATCCGCGCCCTCGCGGCGAAGAAGGCGAATGTCAGCCTGCTGATCTTCAACACCCACGGCGAATCAATGGGCCGGGGCGCCTGGCCGGGAAGTTTCGAGCAGCGCTTCGATCACCTTCTGACGCGGTGGACGCGCGCCGGGGCGAAGGCGCGCGGGGTACCGTTGATCCATGAGGTCAGCTTCCAGGGTGGCGACGGCTTCCTGCATTTCGCGAACGCGGAGCTTGCAGAGACAAGCTATGCCGCCTGGTGCGCGAGCCGCCTCGCGCCGCCGCCGGAGGCGCTGGCCGACACGTTCTATACCCGCACCGATCTCGTCTGGGACTTCTACCGGTCGCTGCGCGCCTGGCATGAGCGACTGTTCGCGAATGCCGACTATGGCCGCCTGCTTGGCTCCTTCGCCAGCGGCCTCGTGGTGCGCGCGGGCTCGCGCCAGAAGAAGCGCAGCGGCGGCCCTGTGGGCCCGGCCGCACTCCGAGCGATCTCCCACAATGCGACGCTGCACCAGCTTGGCATCCCGGTGAACACCGCCGCCGGCATCGGCTCATCCCTGCAGCGCGAGAGCGAGCGGCTGGCGGGCCTGATCAACGAGAGCCCGAGGATGCACAGCCTCATCCTGCTCGCGAGCGAGGCGCGCACGCGCACAAGCCTTCCGGCCCTGCGCGCCTATGCCAACCTCTTCGACCCGAGTGTCTGGATTGCCCATACGCGCCTTGCGCCCGCCCACAAGGCGGCGGCCTACCGCGCCGCCTACTATGTTCTGCGGACGGACGAGACGGCGGCGTCCATCCACCGGATCGCGAACCTCCTGTCGATCGACCTTGCCCGCTTCGACCGTCTGCTCGCCCGCGTCGACGGCGCCGCGACCGCCAAGGCGCGCCATGAAGGCCGCCTCGACATGCACGTGCTGCATGCGATCCGCCAGGCGCTGATCATGAAGGCCATCGCGCTGGCCGGCAGCGTCCCGCGCATATCGGAGCGCCACGATACGAGCCAGCGCGACATCATCCGCATGGTCGCCGAACTGCGTCTCGCCGAAGCGGTGGAGCTGCTCGCCCGCATCTTCCCGCGCTCCGGCGAAGGCGACGAACCCCTCGCCGGGCTGACCGAGCCCGGGTCGGGGCAGACCTCGGGCTATGGCTATGACCGCCTCCACCGCGACATCATCGAACCGCTCGACGAGATCGACCGCAGCCTGCACGGCATCAGCCTCGCGCTGACGCATGCTTACGGGGCGTTTGGTTAGGGCCGCTTACTGGATGCGCGAACCGCGAGGGTTCAGATTGACCACCATGCCCTTGCGTTCGGCGGCAGGCAGCGAGAGCAACATCCGGTTCCGCCGCCGGTCGAACTGCACGGTGAACAGCGAAAGATAGTCAAGCCCGAGCACCATGGCCGGTTCATCAGAGACGCCGAGGCTTTCGAACAGGAAGGGATCGGAAACCATGAGGTCAGCGCCCGAAAAGTAGAAGTCCCCAAGAGACATCTTGCGCGCGGTTGCCACACGGACGCGCGCGTCGCCGCCGGTGGCGCCCAGCAAGAGCTGCGTCTTTTCCTCATTGGTGCGCATCTGCGCCAGATCGGCAAAAGCCGAGTTCACATAGCTGATATTGGAGCCGGTATCGACGACCGCGCGGCCAGGCTTTCCGTTGATCCGGACATCGACAAAGATCAGGCCGTCCTGGACCGTATAGTTGATCCGTCCCGAAACATCCGTCTCCGGACGATCTGGACGGCCATCATAGACAGAGATCAGGCGCCGGCTGAAATCCATCTCGAGGACATCGCCCGGAAAGGCGGCCGATGGCAGGACATTGGCGGCCGCGCCGGGCACGTCGAGATCCTCGCTATAGGCGGCGTCGAGCGAAGCGAGGCTCAGATTGCCGAGCCGGATTTCATCCACACGCACGACCGGATATTCCCGGGCGCCGTTGAGCCCGAGGACATTGACGCGGCGCGGGTCGGCCCCCGGCGCCGGGACACCGCTGGACGACGCGGTCCGGCTGTCCAGCATCGGGAAGGTGGCGGCGGTATCGATGACAGCCGTTGTCCCGCCCGTGCCATTGATCTCGATCCGCACCACCATATGGTCGAGGTCGTTGATCTCAAACGGAATGACGAGACGTTCGGCGGCCAGGGCCGGAGCCGGGCACAAGGCCAGCAGGGCTGCCAGTGCAGCGCTCCGTCCTGTCAGTCCACGGCTTGGCGCCATGAGCGTTTTCTCCCGTGCGGGGAGCATCTCACATAATCGTCATGCCGCACAGGGGCGCCGCCGCAGCGCTTCCCCCAACGTCACGGCTTTCGCTTACGCTTACGTTCGCGTAAAGCAAAATTCAGCGACGCCCCCAGCCGAAGGGCCGTCCACACAGGGAGATTCATCATGGCCGAAGCCTACATCATTGACGCCGTCCGCACCCCGCGCGGCATTGGCAAAGTTGGCAAGGGCGCCCTCGCCCACATGCACCCGCAGCACCTCGCCGCGACGGTTCTCAGCGCCCTCGCCGAGCGCAACAAGCTCGACACCGCCACCGTCGACGACATCATCTGGGGCACCTCCAGCCAGCGCGGCGCACAAGGCGCCGACATGGGCCGCATGGCGGCGCTCGATGCCGGCTATGACATCAAGGCTTCCGGCGTCACGCTCGACCGTTTCTGCGGCTCGGGCATCACCACCGTGTCGCTCGCCGCGGCGCAGATCATGTCCGGCATGGAAGACTGCGTCATCGCCGGCGGCTGTGAAATGATGAGCTACACCTCGGCCACCGCCGACCCGAAATCCCCGCCGACGATGGACGTGGGCAACCTGCGTCTGCGCGCCAGCCATCCGCAATCGCAGCAGGGCGTCTGCGCCGATGCGATCGCCACGCTGGAAGGCATCGACCGCCAGGCTGTTGATCAGCTCGCCGTCGTCAGCCAGCAGCGCGCTGCCCGCGCCATCGCCGAAGGCCGCTTCAACAAATCGGTCGTGCCGGTTTACAACGTGGACGGAACATTGGCCCTCGACAAGGAAGAGTTCCCGCGTCCCCAGACGACGATGGAAAGCCTCGCCGGCCTCAAGACCGTGTTCAACATGTACATGGACATCCCGGTGGACGATCAGGGCAATACCTATGGCAACATGGTTACCCGCAAGTACCCGCAGATCGAAGGCAAGGTGAACCATGTTCACCACGCCGGCAACTCCTCGGGCGTGGTGGACGGCGCCGCCGCCCTCCTGCTCGCTTCGGAAGGCTACATGAAGAAGCATGGCCTCAAGGCCCGCGCCCGGATCGTGGCCACGGCGAACATGGGCGATTGCCCGACGCTGATGCTGAACGCCCCGGTCGCTGCCGCCAAGAAAGTGCTTGAGAAGGCCGGCCTGAAAACCACCGACATCGACGTCTTCGAAATCAACGAGGCGTTCTCGGTCGTCGCCGAGAAATTCATCCGTGACCTGAAGCTCGACCGCGAGAAGGTGAACATCAATGGCGGCGCGATGGCCCTCGGCCACCCGATCGGCGCCACCGGTTCGATCCTGATCGGCACCGCGCTCGACGAACTCGAGCGTTCGGGCGGCCGCTACGGCCTCGTCACCATGTGCGCCGCCGGCGGCATGGCCCCGGCGATCATCATCGAGCGCCTCGACGCCTAAGCCTTTCCCGCGAGGGATAACAAACCAAGCCCCGCCGGTTCGCACCGGCGGGGCTTTTCTTTGTGGTCCCACGGCGCTATCGCAGCGCGGATGATGGATGCTGTAGTTTTCGATACCCTGATGCTGGCCCTTGAGGACGGGGCTGTGCCCCTGCCCGCGAGCGGACCGATCCTTGTGCTGAATGCCGAGCCGGGGCCGTGGCTGATGCAACTGCCGAAGGACCAGCTCGTCTGCCGGACGAGTTTCAAGCCCAGCCATGAGGCGCTGAAGGCGGCCGGCTTCAATGTGCTGCCGGTGGATTCGGTGGACCTGCCGAAGGCGATGCTGACCATCGTCGTGCCGCCGCGCCAGCGCGACCAGGCGCGGGCGCTCTATGCGCGCGCGCTACTGGCCGCGCCGGAGGGCGGGTATGTGCTGGCGAGCCTGCCCAACACGCTGGGCGGCAAGACCGGCGAGAAGCAGCTGGCCGAAATCGCCGGCGAGGCTGACAGCCTGTCAAAGCATAAATGCCGCGCCTTCTGGACCTATAAGGTCGATGCCGTTGTGAACCATCCGTTGGCGGAGGAATGGATCGAGGAAGATGCGATCCGCGAGATCGAGCCGGGCCTGTTCAGCCGCCCCGGCCTGTTCAGCTGGGACAGGGTGGACCCCGGCAGCGAGCTGCTGGCCGACAGCGTGCCCGAGCAGGCCAAGGGTGTTGGCGCCGATCTGGGCGGCGGCTACGGCTTCCTCAGTCGCGAGATCCTGACCAACTGCCCGAAAGTGGAGCGGATGGACCTTTACGAGGCCGAATACCGGGCCATCGCCTGCATCCATGAAACGCTCGCCCCGTTCGAAGGCCGCTACGCCGCGCACTGGGCCGATGTGCTGACGGACCTGCCGAAGTCCGCCTATGACTTCGTCGTGATGAACCCGCCTTTTCATACGGGCCGCGCCGACAACTCCGCCCTCGGACGGAGTTTCATCCGCGCCGCGGCGCAGACGCTGAAGCCCGGCGGCACGCTCTGGCTGGTCGCCAACCGGCACCTGCCCTACGAGGCGGAACTGGCGGCTTGCTTCAAGGAAAGCGAGATGCTCGAGGACGAGGCCGGTTACAAGATCATCCGCGCAGAGCGTCCGAAACGCCAGAAATGAGGGACACGCTCAAGCTTGCGAAACATCTCGCCGGGCTTGGCTATGGCTCGCGCAAGGAAGTGGCCATCGCGATCCGCGACGGGCGCGTGACCGGCGAAGAGGGCGACCTGCGTTTTGACGGCGAGCCGGTCGATCCGCCGCATGGCATGGTGCTGATGCTGAACAAGCCGGCGGGCTTCACCTGTTCGCATGCCGATCAGGGCCGCCTCGTCTACGAGCTGCTGCCGCCCCGCTACCAGAAGCGCGACCCCAAGGTCTCCTCCGTCGGCCGGCTGGACGCTGAGACGACCGGCCTTCTCCTTTTCACCGATGACGGCGCGCTGCTGCACAAGCTGATCTCGCCGAAGTCCAACCTGCCGAAAACCTATGAGGCGACCCTCGCCCGGCCACTGGAAGGCCACGAGGCGGTGCTGTTTGCTTCCGGCACTCTCGTCCTGCGCGGTGAGGAAAAGCCCTGCCTGCCCGCGCAGCTGCAGGTGACAGGCGAGCGCACGGCCGCGCTGACGCTGACCGAGGGGCGCTATCACCAGGTGCGCCGCATGTTCGCGGCCGCAGGCAATCATGTCGAAGCCCTGCACCGCAGCCGCTTCGGCCCGCTGCGGCTGGAGGGCTTGCCTGAAGGCGCATGGCGCATCCTGACGGGCGACGAAGTTGCCGCTCTGAAAGCCTGAACCCGCAAGGCCCGGATGCCCGCAGATCCCGTTAGGAAGATCATTTCTGGCTGCACCGGATCATGTGAATGTCCCCATCTCCGCCTGCCACCTTGCGTTCCGGCGCATCGCCAGAAAAAGCATTCGATTCCAGACGGGGGAAACCAGGAGCCTCCACAATCAAGGCGGCGACATACACTTTGATGCGATAAATCGAGAGTTTTTTAAGAGCTCTCGACTATTCAATATCGCGTGTTGTGCGACCGTTAAGTTTAAGTGGAAGTCCGTGAGCAGATTTATTCCGTCGTGGCCGTGGCTAGCCGCGGCGTTCGGCACAGCGCTCCTGGTGCTTGCCCTCATCGTCGCTGTCAAACTTCTGGGCAAGGCCTCATTCGAGGAGCTGACACGTGACATATCGGCGGTCGCAGGACTTCATCCGCTTTCTGGAATACTCTCCCAGCTTGGATTGATGGTCTGGTCCGGTGCAGCCACGATCTGTTTTCTGGCCGCCATTTTTCTCTATCGCGCCGGCGAGACAGGAGCAGGTTTCTTTTTTTCGGGCGGCCTGCTCACGACCTCGCTATTGCTGGATGACGCCTTCATGTTTCATGAAGCCCTGGCCAAATGGTATCTGGGTATCGACGAAAAGCTCGTGTATATCGGGCTCGCTTTGGTAACGTTGACATGGCTCTGCGCCTATCGGCGCCTGCTGCTCGCTGTCGGACCATTTTTTCTGCTCGCTGCGCTGGCGATGTTCGCCGGATCGACAGGCATCGACCTGATGCCTGAAGACAAGCCACCCTTGCTCCATCTGGGTGACTGGCGGAGCATCCTGGAGGACGGCGCCAAATGGATCGGTATTGTTCTGTGGCTGACTTTTCAGCTTCAGGCATCGCTTGCATTCATCGAGAAAAGTCCCCGGCTGGAGGGTTACCGATCGGCCTCGACGCCTAAACTTCCCGCCTAGCTGAACAAACGCGGCCCCGACAGGCATTCCACCGCGGCGCTGGCGAACACGCTCATAGCGATCGCCATCAGGCCGAAGTCTTCTGGCATCAGGAGGCGCTCCGCGATCAGCGAACTGGCAAGACCGAGCAGATTGCTGGTCAGGCGTCCGGCAAGTAGCCAGGAAGTACCTTCCAGGAGCTGCGATTTCAGCATCAAGGCGAGAGCTTGGGACGCGCGCATGTGGCCTGCAATTTCGCTAGCCGGGCGGGATCGGCGCGAGGACAAACCCTGCCCGCCCGCGCAGATGCAGGCAAAAGGCGCGCGTACGGTTGCCCTGCCCCTGACCGAAGGGCGCTATCATCCGGTGCGGCGGATGTTTGCGGCGGCCGGAAACCACGTCGAAGCCCTGCACCGCAGCCGCTTCGGACCCCTGGTGCCGGACGCCCTGATGGAAGGCACCTGGCGTCCCCTGAAAGGCACAGAAATCGCGGCGCTAAGAGCCTGAGTTATTTGCAGAAAACTATGATGTTCATTAGTTTTGCGGACTATACCGGGACGCTGTTAAGGATTATTGGATAGCCTGACGGTTCCATTTGAGATGGATCCGCCGGGGGAACTACCAAAATGCCAGATCGCCCCAAGCGACTTGTGATCCTGCACAGCCGGGGAACGGCTCGCGGCGCGCGCCACCACATGGTGATGCTGATTTCGGAATTTCTCGCCGATCTGGGCGTCGATGTGGTCCACCTCTACGGCACGGAGCGGTATGTCGAGGCTGATGGCATTTTCGTGCACGTCGACTTGTCGGTCGTGCCGCGCCGGATCCACCGGTTCGCGCAGCGCTACCCCAAGCAGATCAACGCCAATGCCTCTGACATCCGCAAGCGGGCCTTCGCCGACGGTCTGCTGAAGCGGGGCGACAGCCATACCGGGCCGGTGATCGTGAAATCCGACCTCAACTATGGCGGCGTGCCCGAACTCAACGCCCTGAGCCTGTCCGGCCGCGCCCTGCGGCGCCTCCGCCGGATGCTTATCGGCAACCAAGCCCGCACTATAGAGACGAAGGCCGACTACCGGATCTTCCCGTCCCTCGGCGAGGTGCCGCCGGAGTACTTTACGCCGGACAACGTGGTTCAGAAGCTGATGCTCGAGAAAGACGGCGAGAAGAACCTGCTGCGCGAGTACATGTTCCTCGGCAACCTGCACTTTGAAAACATCGAACGCTCCTCGGACGAAATCATCACCGAGGACGAGCACATCTCCTGCGAGCCGTTCGTGCCCCACCCGCGCCTCCTGCGGCTGCGCCGGCAGCTGAACCTCGGTTATGGCAAGATCGACTATGTGATGGTGGACGGTGAGCCATTCATCTTTGATGCGAACAAGACGATCGGCATGGGATCGAAGGGCGGCACCGAAGGCTTCGGGGAAGGCTTGCGCGTGATGCTGAAAGCCTTCGCCGAGGAGATCAACCGCTCGCTGCGCGATCCGGGCGTGCGCGCACCGGTCTTCAAGGGCGTCGAAGACGACGACCTGCAAATGCAAGAAGATCTCGCTCGATTCCATCTGGGCGGCCGCTAGCCTGCCAGAGCGCGAAGTGGGCGGCCGCATAGGTCAACGCTCCGATGGCGGCGAGGCTGGCCGCGCGCAGCAGGTTTTCGATCAGGCCATCATCCGACCCGCTGAAGAAGACCGCGCGGACCCCCGCGACCACCAGCGCCATGGCGAGGCCCGAGACAGCTGATCGCGCAATCGCCGAGACCTGCGCCCGGCGCGTCAGGCCGGTGATCCTGGCCGCCGCATGGATGCTGAAAAGGTACCAGACGGCGGCGGTGAACGCGCAAGCCCAGAGCGCGCCGACGAGGCCGAAGCTCAGGATGCCGAGCGCTACCGCAGGCACATTCATCAGCGCAGAGATCAGCTTGAACTTGAACAGCGCACGCGGATGGCCAAGCGCGTTGGCGAGCGCATTGCTGAGCCCGGCAATCAGGTAGACTGCCGTGATAGGTGCCATAAAAGCGAGCACCAGCGCCGCCAGCGACCAGTTCGGACCCAGCGCGACGGCGATGATTTCCGGGGCCAGAAGGCCGATCCCGGCGCAGACCGGCAGAATGATCGCAAAGCCGATATGGATGCTGCGCAGGTAGGCCGCGCGCACGCGGGCCGCGTCCTCCTGGATCGAGCTGAAGGCGGCGAACAGCGTACGCTCCATTGGCGTATAAAGGACGAGTTCCAGCCGCTCTCCGAACTGCGAGCCGAGGGCGAAGGCGCCCAGCTTCGCATTGCCGAGAAGGCGGCCGAGGAAAAAGGTCGTTGTGGCATCGCGGAAGCTGTCGGCGATGCTGCCGAGGCCGATCCAGATGGAGAAACCGAAGAACTTGCGGAACGAGGCGAGGCTGAAGGCCGGCAGCTGCGGGCGCAGCAGGTACGAGGCGGCGGTGCCCGCCAGCGCCGAGCCCACGACGCCGGCTGGCAGCGCCCAGTAGCTGCGCGTCTCCACGGCAATCCACACGGTGACCGCAAGCGAGGCGATCTTCATCACGACATCCAGCAGCGCTTCGCGCCGGAAATCCATGTCGCGGATGTATTGTTCGAACCAGGAATTGCGCAGGCCGGCGATCAGGGGATAGGCCGCGAGCGCGGCGACAAGCAAAATGAGCCGGTCATCCCCCACGATCATCGCCGCCGGCCAGGCGGCGAGCACCATCAGTACCGAGACGATCACGCCGCGCAGTACGTTGATCGTCCAGGCGGTGTCGAAATCCGCCTTGGTGGCGGTCTTCATCTGCACGAGCGCGGCGCCGACGGGCAGCTCCACGGCGGCGCTGGCGATGCCGAACACGCTCATCGCGATCGCCATCAGGCCGAAATCTTCCGGCATCAGCAGGCGCGCCGCAATCAACGTGCTGGCAAGGCCGAGCAGATTGCTGACGAGGCGTCCGGCGAGCAGCCAGGAAGTGCCTTTCAGGATCTGCGACTTGAGCATGGTGGCGTCAGCCTAGGACGAGCGCATGTGGCCCGCAATCGTGGCAGCATATTGCTCCACGGCCGCGTGGCGCAGCACCCAGTCCCGGTTGGCGCGGCCCATCTGCGCGCAGGCCTGCGGGTCCCGCCAGAGTGTGTCCATGGCCGCCGCAAGCCGCGCGGGGTCGGCTGCCGGAACGGTGATCAGGGAATCGAGGCTGGTATAGTCGGCGAGGCCCGGCGAGCCGGTGACGATCACGGCCTTGCCCATCGCCATGCCTTCCAGCAGGCCGTTGACGCCCGCCGCATAGGGCACCGCATGCAGGGGCACCACGACAAAACGGGCGCCGGCATAGCGGGCGCGCAAGTCGTCATAGGAAATCCGTGTACGGTTGATCTCCAGATTTTCGGGCGCGCCCTGATCCGTCGCCGTCTCCTGCGGGAAGTAGCCGGAGGCCTGAACGCGCACCGGCAGGCGAACCCCGGCGGCCGCCGTCGCGAGCGTGGCATAGTCCCGGTTCTCGAGCCCGCAGGCGAAGGCATATCCTTCCCCCATGGCGGGCGCCGCCTTCGCGGGATCGAAGAAATCCGCATCGACGGAGTCGTAGAGAAAGTGCACTTTCTCCGGCGCAAGCCCGGCCTTGTTCACGAGGATATCGCGCTGCAGCCTGGCCACCGTGTAGTAGGCGCCGACATTCTTCGTGCCGAGGAGGCGCGCGGCCATCTGCCATTTCGGGCTGTGGCTCGCATGGATCACGCTGAACAGGCGCCCCTTCCAGCCGGAGGCGCGCAGCATCGGCAGCAGGCGGAAGGCAATCTCCTCGCCGGTGGTGAACAGGTTCGCCGCCTCCTTGCGCACCGACCAGGCGGCAAGCGCGGCAGCGGTCGCATGGTTTTTTCCGGCGAGGCGCCTCGCCCAGTCTAGTTCCAGTGTGCCGGAGGAGGCATACTCGCCTCCAATCATCTGGCGGATCAGTTCGAAATCGGCGCGGGGCTCGTCCACGGGCGCGTCCCGAACCGGCACAGGCGTACGCAGGACGACAAGATTGCGATGGGTCATCAGTCGGAACCTCATGGGCAGATCATCGGTGGCAGCGGCCCCTTATGGACCGCCTGCCCCGATGCGCAGCGAACTGCCGTGCGGGCCTGCAATATGGCGGCCATCCGCCAAGCGAGGGTTAATGCCCGCCGAGAACCTTGAAGGTGGCATTCGCGCGGGCAATCGGCTGCCCGTCGGCGTGCACAAGGCAACCTGCAAAGCAGAGCGATCCGCCGGTCTTGACGAAGTGCGTGTCGGTGGCGAGCCATTGGCCGAGCCGGGCGCTGCCGAGGTAGTCTGTGGACAGAGTGACGGTGACAAGGCCGCCGGCCGGCGCGCGGCCTTCGGTGGCCAGCGCGGCGCCGCAGGACAGGCCCATCGCATTGTCGGCCAGCGACGCAATCAGGCCGCCATGCACGAGGCCGCGCGAATTGCAGTGCGCCTCAGCGAGCCAGAGGCCTATCGAGACCTCACGAGGTGTGCTGCGCGAATAGAGCGGCTCCCACGGATCGGTGAACCGCGATTTGCGGAAATGCGGCGCGTAACCTTCGGGGGGAGTGAGTTCCGGCATGGAACGGACTTTCCGTCCGGCGCCGCTGCGCGTCCAGCCTTCCCCTCGCGGCAATCTCTCGCCACGCTAATCCCGTCGCGAGGTGATGGATCCGGTTGCGCGCGCGGGACAAGCAGTGCGCTCATGATCCAAGGGTACATCCCCAGCGTATTGCGCTGCAGTAACTCAGGAGACTCCGATGCGCGCCACCCTGCTTTTCGCAGCGCTTTCGTGCGCTTGCCTTCCCGCCTTTGCCCAGGCGCCAGAGCCCGCCGAAGGCTGGCAAGTCACCCTCGGCGCCGGCAGCCTGTATGCGCCGACCTATGAAGGCGATGATGACTACGCCGTCTCGATCGTGCCCAACATCCAGTTCAAGTATGGCGACCGGTTCTTTGCCTCCGTGCAGGAGGGCGTCGGCTATAACTGGATCCAGTCGGAGTCCCTGTCGGCTGGCCCCATCGGGCGCGTAAAGTTTTCCCGAAATGACGACGGCGACCAGTCCTTCGCCGTCTCGGGCGGCGGGACGACCGATCTGGTGGGCCTCGGAGACGTCGACACGAGTTTCGAGCTGGGCGGCTTCCTGCGCTACCGCAGCGGCCCCTGGTCGGCAGGCGCCGAACTGCGTCAGGCCGTCTCGGGCCATGAGGGCCTCGTACTAGACCTCAATGCCGGCGCCGGCGGCGCCATCACCGGCTTCGGGCCGCCCATCATCTGGTCGGCCGGGCCGCGCGTGAAGATCGTCGATGAAAACTACAATGCCGCCTATTTCGGGGTCACGCCGGCCCAGTCGGCCGGTTCCGGACTGCCGGTTTACGAAGCCGGCGGCGGCGTGAGCAGCTACGGCGTGGGCGCGCTCGGCATCATTCCGCTGGACCGCGACTTCAAATGGTCTGTCGTCACCTTTGCCGGTTATGACCGGCTGACCGCTGATGCCGGCGACAGCCCCCTGGTCACCCTGCGCGGCGACGCCGACCAGTTCAGCGCCGGGGTCTTCATCAGCTACACCTTCGACTGAGGCAGACGGGCCGGCGGGCGCCGCGCCCGCCCCCTAGCCTCTGCGCGAACCAGAGGCTATCTCCCCGGCATGGCCCAGCCCCCCCTGATTTCCCTCACCAATGTACGCCTCACCTTCGGCAGCGGACCGCTGTTTGAGGGCGTGACGCTGGCCCTCTCCAAGGGCGAGCGCGCCGCGCTGGTGGGCCGCAACGGGGCCGGCAAGTCGACGTTGATGAAGATCATCTCCGAGGTGATCGAGCCGGACTCGGGCGAAGTCTGGCGCCAGCCCGGCATTACCTATGCGACCGTCGCGCAGGAACCGGACCTGTCCGGCTTTGCCACCGTGCTGGACTATGTCGCGGACGGCCTCGAAGGCGCCTACATGGCCGAGGCCGAGATCATGGAGTTCGGCATCGATCCCGAGGCCGATCCGAAGACCCTGTCCGGCGGACAGAAGCGCCGCGCCGCGCTGGCGAAGGCCTTTGCGATCCAACCGACCATCCTGCTTCTGGACGAGCCGACGAACCACCTCGACGTGCCGATGATCGAGTACCTGGAAGGCCGCCTGAAGGCGTTCAACGGCGTCGTGCTGGTGGTCAGCCACGACCGGCGCTTTCTCGAAACCGTCTCCACCAACACGCTCTGGCTGCGCCAGGGCAAGGTTCTAAAAAGCCCGGAAGGCTATCTCAAGTTCGATCAGTGGGCGGAGCAGATCGAGGAAGAGGATGAGCGCCAGCTGCGCCGGATGACGACGCAGCTGAAGGACGAGCAGCACTGGCTGGCGCGCGGCGTCACTGCGCGGCGCAAGCGCAACCAGGGCCGCCTTGCGCGCCTGCGCCAGATGAAGGTGGACCACGCGCAGATGCGCAGCGCCCTGAACGACCGCAAGTCGCTCGCCGAGTTCAGCGCCGATGCCGGCGAGGCGATGAGCAAGAAGGTGATCGAGGCAAAGGGCCTGTCGAAGACCTTCCAGACTGCGGACGGCCCGCTGGTGATCGCAAATGGTCTCGACCTGCGTATCCTGCGCGGCGACCGGATCGGCATCATCGGCCCGAACGGCGCCGGCAAGACGACGCTGGTGCGCCTGCTGCTCGGCGAGATTGCGCCGGATGCCGGCACGGTGACGCATTCGAAGACGCTGCAGGTGACCTATCAGGACCAGACGCGCGAAAGCCTCAACGCGACCGATACGATGTGGGAAGCGCTCGCCCCGATGGGCGGAGACTCCATCAACGTGCAGGGCAACCAGCGCCATATCGCGGCCTATGCAAAGGATTTCCTGTTCCGCCCGGAACAGCTGCGCCAACCGGTCGGCGCATTGTCCGGCGGTGAACGCAACCGCCTCGCGCTCGCCATCGGACTTGCCCAGACCTCGAACCTGCTGGTGATGGACGAACCCACCAACGATCTCGACATGCAGACGCTCGACCTGCTCGAAGACATGCTGCTCGCCTATGAAGGCACGCTGATCCTCGTCAGCCACGACCGCGCCTTTCTCGACGCCACCGTCACCAGCTGCCTCTGCCCGCTCGGGGACGGCGAATGGATCCAGACCGCCGGCGGCTGGAGCGACGCACAGGAACAGCTGAAGGGCGTGCGCCAGAAGAATGCGCCGAAGGCGGACAAATCGAAGGGCGCCGCCGCCCCGGCTGCAAAAGCGAAGCCCGCCGCGAAACTCTCCTACAAGGACGAACACCGGCAGAAGGAGATCAACGCCCTGATCCCGAAACTGCAGGCCGAGATCGCCGCGCTCGAGAAAGACCTCGCCGATGCCGGCCTCTATGCCCGCGACCCGGCCGCCTTCACGAAGAAATCCGCCCGCGTCGGCGCCGCCCGGACAGATCTCGAAAATATCGAGATGGAATGGCTCGAAATCGAGGAAAAACGAGAGAGTTTGCCGAACTGATCGGCCCGGATTGTAGAGCAAACGCTTCGTTAACGCGCCTCGGTTAGCCTCCCGCCTGCTATATTCCCCGGGAGGATTGCCCCATGCGTCTCGCCATTCTGCTCGCCGCCACCGCTTGTCTGGGCTTCGCCGCGAGCGCCGATGGCGTCTCCCGCAAGGCTGTCTCCTCGCCCGGCATGGACCCGCTCACGGCTACCGAAGCCTCACGCGGACCTGCCACGCCCGGCCACGAAGTCTACCGCTACCGCCACGGCTCAACCTACAAGGTCGATGCCGGCTCCACACCGCTTGCCTGCGAAGCCGCCTGCGGCGAAGATTCCGTCTGCCAGTCCTGGTCGTTCGTCGAGGCCTATGGCAGCTCGGGCGCGCGCTGCGAACTGAAGCAGGGCGCCGGCAAATCCGAAGAGAACCTGCTGGCCACCTCTGGCGTCTCCCCCCGCGTGGACGCGACCTACTGGGGCGAAGCCAGCGTGGAAGCCCAGCCGGAAGTTCTCAGCGGCGAAATCGCCGGGAACTAGCGCAATCTAAAGTGCCCGCTCTTTCGTCGCCGTGAACCGGATCCCCGGGTTCTTCTCCTGCGCGTAGCCGACATCCCAGGCATTCTTGGCGAGATAGACCGGCGCGCCGTCAAGATCTGTTCCGGAGGCGGATTTGTTCTTCTCCATGAACTCCTCGATCTTTTTCGGATCGTCCGACGAAATCCAGCGCGCCACGTTATAGGGCGCTGGCTCGAAGAAGACTTCGAGGCTGTATTCCGCCGTCATCCGCTCGATCATCACCTCGAACTGCAACTGGCCCACGGCGCCGACGATCATGTCCGAGCCGATCTGCGGCGTGAACAGTTGCGTGACGCCTTCTTCCGCGAGGCTTTCCAGCGCCTTGCGCAGGTGTTTCGCCTTCATCGGGTCTTTCACACGGGCGCGGCGCAGCAATTCCGGCGCGAAGTTGGGAATGCCGCCGAACTGGATATCTCCGCTCTCGGACAATGAGTCTCCGACGCGCAGCTGGCCATGGTTCGACACGCCGATCACATCGCCCGCATAGGCGGTCTCGGCAATTTCGCGGTCCTGCGCCATGAACATCATAGGGTTGTGGATGTTGAGCTGCTTGCCGCTCGCCGTTTTCAGCCGCATGCCGCGCCGGAACTCGCCGGAGCAGAGGCGCACGAAGGCCACACGGTCGCGGTGGTTGGGGTCCATGTTCGCCTGGATCTTGAACACGAAGCCGCTGACGGAAGGATCCTCGGCGTGGACGCGGATTGCCTCGGATTTCTTGATCGCTTTCTGGTCACGCGGTGCCGGCGCATAGGTGTGCAGCGTACGGAGCAGTTCCGCCACGCCGAAATAGCGCAGCGCCGAGCCGAACACGACGGGCGTCATGTTGCCCGAGCGGAACGCAGCGGCATCAAACGCCGGCAGCAGGCTGCGCGCCATCTCGATGCCCTCGGTCATCTCGGCGAAGACGTATGGGTCGAGGTTTGCCTTGAGGCTCGCGGCATCTCCCGGAATCTCCGTCGCCGGACCGATGCGCGCGGGCTCGCCCGGGCGGCGCTCGAACTGCAGGAACACGTCGCGCTCCAGGTCCAGCATGCCGGAGAAGCGCTGGCCGCTGGCGGCGGGCCAGTAGAGCGGCGAGGTGTCGAGCTGCAGCTTGTCCTGCACCTCGTCCAGGAGCGCGATCGGCTCCAGCGCCTCGCGGTCCATCTTGTTGATGAAGGTGACGATCGGGATGTCGCGCATCCGGCAGACTTCGAACAGCTTCAGCGTCTGCGGCTCGATGCCCTTGGCTGCGTCGAGCACCATGACCGCGCAATCGGCAGCCGTCAGGGTACGGTAGGTATCTTCGGAGAAATCCTCGTGGCCCGGCGTGTCGAGCAGGTTGAACATGTAGCCATCGAACTCGAACGTCATCACCGAGGCCGAGACCGAGATGCCCCGGTCGCGCTCGATCTTCATCCAGTCCGACCGCGTGCGCCGCGCCTGCCCGCGCGCCGCGACCTCGCCGGCCGCCCGGATGGCGCCGCCGGCCAGCAACAGGTTCTCGGTCAGCGTCGTCTTGCCGGCGTCCGGGTGCGAGATAATGGCAAAGGTGCGCCGGCGGGCGGCTTCAGTCACGTGCGACATGGATCAGGTTCTCTCTCTGGCGCAGGCCCTAACCGATTTGGCGAATGGATTGAAGGGGCTGGCTGCCGGGGCGGACGACCGGCCCATCAGGTGTCCGGTATCTCGAAACCGATCGTGCGCTCTGCGCTCACATATCCCGGCCACTGGGACGTATCGAACTGCACCCAGTAGCCCCGCTTCGAAATACGGCCGGGCGGGTCATCTTCCACAAGCGGGCCGACAATGCCGCCCGACGCATCCGGCCAGATTTCGTATTCCTCATAGCAGCGCTCGATCCAGCCCCTTCCGAACCAGGCGTCGCCAAGATACACATCCGCCCGCACCCACAGACTGGGCTCCACCGAAAGCTCGATATGTCCCGTGAGGGCGCCACGAAGGGTGATGCGTGCCGCCTGGTTCGTTTCGCCCTCAACCGACACAGCGATTTCGCGCCTCGCCCGGTCCTTCCATATCGGCGAGAGGCGGGCGAAATCGCACAGCAAGCCCAGGAGAAACTCCGCCGAGGCCAGCGTGGCGGGCCCATCCTCGTCCCAGAAGAAATGCGGTGCACGGATCGGCGGTTGTGGCGTCATGCCGCCACGAAACCGGGCGGCGGGGTTTGCGTCAACCGTTCAGGCGACGCGAACTGGCGGATTTCCAGAGTGGCGGCCAATGCGCTATGATTGCTCCTAATTCTCAACATCAGCAGGACATCCCGACCTGAAGAGGATAGGACATGATTGGTTGTAGGACGCTGCTAGCCTCTGGAGCTGCTTGGCTTTCACTTTTCGCGCCAACCGCAGATGCACGTGAGTTCCCACCTATTGCGGAAGAAGTGGCGGCGCGCGTCGAGGCCTGCGTCGTCAGCGCCGTCGAGCGGAGTGGAGACGGCGCGGAATGTGTTGGCATCATTTTCGATGCCTGCGAAGGCAATGCCGGAACCACCTATTCCATGTCGGCTTGTTTCGTACAGGAACGTGATTTCTGGCAGTCCATGATCGCGCGCACCTTTGAGGCGGTCTCGCAGCATTACCGGGCCACGAGCCGCGAGTCTGTCACCGGCGAGCCTGTGTCCGAAAGTCTGGCCAAATCCCAGGTGGCCTGGAGTGCGTTTGCTGAGGCTCAATGCCGGTTTGCCTACGACAAGTTCGGGACGGGTTCGATCAGGAATATCGAGGCGGCTGCATGCAGCCGCAATCTCGCCGCTGAGCGCGCCATTTTCCTTCGGAGCTTGAGCGCAGAGGGTTAGACTTCTGCGGCCTTCAAGCCGCGCGCGGCCAGAACTGGCGGATGTCCGGAGCGGCGCCTTCGGCGAGGCGGGCGCGGACGGCCTCGAGGATGCTCTCGGGCAGGATCGTGAGGCGGGGTTCGGACACCCGGCCTTCATGCACGGGGAACAACGCCGCGTTGGCGCCGGTCTTGGCGATGATCAGCGCGGCGAGGTCGGCGACCAGAGTTTCGCCGGGCACCGTGCCCTCGTCGTGGCAGACCTGAAGCCGGGCGCGGGCAAACTCGATGGCCTCGCGGGCCCGCATGGAATGCACGTCCTCGAAGCCGAGGCTCGGGCCGCGTTTCAGGAGGCGCAGCTCGGGCGCCTCGATCTCGGTCACATACTCGTTCAACAGGAACAACATCGCGGCCACCGCCCCTTTTAGCCCAGCGAATCGCAAGTTGCAGTCGTCTGGTTTAGGAGAGCTTAACGGCGATCAATTCTCGACCGGTTCCGTCAGGAACGCGCGGCCTTCCTTGTCCTCGATCTCGACGATCCACAGGTCGCTGTCGCGGGACTTCGCGCGGCGCACATACTCGTCCACGCTGGCCTCGTCCGGGCCGACGCCCTGGATTTCGAGGTTCAGGAAGACGCGTTCGCCTTCGAGGTTCGTGGACGGAAGATAGGCAGCAGCGGTGCCGTCGAGGCGGGCGACCTTGATCAGCACATCGCCGCGGTCATCGTCCCCGTGCTGAACGATGAAGGCACTGGCGCCGGAGAGCTGCGCCCGCCGGACCAGTGCCTCGATCCATAGTCTGGAAGGTAAGCGGTCCATCCCGGAGTCTCCCCCGAGACGGACGCCCGCGTCAAGCGCGATAAAAATCAGCCCTCGGCGGGTGCGCCGCCCATCATGCAGGTCATGCCGGCAGACATCAGCGCGCCCATGACGGCGCCCTGCTTGTCGGCGGGAAGCGCTTCCATCATCTGCTCGCCGGCCGCG
>JBBSDJ010000025.1:0-30227 GCA_038249555.1 Caulobacterales bacterium
CCGTCCGTGCACGAGGCCGACCCGCACGCCGAGTTCGTCCTGCAAGGCGGCATGGCGCGCCACGGCGGAGGAGTCGTCTTCATCGACATCCACGCGGGGACAGACCCAGAAAGCGCGCTCCCCGCGTTTCAGCGCGCGGCCTACCGCTTCGATGATCTCGTCGATTCGCGTATCCGGTATGGCGCGCGTTTCGACCGGTTTGCGGCCCGGCGGTTTCTCGTCGAGGATCGAGACATCGAGATCGCCGTGCACGGCTTGCGCGAGGGTGCGCGGGATCGGCGTGGCGCTCATCACCAGCATGTGCGGGCTGTCGGACTTGCCGACGAGGCGCATCCGGTCGGTGACGCCGAACCGGTGCTGCTCGTCGACGATGATCAGGCCGAGATTGCGGAAGGATACCGCATCCTGGAAGAGGGCGTGAGTGCCGGCCACGATCTGGATGGAGCCGTTCGCGAGCGCCATCAGTGTGCCTTCGCGGGCGCTGCCCCGGTCTCGGCCGGAGAGCACCGAGACGGCATAGCCGAGCGGCGAGAGCAGCTTGTCCAGCGTGTCGTATTGCTGGCGGGCCAGCACTTCGGTCGGCGCCATGAAAGCTGACTGGTAACCGTTGGCCGCCGCCTGCACCGCCGCCATCGCCGCTACCAGGGTCTTGCCGGCGCCGACATCGCCCTGCAGCAGGCGGCGCATCGGCGAGCCGCTCGCAAGGTCGCGGCGAATTTCCTCGCCCGCGCGCAGCTGGGCGCCGGTCGGCGTGTAGGGCAGCGCCTTGATGAAGCGAGCTTCGGATTTCGGATCGGACTTGATGATCGGCGCGCGGCGCGCCTTCCGGGCGGCGCGAGCCAGCGAAAAGGCCGAGGCCCGCGCCAGGGCTTCGTCATAGGCGAGCCGCTCGCGGGCGCGGGCAAACTCGTCTTCGTCATAGCGCGCCGGCGCGTGCAGGATAGACAGCGCCTCTGCGAAACCGGGCCAGCCGCGCAGGCGGACCAGATGCGGATCGCACCATTCCGGAAGGCCTTCCGGAACGGCCTTCAGGGCCTGCAGGGCGAAGGTGTGAACCCGCCGGTTGGTGAGGCCTGCGGAGAGGGGATAGATCGGCTCGACTTCCGGCGGCGCGTCGCCCTTGGCGGGATCGACCACGAAATCCGGATGCGTGATCTGGCGCTCGCCTTTGTAATCTTCGACGCGACCCGACACGATGCGCGTGGCGCCGACCGGGAACTGCGACTTCAGCCAGCGCGGATCGGCGCGGAAATAGGATAGCGTCAGGAAGCCCGACTCGTCGCCGAGCTGGATCCGGTAGGGCGACTTGTCGCTGAACGGCGCGTGGTGGACGATGACCTCGCCGCGCACGGTGGCGACCTCGCCCGGAACGGTCTTGTCGAACGTTGCTCGCACGCGGCGGTCGAGCCAGCGCTCGGGCAGGTGGAGGAGCAGGTCCCAGACCGTGTTGCCGCCGCATAATCGCTGCAGGACAGGCAGCAGCTTGGGCCCGACGCCGCTCAGCGTGTCGAGGCTGGCAAACAGCGGAAAGAGTCGCTCGTCGCGCATGGTTTCAGCAAGCTAGGCGCAGCCGGGGTGCGGCACAATCAGCGCGGCTGTTTCCCCCTGCCGATATGGGTCTAAGATGTTGCACAAGGCGGGGTTTCCCCGTCCATAAACCGTCTACACCTGCGTGTGGACAGTCCCATCGAAAAATCGCCTCCCGGAACGACGCCATGACTGATGAAAATCGCCGCAACAAGCTGAAATTCCGGGCCTGGCGGCGGGGGTTCCGCGAGATGGACCTGCTGATCGGCAGCTTTGCCGATGCCACGCTCGAATCACTGGATACAGCCGGCCTCGACGAGTTCGAGCGCCTGCTGAACGTGC
Source organism: Caulobacterales bacterium (assembly GCA_038249555.1). Lineage (GTDB taxonomy): Bacteria > Pseudomonadota > Alphaproteobacteria > Caulobacterales > Hyphomonadaceae > Hyphomonas. Next base: position 1,870 of record JBBSDJ010000025.1, read on the forward strand.
CGGACTGGGAGGTTTATGCCTGGCTGATCGGGCAGGAGCCGGTGCCGGCCCAGCATGCAGGTCCAGTGCTGGACCAGCTGATCGCATTCCGCTACGCCGCGCAATCCGGCTGAGGCCGGGTGAAAAGGTAGCCTGATGACCCCCGCTGATTTCCTGAAATCGCTGAGCGGCCCTGCCGCTTTCGCCGGAGCGCCGTTCGGCGCGGACGTGATCACGTTCTGCGAGGCGCTGATGAAGCGCGGCGGCATCGGCGTGTACGTGGCGCGCGACGACCGGATGGCGCAGGCGGCGCGGCGGATGGCGCAGTTTGCCTCGCCGCGGCTGGAGCAGGCGGACCTGCCGGGTTGGGATGTGCTGCCATACGACCGGATCAGCCCGACGCCGGCCGTGGCCGCGCGGCGCTGCGCGGGGCTCGCGCGGATCGCGCGGTATGAAACAGCGCAGGGGCCTTTGCTGGTGGTGACGACGGCGGGCTCGCTGGTGCAACGCGTGCCGCCGATTGCGACGCTGCGCCGGTCCTCCTTCTCGATCCGCAAGGGCCAGACGGTGAAGGCCGCTGACCTCACCGAGTATCTCGCCTTCAACGGCTATGTCCGCTCGAGCACGGTGCGCGAGCAGGGCGAGTATGCGATCCGGGGCGGGATCATCGACATTTTCCCGCCGACCGCGATCGAGCCCTACCGGCTCGATTTCTTTGGCGATGTGGTGGAGACGCTGCGGACGTTCGATACCGAGTCTCAGCGCTCGACGGGCGCGGCGGAGGGCGTGACGTTTGCGCCGGTCAGCGAGATCCTGTTCGACGATAAGGTGCTCAGCGGGTTCCGCGACCGGTTCCTCGATACGTTCGGGCCGCCCTCGGGCGACCAGATGTACGAGGCGGCGCGCGCCTCGATCCGGCGGCAGGGTGTCGAGGCCTGGCTGCCATTGTTCCACGATCACCTCGACACGCTGTTTGACTATGTCGGCGAGGGCGGGCTGTGGGGGCTCAGTGCGCTGACGACTGAAGCGGCGCATGAACGGCTAACGCAGGCGAGCGATTATCACCTGGCGCGCCTCGATGCCGGTGGCGGGGATATCCGCACCGCGAAGGTGCTGCCGCCAGAGCGGCTATACCTGACGATTGACGAACTGGATGCGCGCCTCGCGGACCGGGCGGTTGTGCGCTTCAGTGCCAGCGAGCCGACGGCCAACGCGTTCGACATGGGCGGGCGCCGGGGCCGGGACTTTGCGCCGGAACGTCTGCGTACGGACGTCAACATCTTCGAGACGGTGATCGACCACGCCAAGGCGCTGTATGCGAGTGGAAAGCCGGTCGTGTTTGCGGCCTGGTCGACAGGCTCGGCGGACCGGTTGATCAACGTGCTGGGCGATCACGGCCTCACGGGCCTCGCGCAGGTGCATACGCTGGAAGCGGCCAAGAAGACCGATTTCACGGTCGCCGAAGTGCCGATCGAGGCGGGCTTCTCGCTGCCGGGTGTGGCGATGATTTCGGAAGCGGACGTGCTGGGCGACCGGCTCGCGGCGCCGCGCCGTAAGCGCAAGACGGCGAGCTTCATCACGGACGCCACGGCGCTGACGGCGGGCGATCTGGTCGTGCACGTCGATCACGGCGTCGGGCGGTATGTCGGACTGCGCACGCTGGAGCTGACCGGCGCGCCGCATGACTGCCTGCAGCTGGAATATGCCGGCGGCGACATGATTTTCCTCCCGGTCGAGAACATCGACCTGATCAGCCGCTATGGCTCGGAGGATGCGGAAGGCAACCTTGACCGCCTCGGCGGGGCAGGCTGGCAGACGCGCAAGGCGAAAGCCAAGAAGCGCATCCTGGAGATGGCGGCGGAGCTGATGCAGATCGCGGCGGAGCGGGAGCTCAAGCGGGCCGACGCGATCTCGGCGGGGCAGGGCTTCTACGAAGAGTTTGCGGCGCGCTTCCCCTACGAGGAAACGGAAGACCAGCTGTCGGCGATCGAGGACGTGCTGGGCGATCTTGCGTCCGGCAAGCCGATGGACCGGCTTGTCTGCGGCGATGTGGGTTTCGGAAAAACGGAAGTGGCGCTGCGCGCGGCGTTCGTTGCGGCGATGAGCGGACGGCAGGTGGCGGTGATTGCGCCGACGACGCTGCTGGCGCGCCAGCACTTCAAGACGTTCGAGGAGCGCTTCGCCGGATGGCCGCTCGTGGTGCGTCCGCTGTCGCGGTTCGTCAGTGCACGGGAAGCGGCCGAAGTGCGCGCCGGGCTCGCCGATGGCAGCATCGATGTCGTGGTCGGCACACATGCGCTGCTGACCAAGGACGTTGAGTTCAAGCGGCTCGGCATCATGATCGTGGACGAGGAGCAGCGCTTCGGTGTGAAGCACAAGGAGCGGCTGAAGGAGCTGAAATCCGACGTGCACGTGCTGACGCTGTCGGCGACGCCCATTCCGCGGACGTTGCAGATGGCGCTCACGGGGATCCGCGACCTGTCGATCATCGCGACGCCGCCGGTGGATCGTCTCTCCGTTCGCACCTACATCACGGAAGAAGACACGGTCACGCTGCGCGAAGCGCTGCTGCGCGAAAAGTATCGCGGCGGGCAGGCGTTCTTTGTGGCGCCGCGTATCCAGGATCTCGACAAGATTGAGAGTTTCCTGCGGCTCAACGTGCCGGAAGTCTCTTTCATCGTGGCGCATGGCCAGATGGCGGCGGGTGAGCTCGAGGACATCATGACGGCCTTCTATGAGGGCAAGTATGATGTGCTGCTGTCCACGACCATCGTGGAAAGCGGCCTCGACATTCCGCGCGCCAACACGCTGATCATCCACCGGGCCGACATGTTCGGCCTCGCGCAACTTTACCAGCTGCGGGGCCGTGTGGGCCGCTCGAAGCTGCGCGCCTATGCTTACTTCACGACGCCGCGCGACAAGGTGATCACCGAGACGGCGGAGAAGCGGCTCAAGGTTCTGCAATCGCTCGACTCGCTCGGCGCGGGCTTCCAGCTGGCGAGCCACGACCTCGACATGCGCGGCGCGGGCAACCTGCTCGGCGACCAGCAGTCGGGCCAGGTGAAAGAGGTGGGTGTCGAGCTTTATCAGTCGATGCTGGAAGATGCCGTGAAAGCGCTGAAGGCCGGGGCGAAGGACGAGGAAGACGTGGCGGACGACTGGTCGCCGCAGATCAATCTCGGCGTCGCCGTGCTGATTCCGGATGCGTATGTCGAAGACCTGAACGTGCGCCTGTCGCTCTACCGGCGCCTGTCGGACATCACCACGGCTCAGGACCGCGAGGCGTTTGCCGCCGAGCTGATCGACCGGTTTGGTCCGCTGCCGGACGAAACGCGCCAGTTGCTGGATGTGATGGCGATCAAGGTGCAGTGCCGCACGCTGGGCATAGCGAAACTGGATGCGGGGGAGAAGGGAGCGGTGATTGCGTTCCGTCCCGATACGATCATGGAGGCGCAGCGCCTGATGGAGATTGTCCGCTCACGGCCAAATCAACTCAAGCTGCGGCCGGATTCCAAGCTTGTGCATTCGGGCCTTGGCGGTACGCCCGAGCGGCGCATTCCGCTGGTCAAGGCGTTCCTGAAGGAGCTGGAAGCGGCGTGCGGCCTTGCCTCGGCCGAGGCCGCAGATGCGGTCGCCAAGATGGCTCAGAAACGGGCGCCCGCGCCGGAAGACAAGTGGGGCAAGAAGCTCTCGACCGGCTTCCTCAGCGAGGACTAGCTTCAGGCCGCCAGACGTGCGCGAAGGAGGGGGCCGGTAAGCCCGGCGCTCAGCAGTGTTTGCGGTGAGTGGTAAGCGCGCCGCTCGACAACGCGCCAGCCAAAGCCTGTGCCCGTGATTCTTGCGTGGGCGGCCGAGAATTCCGAAATCCTGTCCGCCAGGCGGACGCCGCCCCGGAAAGGGGTGGCCGGCAGCGAGACCGCGAACGTGCCCGGCGCCAGCAGGGCGGGGCAATCGGTATCGCGGATCTGGGACCGGATGACGTCGGCAAATTCCTGCTGCGCCGAGACGGTGCCGGCCAGGAAGGCGTCCAGCCGGAAAGTCAGCACACAGAGCGGCTCTGCCCGCTGGGTCGAGACTTCCATCTGGCGCGCGATATGGGTTTCCATGAAGCGCTGGTTGAACAGGCGGGTCGTGTCGTCCGTCAGCACTGAGGCTTCAGAGGGTTGCGGCATGACCGGCGCGAAGGCGACGAGGCGGCGGCAGACGGTTTCGATCTGCGAGACGATGCTCGCCATCCGGCCGGTTGCGTCGACCACTTCCGTGGCGAGCGCAATGACCGTGTTCTGACGATCATTCAGCGGCAGGTCCGGATGCGTCAGCGCGATGATCGGCAAGGCGCCGAGGCCGCTATCCTCGGCGATCCACTGGGCGATGATGCTGTCTGCGGCGCCAAAAGATTCAAGATCAACGAGGGCGGCGGCAAACCGGCGGTCGGCCATGTAGCGGCGCGCGGTATCGCGGCTGATCGCGGCGGTGATGTCAACGCCCCGGCGCTTGAGCGGGCCTTGGAGCGACAGGAAGAGGGGCGAGCCTTCGCCGATGTACAGCAGCGACGGCACGGCGTTGAGGTCAGCCGCCGGAATGCGTACGCCCAGGACGCTGGCGGTGTCGCGGCGGATTTCAGCTTCGCGCAGGCGGCTGGCGCGGCGGGCAAGCGCCGTGAGACGGGCCTTCAGGGCGGCGAGATCGTGGTCGCGCCGCAGGATGATGGTTTCGCCTGAATGCGGAAGATGCGCTGACGAGGTGTCGAGCAACACGACCGGCCGGTGCACCTGCACCATGGCGGCGCGCGACAGGGCTTCGAGCGTGCTGCGCGTGGCAGTGCCGATATCGATCAGCAGCGGATCGGGCGCGGTGAAATCGATTGGCGCGCTGGCGGGGTAAGGGCGCATGCCGCTGGCCCGCAGGCGTGAGGCGATCACCTCGAGGCGCGGGCTTTGCGCCGCGATTTCGATGGGGGGATCGAAGAAGGAGAGGTCGGACATGCGAAACGCGCCAATACAGGTCCACCCGCGACGCGGCGGCACCCCTTCCTTTTGCGGCCCCGACACTTAAAGTTCGCCTAACTCAGCCACGAACACAGCAAGATTGGGAGGCATAATCATGGGCCAGGGACCGCTTTCAGGCGTCAGAATCGTTGAATTTGCAGGGATCGGCCCGGGCCCGTTCTGCGGCATGCTCTTGTCGGACCTCGGCGCGGATGTGGTGCGAATCGACCGTCCGGGCGATGGCCGGCCGGGCCGCGCCGCAGACGTGATGAGCCGGGGGCGCCGCTCCATCGGGCTGAACCTGAAGGATCCGAAGGATGTCGAGGTGGCGCTGCAGCTGCTGGAGAAGGCCGATGGCCTGATCGAAGGCTTTCGGCCGGGCGTCATGGAGCGCAACGGTCTCGGGCCGGACGAAGTGCTGAAGCGCAATCCGAAGCTGGTCTATGGCCGGATGACGGGTTGGGGCCAGACGGGCGCGCTGTCGCAGTCTGCGGGCCATGACCTCAACTATATCGCCATCACCGGCGCGCTGCATGCGATGGGCGACGGTGACGGGCGTCCGCGCCCACCGCTGAACCTCGTAGGCGACTATGGCGGCGGCGCATTGTATCTCGCGATGGGGCTGCTGGCCGGCATCCTGAGCGTCAAGAATGGCGGCAAGGGGCAGGTGGTGGACGTCGCTATGTCGGACGGCGCCGCGAGCCTTGCAACCATGTTCTACGGCATGAAAGCCATGGGCGTCTGGACGGATGACCGCGAAGCCAACATGCTAGATGGCGGCGCACACTTCTACGACACCTACGAGACCAAGGACGGCAAATGGGTCGCCATCGGCTCGATCGAGCCGCAATTCTATGCGCTGCTGCGCGAGAAGGCGGGCCTTACGGCGGCTGAATGGGACTCCCAGATGGACAAGTCCAAGTGGCCGGAACTGAAGGCCAAGCTGATGGCCGTGTTCAAGACCAAGACGCGCGACGAATGGTGCGGAATCATGGAGGCGACGGACATCTGTTTCGCGCCGGTGCTGTCGATGACCGAAGCCCCCAAATACAAGCACAACACCGACCGCCAGACCTTCGTGGAAATCGAAGGCGTGGTGCAGCCGGCGCCGGCGCCGCGATTCTCGGCCACGCCGGGCGCCATCCAGCGGCGTCCCGCCGGCCCGGGCGAGCATACCGCCGAAATCCTCAAGGATTGGGGTGTCGCGCGGGGCTGAACGAGGCCGTGAGGCGGGTTCGTCCCGGGCTTTGTGTCTGAACGCCACACAACGGTCTTGAGGCGCCATTGTTCAGACTCAATCCTCTATTAACCAAAGCTGTCGGTGCAGAGCCAATCAGGCTTCTTGCCAGGGCAAAGCACCGGCGTCCTTCTTGCATACCTTGGCCGGCCTTCGGGCCGGCCATTTTCGTTTGAAGGGCAGGGCCTCAAAATCATGCCGTTTGATGCTTGCCAGAGCGTCCGGGCTGCGTTAACAGGAGCGCTTTCCCGCGTTCCACATGGGTCCGCGGACTAACCAGATTCCGGAACAGTGCCATGGCCGTCCCCAAGAGTAAAAAGTCGAAATCGCGCACGCGCATGCGCCGCTCCCACGACCGGCTCGACATGAACACCTATATCGAAGACGCGAGCTCGGGCGAGCTTCGCCGTCCGCACCACATCGACCTGAAAACCGGCGTTTACCGCGGCAAGCAGATCCTAGAGCCGCAGGCAGACTGAACCTGACAAGGTTTGCAGCATCGACGAAGCCCCGCCTGAAAAGGCGGGGTTTTGTGTTTTCCGGGGCGGGCGTCTGCGGCAAGGGTATTGCAGCGAAACCGCTGAAAGCGCGCGGATGGCTTCCGCGTGAATACAACCGTCCATGAAACAGCAGATCGACATCCTGTTCACGACGCACAACGGCGCCCGCACCTTGCCGCGCATGCTCGAGGCGTTGTCACGCGTTTCGCCGCCCAAACGGCCGGTTCGCATCCTTGCCGTCAACAACGGGTCGACCGACGAGACGGCCTCGATCCTGGCGGGGTGGGCAGGCCAGCTGCCGCTGGTGCTTTTGCACTGCGCCGAGCCGGGAAAAGCTGCGGCGCAGGCCTCTGCCATGGCGCGCCTGGTGGGCGACCTCGTTGTCATCACGGATGACGACATCATCCCGGAACCCGACTGGTTGCAACAGCTCGAACAGGCGGCAGACGAGACGCCTGAAGCGAGCATCTTCGGTGGGTCGATCATGCCCTTGCCGATTGATCCGGTGGGCCCCTGGTATGAGGCCTCAGCGGGTCTCAAGGCGGACCTGTTTGCCTTCACCCTGTATCCGCGCGGCTTCGTCACCGGGGCGGATACGATCTTCGGCCCGAACATGATGCTGCGCCACGGCGAAGCGCTCCGGTCTTTCAAGGGGCCTTTCGTGCTCGGCCCAAGTTCGGTCGTCAGAAAAGGCAAGCGGGTGTTTCCGTTGGGCGACGAGTCGGAAATGATCGCCCGGCTGGAACGCGAGGGGGCGAAATCAATGTTCGTGCCGGAGGCCCGCGTGTCCCACATGGTCCGGGACTTCCAGACGGATCTCGGCTTCATGCTGCAACGGGCCCAGAACCATGGCCGGGGCGTGGCGATCCGCGCGCTGCAGGCCTCACGCGGGTGGCCGGGAAGGGCGCGCGTGGCCGCTGATTCGCTTCTCCGGGCCGCGTGGATCTGGCCGCGCCTTGTGCTGGGCGGCCAGTCCAAACCGGACGCACGCGTGTTCGGGCGGCTCTACGGCTTCAACTGGCATCTGGGACGGGCCAAAGGGGCCTTGTTCGGGCCGTTCCGGCCGGCGGCCGGCAAAGGCGCGGGTCCGAAGGGACTTGCAGAGGACCGCGCCGCGCTCTAACGCCTGCGGCAACCGGATAGACAGCCTCCTCGAAGGACAGATTCCATGAGCGAAATCATCGACATTCACGCCCGCGAAATCCTCGACAGCCGGGGCAACCCGACCGTTGAAGTGGATGTTACGCTTGAAGATGGCTCCACGGGCCGCGCAGCCGTGCCGTCGGGCGCCTCCACGGGGGCCTACGAGGCCCACGAGCAGCGCGACGGCGACAAGTCCCGCTACGGCGGCAAAGGCGTCCTGAAGGCGGTCGATGCCGTCAACGGCGAAATCTGCAACGAACTGACCGGCCTCGACGCCACCGACCAGCGCATGATCGACATGCTGATGATCGACCTCGACGGCACGGAGAACAAATCCCGCCTCGGCGCCAACGCCATCCTCGGCGTGTCGCTGGCAGTCTCGAAAGCCGCCGCCGAAGCGTGTTCGATGCCGCTCTACCGTTATATCGGCGGCGCCAATGCCCGCGTTCTGCCGACACCGATGATGAACATCATCAATGGCGGCGCGCATGCGGACAATCCGATCGACATCCAGGAATTCATGATCATGCCGGTCAGCGCCGAAAGCATGGCGGATTCCGTGCGCATGGGCGCGGAAGTGTTCCATTCTCTCAAGAAGACGCTGCGCGATGCCGGCCACAACACGAACGTCGGCGACGAAGGCGGCTTCGCGCCGAACATCGGCTCGACCGACGAGGCCATCGGTTTCATCCTGAAGGCCATCGAGAAGGCCGGCTACCGCCCGGGCGACGACATTGCACTGGCGCTCGATGCGGCGTCCACGGAGTTCTACAAGAAGGGCAAGTATGAACTTGCCGGTGAAGGCAAGTCGCTGACGTCCGAGCAGTTCGCCAAGTATCTCGTGGACCTCTGTGACCGGTATCCGATCCTCTCCATCGAAGACGGCATGGCCGAAGACGACTGGGACGGCTGGGTCGCGCTGACCGAAATGCTGGGTGACCGCGTGCAGCTGGTCGGCGACGACCTGTTCGTCACGAACCCAGACCGGCTCGCGATGGGCCTGCAGCGCGGCGCCGCGAACTCGATCCTCGTGAAGGTCAACCAGATCGGCACCCTGTCGGAGACGCTTGACGCCGTCGAACTCGCCCACCTCCACGGTTATACCGCCGTGATGAGCCACCGTTCGGGCGAAACCGAGGATTCGACGATTGCGGACCTCGCGGTTGCCACGAATTGCGGGCAGATCAAGACCGGCTCGCTCAGCCGCTCGGACCGGATCGCGAAATACAACCAGCTCATCCGCATTGAGGAAGAACTGGGCCCGATCGGGATTTATGCCGGACTTTCGCGCATCAACGCAGGCTAACCTGGATTAAATTTCCGAAACGCGACCGGCGCAGTTCTTCGTGTTACAGGCGATTCATCGGCTGAGCACGGGGCTTCCGGCATGCGCCTCATCTATCTGTTGGCATCTGACGCAGACGCCGCTGCGGCGGCGGAGATAGAGGCGTTGCTGAAACAACGCGGCTATCAGGTGCGCCGCGCGGACGAGGAGTATGCCTATCCGCCGGCGCGCTACCAGGAGATCACGCTGGCGCTGTGGTCGAAAGCTGTGCAGTTTTCCTCAAAGCAGATCCTGTTCACGAACCGCGCGATTGATGCGTGGACGGAAGGGCGGCTGATCTTTGCACGGCTGGATCACTCGCTGCTTCCCCGCGGCCTCGGCGACATCGAGACGCTTGACCTGACGTTTGCGCCGGCGCGCGTGGCAGCCGTCTGGAAGATTGTGGAAGCCGCGCAGGAGATTGACCGGGCGATGGAAGCCCGGCGGCGGGAAGCGGCCGCGGCCCCGGGCGGGGGCGAGGATCCGGTCCCGCCCCGGGCCGAGGCGGAAACGCGCGCTTCGCCGCCAAAATCGAAGCCCCGTTCCGGCAAAACGGAATTCTCGTCCGGCGCCGCCCTGGTCGTGGGATTGGTGGCGGCAGCGGCGTTCGGCTCGCTCGGATTCCTGACCATGCCGGCAGCGCCGGTTCTGCTTCTCGGCGGAGCGGCAATCGCATGGGGCGGCGTGGCCGGCGCGCTGGGCGGCTTTCTCGGCGGCCGGAAAAACAGGCAAACGGACGAACCCGAACTGGCAGCCGCCGCGCAGGCGCCGGCGCCGCCAGTTTCGGAGTCCGCTGCAAGCGAAGTGGCCGGAGAAGACGACCTTTTCAACGAAACCCCCGCGCAGGTGTTCGTCTCCTATTCGCGCAGCAATGGCGAGGTCGTCTATCCGCTGGTCGCCGAAGTGGAAGCGGCGGGGCGGGATGTCTGGATCGACCGCGAAGAGTTGCAGGCCGGTACCAACTGGGCCGGGATGATCGTCCGGGCGATTCGCGATTCGGACACGTTCTGCCTGATGTGCACGGCTGAAGCGTTCCAGTCCGACAATGTGCGCCGCGAAATCTACATCGCCGACAAGTACAAACGGAAGCTGCTGCCGGTCCGGCTCGATTTCGCCCAGATGCCGGAGGATTTCGAATATTTCCTGATCGACCGGCAATGGCTTGATCTGACAGCGACTAATCCCGAGGAGCGCGCCCTCCGGCTGAAGGCGGCGCTTGGCCGGTAAGGGATTGGTTACCCCCGCCGTTTACCAGTGAGTCCATGGTGTCACGTCTTCAGGCTCTCGGGCTCAGTCTTCTGGTGCTCTATTTCGCCTACCACGCATTCGCGGGGGAGAAGGGCCTCGGCCGTTGGACTGATTCGCAGATCGAGCTTGAGACGCGTGAACGTGAACTCGCGTCGATGCAGGAAGAGATCGAACGCCTGAAAATGGACATCCGCCGCCTGACGCCGGGGTCCGTTGATGCCGATTATGTCGAGGCTCTGGCACGCGACAAGCTCGCTTTCGTCTATCCGGGGGAGATCGTTCTCCTCACCCCGGAACGCACCTCTGCAAATTGACAACGATGCTCTGACTTGTCGCTGCAATTTTGCGGGGACATAAGGGGTCAGGGAGGCACGTTGCATGGCCACGAAACCTAAGAGTTCAAAAAAAGTACCCGCCAAGGCCTCGAAGGCCGACATGCTGAAATTCTACCGCGAGATGCTGCTCATCCGGCGTTTCGAGGAGAAGGCCGGCCAGCTCTACGGCATGGGCAAGATCGCGGGCTTCTGCCACCTCTATATCGGGCAGGAAGCGGTCGTCACCGGCATGCAGGCCTGCCTGAAGGACGGCGACCAGGTGATCACCGGCTACCGCGACCATGGCCATATGCTGGCCTGCGGCCTCGACCCCAACGGCGTCATGGCGGAACTAACCGGACGCATCGGCGGCCTGTCGCGCGGCAAGGGCGGCTCGATGCACATGTTCTCGAAGGAAAAGAACTTCTACGGCGGCCACGGCATCGTCGGCGCGCAGGTTCCACTCGGCACCGGCCTCGCCTTCGCCAACAAGTATCGCGGCAATGACCATGTCAGCCTCGCTTATTTCGGCGACGGCGCGGCCAACCAGGGCCAGGTCTACGAAGCGTTCAACATGGCGAGCCTCTGGAAGCTGCCGGTGATCTACGTGATCGAGAACAACATGTACGCGATGGGCACGAGCGTCGAGCGCGCCTCCGCGGAAGTCGAGCTGTTCAAGCGCGGCATCAGTTTCGAGATCGAGGGCGAGGAAGTCGACGGCATGGATGTGCTGGCAGTGCGCGAGGCGGGCGAGAAAGCCGTAAAGCATGCGCGCGCCGGCAAGGGCCCCTATATCCTCGAGATGAAAACCTATCGCTACCGCGGGCACTCGATGTCCGACCCGGCGAAGTATCGCAAGCGCGAGGAAGTCGACGACATCCGCACGCACCATGATCCGATCGAGGGCCTGAAGGGCCAGATCATCGAGCAGGGCCACGCGACCGAGGACGATCTGAAAAAGATCGACAACGAGATCAAGGCCATCGTGAAAGAGGCGGCGGACTTCTCGCTCGAGAGCCCGGAGCCGGATCCTAGCGAGCTGTGGACGGATGTCCTGATCGAGGAGGGCGCGCGATGATCGCTGAACTGTCCTGGCTCTCCGCCACCGCCGCGCTGTTCTTCGTCTACATCCTCGGCGAAGTCGTGACCGGCAATATGCAGTACAAGCCGAAAGACTTGCTCGGTCCGCGCGACAATCTAGCGCCCTACAGCCCCGGTCTCGGCCGCGCCAAGCGCGCGACGGCCAACATGATCGAGGCGATGTGCCTCTTCGTGCCGGTGGTGCTGGTCGCTGTCCTCAGTGAGCGGACGAACCAGTGGACCGAGCTCGGCTGCATGATTTTCTTCTTTGCGCGCCTCGCCTTTGCGCCGCTCTACTGGTTCGGCGTGCCGGTCGTCCGCACGCTCGCCTACTTTGCCGGCGCGGCGGGCTGCATCATGATCTTCCTTCAAGTCCTTCCGTTCACCGGAGCCTGATACATGTCCGTAGACATCCTGATGCCCGCGCTGTCGCCGACCATGGAGGAGGGCACGCTCTCCAAGTGGCTGAAGAAGGAAGGCGACACGGTGAAGTCCGGCGACATCATCGCCGAGATCGAGACCGACAAGGCAACGATGGAAGTCGAGGCGGTCGATGAAGGAATCCTGTCGCGCATCGTCGTGCCGGAAGGCACCGAGGGCGTTAAGGTCAATGCGATCATAGCGGTGCTGACGGGAGAAGGGGAGGTTGCTGCCCCCGCTACCGCTCGTCCCCGCGAAGGCGGGGACCCCGTGCCGCAGAAATCGCTTGAGCCCGATCCCCGCCTTCGCGGGGATGAGCGGGTGGTAGAGGCAGCGCCCGGCGCAAAGGCTATCGCTGACCCCTCCCTCCCCGAAGGTACCACCTTCACCGAAACGACCGTCCGCGACGCGCTGCGCGATGCGATGGCCGAGGAGATGCGCCGCGACGAGCGCGTGTTCGTCATGGGCGAGGAAGTTGCGCAGTACCAGGGCGCCTACAAGGTGACGCGCGAGTTGCTGCAGGAATTCGGCGAGCGCCGCGTCATCGATACGCCGATCACGGAGCATGGCTTTGCCGGTCTCGGCGTCGGCGCGGCCTTTGCGGGCCTGCGTCCGGTGGTCGAGTTCATGACCTTCAACTTCGCCATGCAGGCCATCGACCATATCATCAACTCGGCCGCCAAGACGCTCTACATGAGCGGCGGCCAGATGGGCTGCCCCATCGTGTTCCGCGGCCCCAACGGCGCGGCCAGCCGCGTCGGCGCGCAGCACAGCCACGACTATTCTTCCTGGTATGCCCAGGTGCCCGGCCTCAAGGTCATCGCCCCCTACAGCGCGGCGGATGCCAAGGGCCTGCTGAAAGCCGCGATCCGCGATCCGAACCCGGTCGTCTTCCTCGAACATGAACTGCTCTATGGTCAGTCCTTTCCGGTGCCAGACGGCGACTTCGTCCTGCCGATCGGCAAAGCCGCCGTGAAGCGCGAAGGCACGGATGTGACGCTGGTTGCGCATTCGCGCATGGTCGGCTTCGCGCTGCAGGCGGCAGAGCGACTCGCCGCTGAAGGAATTAGCGCGGAGGTCATAGACCTGCGCACGCTGCGCCCGCTGGATACCGATACCGTCGTCGAGAGCGTCAAGAAAACCAGCCGCCTCGTCTGCTGCGAGGAAGGTTGGCGCTTCTTCGGCGTCGGTGCAGAGATTGCGGCGACCGTTGTGGCGGAGGCGTTCGATTATCTAGATGCGCCGCCCATCCGCGTGCACCAGAAGGACGTGCCGCTGCCCTACGCCGCCAACCTCGAAGCCCTGAGCCTTCCGAATGCGGACGATATCGTCGCGGCGGCGAAGAAGGTGTGTGAGGGGATGTTCTGATGCCCATCAACATCACGATGCCTGCGCTGAGCCCTACGATGGAAGAGGGCACGCTGGCCAAATGGCTGGTGAAGGAAGGCGACACCGTCAAGTCCGGCATGATCATCGCCGAGATCGAGACCGACAAGGCGACGATGGAAGTCGAAGCGGTCGACGAAGGCAAGGTCGGCAGGATCATGGTGCCGGCCGGCACCGAAGGCGTGAAGGTCAACGCCGTAATCGCCGTGCTGCTGGAAGAGGGCGAAAGCGCGGGCGACGTGAAAGCGCCTGCGGCGGCCCCCTCCGTCGGCCGTCCAGAGCCGGCTGCCTCGCTCGGGAAATCTCAGGGCGATTTCTCATCCTCGCAAGCCCCCGCTTCGCAGGGGAGGAAAGAACCTGTGCCTGCCGCAAGTCCCAATCCTCCCTCGCAAAGCGGGGGAGGTGGCGCGCCGCGTAGCGGCGTGTCGGAGGGGGCTGTTGCCGTCATGGACCGCCCGGGCGGTGCCCGCATCATGGCGTCGCCGCTCGCCAAGCGCATCGCGGCCAACAAGGGCATCGACCTGAAAGCCCTCAAGGGCTCCGGCCCGCATGGGCGCATCATCCGCCGCGATGTGGAGAATGCGAAGCCCGGCGCCGCGCAGCCCGCACATGGCGGCGCGCCGATGACCGCGGACGGCCTGATCCTGCCACAGGTCCTGGACGACCGCGTCTATGCGCCGGACACCTACGAACTGAAGCCGCTCGACGGCATGCGCAAGACGGTGGCGAAGCGCCTGACGCAGAGCTTCATGCAGGTGCCGCACTTCCCGCTGAACATCGACATTACGCTCGACAACCTTCTGGAAAGCCGCGCCGCCATCAACGCCGCCGCCCCGAAGGACGTGAAGATCTCCGTCAACGATCTGCTGATCAAGGCGGCGGCACTGGCGCTGATCGACGAGCCGGACTGCAATGCATCGTACACGGACAAGGGCATCGCCTATCACAAGCACGCCAACATCTCGGTCGCCGTGGCGGTCGAAGGCGGCCTCATCACGCCGGTCATCTTCAAGGCGGAAGGCAAAGGCCTCGCCGAGATTTCCGAGGAGATGAAGGACCTTGCGCTGCGTTCCCGCGAGCGCAAACTCAAGCCGCAGGAATACATGGGCGGCACGTTCTCGATCTCGAACCTAGGCATGTTTGGCATCAAGTCCTTCGCCTCGATCATCAACCCCCCGGAAGGCATGATCCTCTCCGTCGGCGCCGGCGAGAAGCGTGCGGCAGTAGACGAGAAGGGCGCCATCGTGGCCCGCACTGTGATGACCGTCACGCTGACCTGCGACCACCGCGTCATCGGCGGCGCCGAAGGCGCAAAATGGCTCGCGGCATTCAAGCGCTATGTGGAAACGCCGCAGGCGATGTTGCTTTAGGCCTAGGGGGTTGTGATGATGTTTAAAGAGTTTTCAGCCGAAGCACTGATTGCGCTGGTTACCGCTATCGCTGCCGTCTTTGGTCTGTTGTTCACTATCATTCGCTCTTTCCTGGATGCTCGGTTGGCTCGCCTTCATTCTCAGTATCAGGCGAAGCAACTGATACGTCAGGCTCAGTTGGACGTGACAATTGAAATCATGGATATCGTCGGGCGCTTCGTCACGCCCGAGGATGAGGAGCAATGGAACCGGGACTGGCATGATTTTGCTTCCATTTACAGTGGACGCGCAAACTTGCTTATTGGGAACGAAACTAGAAGTCTCATGACTAAGTTCGGTGAACACATCTGGGAAAAAGACTTTAAGTATTTCAACAACCTTAAAGACCAGAAGTTTGAGGAGTTCGAGTCTGTTGCTAGGGAATTGGGAGCCTACTTGAATTTGTCATTGCACGAACAATTCCGTTTTGAGGGAGGCAAGCCAAAACCGTTCGGCCCAAGGCCTCCCCGGTCGAGTACGTCTCGCTCATGAGCACCCCATACGATCTCATCGTCATCGGCTCCGGCCCCGGCGGCTATGTCGCCGCGATCCGTGCAAGCCAGCTGGGCATGAAGACCGCCATTGTCGAGCGTGAAAGCCTCGGCGGCATCTGCCTCAACTGGGGCTGTATCCCGACCAAGGCGCTGCTGCGCTCCGCCGAAGTGCTGCACCTCGCCAAGCACGCCAAATCCTTCGGTCTGAAGATCGAGAACCCGAGCTTTGACCTCGAAGCCGTCGTGAAACGCTCGCGCGGCGTCGCTTCGCAGCTGTCGAACGGCGTCAAGTTCCTGATGAAGAAGAACAAGATCGACGTGATCGAAGGCACGGCGCGCCTCGAGAAGGGCTCGCCTGCGCCAAAGGTCATCGTCAAGGGCAAGGATGGCAAGGATACGCCGTACACGGCCAAACACGTGATGCTCGCGACCGGCGCCCGCGCGCGCGACATTCCGCAGGCGGGCCTCGTCGCCGATGGCAAGCTGATCTGGACCTACCGCGAGGCGATGACACCAGACGTGATGCCGAAGCGCCTGCTGATCGTCGGCTCCGGCGCCATCGGCATCGAGTTCGCGAGCTTCTACAACGAGCTCGGCGCGGAAGTGACGGTCGTCGAAGTGGTGGACCGCATCCTCCCCGTCGAGGACGCCGAAATCTCCGCGCTCGCCGAGAAGGACTTCAAGAAGCAGGGCTTCAACATCCTCACCGGCGCGAAGGTCGAGAACGTCAAGGCCGGCAAGAACGTCGTCACCGCCGACATCACAACGAAGGACGGGAAGAAGGAAACGAAAGAATTCGACCGCGCCATCCTCGCCGTCGGCATCGTCGGCAATGTCGAGAATCTCGGCCTCGAAGCGCTCGGCGCGAAGATCGACAAGACCCACGTTATCGTGGACGGTTTCGGCAAGACCGGTGTGCCCGGTCTCTATGCCATCGGCGACCTCACGGGCCCGCCCTGGTTGGCCCATAAGGCGAGCCATGAAGGCGTCACCTGCGTCGAAGGCATCGCCGGCAAAAACCACGCCGAGCCCTTCGATGCCTCAAACGTGCCCGGCTGCACGTATTCCCATCCGCAGGTGGCGAGCGTCGGCCTCACGGAAGCCGCCGCCAAGGCCAAGGGCCACGACATCAAGGTCGGCCGCTTCCCTTTCATCGGAAATGGCAAGGCCATCGCAATGGGCGCGGAGCAGGGGCTGGTGAAGACGATCTTCGACAAGAAGACCGGCGAACTCCTCGGCGCGCACATGATCGGCGCGGAAGTCACCGAGCTGATCCAGGGCTATGTCATCGCCCGCCAGGGCGAACTGACGGAAGCGGACCTCATCCACACCGTCTTCGCGCACCCGACGATTTCCGAGACGATGCACGAAGCCGTGCTCGACGCCGAAGGCCGCGCGCTGCACATCTGATAGCCGGCGCGCTTGCGGCCCGGGCCCTGGGCCTGATACGCCTGCCTGAAGCGATCTTCAGGGGTGAGGCGGCGATGCGTGGTTTGAGATTACTTGTATTGTCCGCGCTGGGCCTGCTGGCGGCCTGCGCGCCGCCAGTGGAGGAGAAGGCCGTGGCACCTGCGGAAGCCCCCGCCGAGATCATCCTGCCGGACGCGCGAGAGGGCGTGGTGACCGACCGCTTCGCGACGCTCGCCCTCTCCTGCGTCCACCGCGAGTATCCCAACAAGATCAGCCACGTGCTGAACTCGGCCGATGATGCCCGCCCGGCGCGGGAGCTCTATCCCGCCTTCTACGGCTGCTATGACTGGCATTCTTCGGTGCACGGCCACTGGCTGCTGGTCCGCATCCTGAACACCGACGCCGACACGCCGCTCCGTGCCGCGATCCTTGACGCGCTAGGCAAGAGCTTCACTGCCGAGAACATCGCGGGCGAACTCGCCTATTTCCAGGGCGCGGACCGCGCGAGCTTCGAGCGCCCCTATGGTACCGCCTGGTTCCTGCAGCTGATGACGGAGCTGCGCGAGGCCAAGTTTCCGGAAGCCGCCGGCTGGGTCGAGACGCTCTCGCCGTTGGAAACGTTCATCCGTACACAGACCTTGGACTGGCTCACCAAGCTCGTCTACCCGATCCGTGCCGGCACCCATAACCAGACGGCCTTCGCCTTCGGCCTGATGCTGGACTGGGCCGAAGCGACGGGCGACGGCGAGTTCCGCGCGGCGGTAGCCGCCAAGTCGCTCGCTTTCCATGCCGCCGACACGAACTGCCCGCTCGCTTACGAGCCCTCGGGAGAAGACTTCCTCTCGCCCTGCCTCATGGAAGCCGACCTGATGCGCCGCGTGATGCCGCAGGCGGACTATGCGGCCTGGCTCTCGGCTTTCCTGCCGCAGATTCCGCTGGATGGATCAGGTGACTGGCTGACTCCCGGCAGGGTGCTGGATCCGACCGACGGAAAGCTCGTACACCTTGACGGCGTCAACCTGTCCCGCGCCTGGGCGCTGGAAGGCATTGCCGCGGCCCTGCCGCCCGGCGACGCGCGCGTGCCCGCCTTGCTTGCCGCAGCGTCCGTACACAAACAAACCGGGGTCGCCGCCGTCAGCGAGGCGCACTATGCGGGCAGCCACTGGCTGGCGAGCTTTGCGACCTATCTGGAAACCCGCCGGGGCATCGCGCCGCAATGAAACTCCCGGTCGGCCCCGGCGCACTGGTCACCGCGGCCTTCATCGGGCCTGGCACGGTGACGGCGTGTACGCTGGCGGGCGCGAATTTCGGCTACGCACTCCTTTGGGCACTCGTGTTTGCGACCGCCGCCACCATCATCCTGCAGGAAATGTCCGCGCGGCTCGGCGTCGTCACGGGCCAGGGTCTTGGCGAGGCCCTGATGGCCGGGGCGGGCAATCCCGTGCTGAAGGCGGCCGTCGCGGGGCTCGTCGTCGTCGCCCTCGCGATGGGGAACGCCGCCTACCAGGCGGGCAACCTCACAGGCGCGTCGCTCGGCGGCGAAGCGATCCTCGGCGCGGGCGGGCCGGACCGATGGGTGCTGATCCTGGTCCTCGCCTTGGTGGCCTGCGTGTTCCTGATGGTGAGTAGCTACAAACTCCTCGAAGGCGTGCTGATTGCGCTCGTCACCCTGATGAGCCTCGCCTTCGCGGGCAGCGTGTTGATCACAAGGCCGGACATGGGCGCCTTGATCAGCGGCCTCGTTCCCCGGTTACCCGAAGACAGCCTCTTCACCGCCATCGCCCTGATCGGCACCACCATCGTACCCTACAACCTTTTCCTGCACGCCTCCGCCGCGCGGGAGCGCTGGCCTGGCCGGGACGAGGCCGCGCTGAAGGAAGCCCGGCGCGATACGCAGGTGTCGGTCGGCCTCGGCGGCCTGATCTCGATCTTCATCCTGGTGACCGCCGCCGCGAGCCTGTTTGCCTCGGGTCTCGCGATCAAGTCCGGCGCAGACCTCGCGCAGGCGATCGAACCGGCCTACGGCCCCGTGGCGCGCTACCTTGTCGGCATCGGCCTGCTCGCCGCCGGCCTCAGCTCCGCCATCACGGCGCCGATGGCCGCCGCCTATGCCGTGTGCGAACTGTCGCGCCAACCGCCGCGCGGCACGGTGTTCCGGGCCGTTGCACTGATCGTGCTGCTGACGGGCACCGGCATTGCGATGCTCGGATTCAATCCGTTGACGGTCATCCTGACGGCGCAGGTGGCGAACGGCATTCTGCTGCCGGCGGTCGCCATCTTCCTGCTGGTCGCGATGAACCGGCGTAGCTTGCTCGGGGACAATGTGAATACACCGCTGCAGAACCTCCTTGGCGGCGCAGTCCTGCTGGTCACGATCGGGCTTGGCGCGCGGCTGATCTTGCGGGCGGCGGGTATCTGGCCATGAGCCGCTCGATCTGCCTGAACGCCGACCTGGGCGAATTGCCCGGTGAAGCCGGCCGGGCGCTCGACGCCGCAATGATGCGCGTGGTCACGCGCTGCAACATCGCCTGCGGCGGACATGCCGGCGACGACGACAGCATGCGCCGCACGGTCGAAGTGGCGAAAAAGCACCGTGTGCAGATCGGCGTGCATCCGTCTTACCCGGATATGGAACACTTCGGGCGTCGCAGCCTGACGATGGAGACTGCGGAGCTTGCGGCGTCGCTGGACGCGCAGGTGAGCCGCCTGCTGGAAATCGCGAAAAGCGCAGGTGTGCCAGTGGTTCATTTGAAAGCGCACGGCGCCTTGTACAATGACGCCGCAAAGGATGAGGCACTGGCACAGCTGGTCGCGGGCGCGGCGGTGAAAGCCAGCATTCCCGAACTGGTCGGCCCTCCAAACTCCGCGATGGACATGGCCGCGCACGCAGCCGGTTTGCGGTTTCTGGCGGAAGGCTTTGCAGACCGCAGCTACGAACAGGATGGCGCGCTGACGCCACGCAGCCTGCCCGGCGCCGTGATCGCGGAGGGCGCGGAGGTCCTCGCGCAGGCCCTTTCGTTTGCGCAGTCCGGCAAGGTCAAGTTGCGTGGCGGCGGCGAATTGCACCTGCCGATCCACACGCTCTGCCTGCACAGCGATACGCCGGGCGCCGCAGGCCATGCCGCCGCGATCCGCGCGGGGCTCGAAGCGGCGGGCATTGAGGTGCGTGCATGACTGCGCCGCGCTTTGAGGTCATCGCCTGCGGTGATGACGCGCTCCGGATCCTGTGCGGCGCCGGCGAAATCCGGCATGACCTCGCAACGCACCTCAAGACCTTTCCGGGCTGGACCGAGATCGTTCCCGGCAAGCTGGACCTGACGGTGGCCTTTGATCCGCATGCAGAACGCCTCGGCGAAGCCCGGGTGAGGCTGGAAGCGGCATTGCAGACACTGGCCGCGTCGCCGCAAAGAACCCGGCGCAAGCACGTTCTCGAGGCCGTGTTCGGCGGCGAGGCAGGCCCGGATCTTGCCGTGCTGGCCGCACGCCTCGGGCAGACCGAAGAACAAGTCATCCATATCCTCGAACACCAGACATTCCGCGTGGACATGCTCGGCTTCACGCCGGGCTTCGCATACCTGACCGGGCTCGATCCGGCGCTCGTTTCTGAACGTTTGGCCAATCCCCGGGCCCGGGTCGCGGCCGGCTCCATCGGCCTGATCACCGGGCAGGTGGGTCTCTACGCGCTGGAAGGCCCGGGCGGCTGGCCGATCGTGGGCCGCGTCCTGGCGCCGCTGTTTGATCGCGCGCTCACCGACCCCTTCCTGATGCAGCCCGGGGATGAGGTTGTCATCCGGCGGGCAGCCCCGCCGTGACGTTGCGTGTCCTTGAGCCCGGTGTTCAGTGTACGGTGCAAGCCGCACCGCGTGCAGGCCTGCGCCATGCCGGCGTCCCGGCCAGCGGCCCGGCTGACCCGCTGTCGATGGCGCTGGCAAACCGCCTTGTCGGCAAGCCGTCCGGGGCCGCCGGCCTTGAGATTGCCTTCGGGCCCGCGTCCTTCCGCGCCGGAGAGTCCCTCCAGATCGCCGTCACGGGGGCGTTCACCGATCTCCTTGTTGGCGGTCGCGCCGTGCCGATGCACGCCACCTTGAACATCGCGGCCGGTGAAGCGCTCGAGATCGGTCCCGCACGCGCTGGCTCGCGGGTCTATCTGGCCGTTGCCGGTCATCTGGCAGCGGAAGACTTCCTCGGCTCTGCGTCAACCTACCTACCGGCCAGGTTCGGCGGACATGAGGGCCGGGCGCTGCATAAGGGCGATGTCCTTCAGGTAGGCGCGGCGAGCCCGGTGCCGCAACTGACTACGCCGGAGGCGTTGAAGCTGCCGCCCGCCGCAGCCTACGCCCTGCGCGTCGTCGCCGGCCCGGATAAGCCGGACGGCGGGGACGCCTTTGCCAGCGCCGTTTTCCATGTCACGCCGCGCCTCAGCCGGATGGGCGTAGAGATCGAAGGCGATTTCCCGGCGCTCGGCGCCGCGAGCCTGCGGCCCAGTTCCGCCGTGTTCCCCGGCGCCTTGCAGGTCACGCCGCAGGGCCGAGGATTTCTTCTGCTCCCGGACGGTCAGACCACCGGCGGCTATCCGCATGTCCTGCAGGTTATCCGCGCAGACCGCCACCTCCTCGGCCAGCTTCGCCCCGGCGACAGCGTCCGGTTCCTGCTGCGCACGCAGGCGCAAGCCGAAGAGGCTCTGCGTGCCAAGCAGGCGCTCTTGCAAGCCTGGCTGCCGGACTTTCGCCTCTGATCAGAACGTCAGGCGCAGTCCCGCGCGTACGTTCCGGCCGGGCAGGGGCAGCAGATCCTTGAGCACGGACGTGGACAGGCGCGCTTCCTCGTCGGTCGCGTTGCGCACTTCCACGAAGGCCTGCGTGCCGTCTGCGCCGATGCCGAGCTCGGAGAGGTTCAGCGCGCCGCGCAGGTTGACCAGCGTGTAGCCATCGGTCGGCAGCTGCCCGGCGCCCGTGTCGTCCTGATCGCCCGCCCATTCCAGGCCAGCGCCAAGTTCAAGCAGGCCCCATTCGGCATCGGCCTCCGCCGTCAGGCGCAGCGGCGGCACGAAGGGCACGTTGCCGTTACTGTCCAGTTCCGCATTGACGAAATCGAGCCCGCCCTTGACCGTCCAGTTCGCGCCCAGAAGGCCATCGTCGAACAGGGCTTCGCCATAGAGTTCACCGCCCGTGAAGGTGGCGTCATCCTGCGCGAACACGAAGACCGGCAGACCGTCCGCTTCGTCAACCGGGCCCAAGCCTTCATCGATGGTGCCGGGGGTCAGGAAGATGAAGTCGGAGAATTTGGTCGTGAAGACGTTCACGCCCAGCGAGAGCCAGTCATTTTTCCAGCGCAGCGTGCCTTCGAGATTGAGGCCGCGTTCTTTCTCGAGGCCCAGATCGCCAACTTCAAACTGCGACGTTGCAAGGTGCGGTCCGAAGGCAAACAGTTCGCTCTCGTTCGGCGCGCGTTCTGTATAGCTGACCTGCGCGCCCATGAAGTAGCCGGACTCCGTGTGCTGATGAAGGCCTGCGGAGGCGCCGAACAAGTCAAATTCAGCCTCGCCTGCGATGGAATTGTCATGCGTCAGCCGCTCCGCCCGCAGACCGCCCTCGACGCCGAAACCGCTGTCCCATTCGCGCGCTTCGTACAGGAACACCGCCACCGACCGGGTGTCCGTCGGCGTGATGAAGGCTTCGTCGCCCTCGGTGAACAGTTCCTTGTCAAGCACCTGCAGTCCAAAGGCGCCTTGAAATCCGGCGATCTCGTGATCGACTTCGGCGCGCGCTTCAATACCGCTCGTCTCGAACAGGGTGCCGGGCTCGCCTGGGCCCTCAAACTCCGTATGCGTATAATCGGCCAGCGCGACAGAACCGGTCACCCGCTTGAGGACATTGCCATCTAGGTTCAGGCCGGCCCGGAAGTCGTAGCGGGTCTGCTCAAGGCCGATGAACGGAAGTTCTTCCTCTGCCGGCGGATCGCCCGGTGCAGGGGCTTCCTCTTCATGCGCATGGCCCGGCAATCCATAGGTCGCCTGCTGGCTGCGGATTGCGATACCGGCAAAGCCCTTGTCGCCCACCCAGGAGAGGCCCGCGCCATAGGTCTCGGTATCAAGATAGGAATTTTCCACCTGCCCGATGGACTCTTCGTGCTCTTCGCCGGGTACTTCCGGCTCTTCAGCTTCCTCCAGCGCGCGCAGGCGGGCCGATTCCACAAATCCGGGTACATCGTAATTGCCGAAATCGCGCTGCGACGCGGTCACGGCAAACACGATGGGGCCGGTCACGAATTTCGCGCGGCCCGCAAGTTCGGTGCCCTCATTCACGCTGTTATAGGCGCCGAGCGCTTCGCCCGAGACGGCCGCTTCCGGCAGGCTTTCCGAAATCAGGCCGTCAATCACGTTGACCACGCCGCCAATCGCCTGGCCGCCATAGGCGAGGGCCGCCGGCCCGCGCAGGATCTCGATCTTGTCGGCATCGATGCCGTCCGCCGTCACCTGGTGGTCGGGGCTCGCTGCCGACACGTCGATCACGCCGATCCCGTTGGTCAGCACCTGCACCCGTTCGGCGCCGAGGCCGCGCAACACCGGCCGGCTTGCGCCCTGTCCGAAGAAGGTCGAGGCGATACCCGGCTCGCCCGCAAGCGTGTCGCCCAGTGTGGAGGAAAGATCCCGCACGATGTCGTCGCGCTCCAGCGCCGTCGCATTGCCGATCATTTCGTCGCTGGCGCGGTCCGGACCCGGCGCGGAGGTGATCATCACCGGCTCGAGTCTGCGCGGCGCGTCCGCTTCCTGCGCAAAAGCAGCGCCAAGCAAGGCATGGGTGGACACGGCTGTCGCCATCAATACGCGTTTCATGGGAGGATCTTTCGTAATGTAATAATGTATCACTACAAAGATGAAGGCATCCCCGCAAGGGGGCGGATCAAATTTCAGACCAGGTCAGGCCGCGCTGCCATCGACGCGGAGCAGCGATCCCGTGGTGAAGCTCGAACTGGGGCTCGCAAGGTATAGCGCCGCCGTGATGATCTCGTGCGGCAGGCCGGGCCGGCGCATCGCATTGTCGGCGCTCTGGCGCATCTCCTCGGGCCAGGCCTTGGAGATATCGGTCAGGAACGGTCCCGGACAGATCGTGTTGACGCGAACCTTCGGGGCATACTCATGCGCAAGCGACAGGCTCATCGCATTCAGCGCCGCCTTGGCAGACCCGTAGGGCACCACCATCGGCAAGGGCACCAGGCTGCCCGACGACGAAATGTTGATGATGCTCCCGCCCTCGCCCTCCGACATCCGTTTCGCCACCTGGCTCGCCAGTCGGAACGGGCCCTTGAAGTTCAGGTTCAGCACGCTGTCGAACAGGCTCTCGGTCACCTCATGGCTCGCCATGCGCGGGCCGGAGCCGGCATTGTTGACGAGGATGTCTACCTTGCCGAACTTTGCGTAGGACGCCTCGATGAGTGCATCGATATCCTCCCACCGGCCGCAATGCGCCGCATGGGCATAGGCCTTCCGGCCCAGCGCGCGCACTTCGTCAGCCACCGCCTCGCATGCGTCCAGCTTCCGGCTGGCGACGATTATGTCGGCGCCATGCTCTGCAAACGCCTTGACCATCTGGTAGCCCAGCCCGCGGCTGCCGCCGGTCACCAGCGCCACTTTTCCCGTGAGATCGAAATACGGACTGGTCATGTGCGGAGTCTCCCATTCTGCCGGCGCAGTGTTCGCGCCCGCTTCCGCGAGATCAATCCATTCCCGCGCGGCAAGCCGCGCCCGGCCCTAATTTAGCGGAACGGGAGAAGAGATGGTCGCCGTCTTCGCCGCCTCGGCCGCGCGCATCAGGCGCAGCATGTTGCCGCCCCAGATCTTGGCGAGATCGTCTTCCGAATATCCGGCCTCCAGCAGCGCCGCCGTGATCTTCGGAAGGTCCGTGATGTCCGTCATCCCGTCCACGCCGCCGCCGCCGTCCCAGTCCGCGCCGATCCCGACATGGTCCGGTCCGACAAGTTCCAGCGTGTAGAGCAGATGCTCCATGAACTTCTCGAAGGTTGATCTCGGCGGCGGGAAATTCTTGTCCATCTCATCGCGCGCAGCGCGGTACGCGGCGATCGTCTCCGGCGTCATCGTGGACGTGTCGGTTCCGTATTCGGCGTCCAGCGCGGCAATCGCGGCCAGGCGTTCGGGCGAGGCTGTCAGCGGTTCGAGATAGGCGCCATAAGCGTTCACCTGGATCACGCCGCCATCATCGGCGATGGCCTTCAGCAGGTCGTCCGGCAGGTTGCGCGGGTGGTCGTAAACGCCCTTGGGGCCTGAATGCGACAGGATGATCGGCGTCGACGATAGCGCCAGCATATCGCGCACGCTATCGTCCGAGGCGTGCGAGCCGTCGAGGATCAACCCAAGCCGGTTGGCTTCGCGCACAAGCTCCTCGCCGGCCGGGCTCAGCCCGCCGAACATGGACGTCACATCGGTGGCACTGTCCGCAAACTGATTGTTCCGGAAATGCACCGGCGCCACCATCCGCAATCCGCCCGCATAGAATGTCTCGAGCAGCGTCGCATCCTTCCCGAGCGGATAGGAATTTTCCATGCTCTGGAACACGATCTTCTTGCCGCTGGTAAAGATTCGCTCGGCGTCGGCGGCGGTGAAGGCAAGCTCCACGTCATTCGCATACTTCGCCGCCAGTTCGCGGATCGAAATCTGGCGGAGGATTGCCGCCGTGCGCGCCGCATTCAGGGAGGCATCATCGAGCGGACCCTGCGTCGTGAAGATCACCCAGAACCCGCCGTCCAGCCCGCCTTCGTTCATGCGCGGCAGGTCCACATGGGTGCCGTCCGCCTCGAAGCTGCCGCGCTTGGAGAAGGTGTACTCCGCCGTATGGAAGTAGGCGGGCGTGTCGAGGTGGCTGTCGAGCACCATAAGGCTCTGGTGCAGCGTCTCGGCGGGCGAGAGGGCAGGCGCCTCGGCCGTCGCGGCCTCGCCGGGCGCGGTCGTCGCCGCCGGGGCGCATCCGGCCAACATCATCGCGGGAAGCGCGAAAAGGATACGTTTCATCCAAAGCCCCATCGTGTCAGAAAAACTGCGTTCGCTGGTTCCATCATGGCCAGCCAGCCCCTCACGTCAACAATTCACCGTCAGGCGGCGCCGAACACCCTCTCGAAGATCGTGTCAGCGTGCTTGAAATGATACTCCAGATCAAACAATGCATCGATTTCGGACGGTTTCAGCTTCGCGGTGATCTCCGCGTCCGCCTTCAGCAGCACGTCGAGATCGCCTTCCTTCTTCCAGGTCCGCATCGCGTTGCGCTGCACCAGCCGGTAGGCATCCTCCCGGCTGAATCCCTTCTCTACCAGCGCCAGCAGGATGCGCTGCGAATTGTGCAGCCCACCCATGCTGTTGATCGTGCGCAGCATGTTCTCGGGGTAGACAACCAGGTTCTCCACCACGCCGCTGAGGCGGTGCAGCGCGAAGTCCAGGTGGATGGTCGCATCCGGACCGATCCCGCGCTCGACGGAGGAGTGCGAGATGTCCCGCTCGTGCCACAGCGCGACATTCTCCAGCGCGGGCGTCACGGCCGACCGCACGAGCCGTGCAAGGCCGGTGAGGTTCTCCGTCAGCACCGGATTGCGCTTGTGCGGCATCGCGGACGAGCCTTTCTGGCCAGCCGAGAAATACTCTTCCGCTTCCAGAACTTCCGTACGCTGAAGATGCCGTATTTCCGTCGCCAGCCGCTCGACCGAAGATGCAATCACGCCCAGCACGGCAAAATACATCGCATGCCGGTCGCGCGGGATCACCTGCGTGGACACCGGCTCGATCCGCAGGCCAAGCTTCGCCGCGACATGCTCTTCCACGCGCGGATCAATGTTCGCAAACGTACCCACCGCGCCAGAAATCGCGCAGGTCGCCACTTCCTCGCGCGCAATCAGCAAGCGCTGCCGCGCCCGCTGGAACTCCGCATGGAAACCGGCCAGCTTCACGCCGAACGTCGTCGGCTCCGCATGGATGCCATGGCTGCGCCCGATGGTCGGCGTATGCTTGAACTCGTAGGCCCGCTTCTTCAGCGCCGCCAGAACCCGGTCGATCCCGCCCAGCATCAGGTCCGCCGCGCGCACCAGTTGCACGTTGAGGCAGGTGTCGAGCACGTCCGATGAAGTCATCCCGAGGTGCAGGAACCGCGCCTCGTCGCCCACATGCTCCGATACGTTGGTCAGGAACGCGATCACGTCATGCTTCACTTCGCGTTCGATCTCGTCGATCCGGTCGACGTCGAAGGCGGCCCGCTCGCGCACGGCCTTCGACACGCCCTTCGGGATCGTCCCCATCTCTTCCATCGCTTCGGCGGCGAGCGTCTCGATTTCCAGCCAGATCCCGAAACGGCTCTCCGGGGTCCAGATCGCTGCCATTTCGGGGCGGGTGTAGCGAGGGATCATGGGGCGGTCTCCGTTGCGTTGCGCCAGCCAATAAGCGCTTCGGCGCCGTAAGGCCAGTCTGACCCGGCGCGTCCGTGCGGCGCAGGGATTCTATTCGGCCGCGGCACGCGCTAAGCTCAGCCTCGATTCGCAATGGCCCCGCAAATGACGAAGCCTGCCAAGAAACCCGTGCCAGATGCCCCGGACGCGGCTGCCCTGTCGGTCGGTGGCCGCCGCTGGCGCCTGCTTCAGGCCGAGCCGCGCGCCGTCCAAAGCCTCTTGCCGGCTGTCGGCGGATCGGACCTGCTGGCCCGCCTCCTGGCCGTGCGCGGCGTCGAAGCTACCGGCGCGGCAGGCTACCTCGCGCCCACCCTGCGTGAATTCTTCCCGGACCCGAGCAGCTTCGCCGACATGGACAAGGCCGCCGGTGTCATCCTCGACGCCATCCTCGATGGCCGAAAGGTCGTCGTCTTCGCCGACTATGACGTCGACGGCGGAACCTCCTCCGCCATCCTCGCCCGCTACTTCCGCGCCTGGGGCCGCGACCTCGGCCTCTACGTGCCGGACCGACTGGAGGAGGGCTACGGCCCCTCGCCGGAAGCCTTCCGGTATCTCAAGGCGCAAGGCGCTGAACTCGTTATCACCGTCGACTGCGGCGCCGCCGCCATCCGCGCGCTCGATGAAGCCGTCGCGATCGACCTGCCGATCGTCGTGATCGACCACCACCTGATGTCCGGCGCCGTCCCGCACACCGCCGCGCTGGTGAACCCCAACCGGCCGGACTGCAATTCGGGGCAGGGCCACCTCGCCGCCGCCGGCGTCGTCTTCGTCTTCGTCGCCGCCCTCAACCGGCTCGCCCGCGAGCGCGGCATCGCCCCGCCCGGCGGCTTGCCCGACATCATGCCGCTGCTCGATCTCTGCGCGCTCGGCACCCTCTGCGACATGGCCCCGCTGCACGGCGTCAACCGCGCCTTCGTCCGCCAGGGCCTCAGCATGATGGCGCGCGACCAGAACCCCGGCCTGCGCGCGCTCGCCGATGTCTC
>JBBSDJ010000026.1:0-29991 GCA_038249555.1 Caulobacterales bacterium
AGCATGTCCTCGAAGTCCTGCCCGCCGAGCCCTTCACCGCCCGCCTGGGCCTGGCTGTCTTCGGTGGACTCCGGCGCGTCTAGCCCGTTGGCGATGGCCTCTGCCATCTTCGCCGCCATGTACTCGTTGGCCGCGTCGCGGAACGCTTCCATCAGCCTGCGGATTTCTTCTTCCGAGGCCCCGTCCCGCAGCGCCCGCTCCAGTGCGGCCCTTGCCGCTTCCAGCCGCCGCGCTGCGTCCGCCGCGCTGCCATATTCCAGCTTCAGCGCAATCGCCCAGAGCAGGGGATCGACCGCTTCCGCTTCGGCTTTCGAGCCGGCGGCGACCAGCGTGCTTTCCGCCATTTGCAGGCCCATGAAAACGCCGAGGTCGTCGATGAACTGTTCGCCCTTGTAGGTGATCGATTCCAGCATCAGCACGCCCTGGCGGATGCCCTCCGGCGCCGCGCCCAGCCGTCCTGTCGCGGCCGTGTTGATCGATCCGTCGCGTAGCGCGAAATCATTCTTCGCCTCAGGCGCATAGTCACGCGGCTCGCGAAGGACGGTCACACGGGCCTCCTGCGTAGCCCGAGCCAGCGGATCAAGGAACAGCTTCTCGGGAAGAATGTAAGGCACGCTTTCGCTGCGCCCCTCCTGCCCTGCGCCGTCAAGCGCAACGAGTTGCAGGTCCACGGCCAGTCCCGCCCAGGGATGGCGTGTCAGGTCCAGCTCGACCGTCGCATTCGCTTCCTTGGCGCCGGCAGCGCCGGGCATCGGCACGGGCACGCGCTCTTCGGCGTCCGGCGCCGCCGGATGCGGCTCGCGCAACCGGATAGCCAAATCGATCCCGGCGATCCCATAATCATCCTGCGCCTTCCAGGCAAACTTCACGCGGTCCTGCGCGCCCGGCTCCGGCAGTCCGACAAATTCGATCGCGGGGATCGCATCCGGCAGCACCTTGAACCCATAGCGTGCCCGCTCGCCCCACCAGCGCACACTGATGCGCGTATCGCCCGTGATCGTCGCCTTGGCTTCCCACGCGCCGTCCGGCGTTGCGGCAAACTTCGCATCCCTGTCACGCGCGCCTTTCATCACGAGGCGCGGCGCCGAAGCCGCCTCGGTGCGCAGGGTCACTTCCGAACCCTTCGGTACACGGACATCCTCGCTGCCCGGCTTCAGGAAGATCGGTGGCCGTCCGGTATGCTCCGGCGGCGTGACCCAGGCCTCCACGATCATCTTGTCGGCGCCGACCAGCGCGCCATAGTCCGGGAACAGGGCCCGCATCACCCGGCCCGGGCCATCACCGCCTGCCAGCACCGCGAATACGATCACGGCCGCCGGGAGAACGGCGCGCAGCATGTAGGGATCAAGCGCCTTCCACTCTGCCCCGAACCGCGGAAGCCGCAAGTTCTGCAGCTCGGCCAGCAGCCTTGCCCGGTGCGCCTGCCAGAGACCGGACGCCGCCGCGGACGGATGCGCGGGCCGGTCCTTCAGCGATGTCAGGGGCCGCAGCTCCGACGGCGCCTCCAGCAGCCGCGCCGCTTCGGCCTCGTCCGGCCGCTCGTAAGTCTGCAGCCCGCGCCAGGTCAGCAAACCGCCCGCGAGCAGCAGAACGGGCGTGATCAGCGCCGCCGAGATCTTGTCGAGCCGGTCGAACCCGCCGGACAGCGCCGCGGCCAGGAACAGCATAAGCAGAACGAAGACCGGCCAGAAAGCACGCCCCAGCGCCAGCAGCGTGAGGCGGCGCTGCGTCGCGGCAACCTTGGCCGCGATCTGTGTCAGGCCACCGTCGTAAGCCACTCCGGCACTTTCTCCAGTCCAACCGATTCCTCGAAACTGGGCCGCCTGCGGACGATCTCGAACCGGTCGCCATCGACCAGCACTTCCGGCACCAGCGGGCGCGCATTGTAGCCGGACGACAGGACGGCGCCGTAAGCGCCCGCCGACATGAAGGCGAGCCGGTCGCCGGCGTTCACCTCCGGCAAAACGCGGCCGGACGCAAACTTGTCGGTCGACTCGCAGATCGGCCCCACCACATCATAGGTTTTCTGCGCCCGCCCGGCCGTCGGCTCGGCAAGCGGCACAATATCGTGATGCGCGCCGTACAGCGCCGGGCGGATCAGGTCATTCATGCCGGCGTCGAGGATCAGGAAGGTCCGATCCGGCGCCTCCTTCTCGTACAGCGCCGTCGTCAGCAGCACGCCGGCATTGCCAGCAATCACACGGCCCGGCTCGAGGATCACGTCAAAGCCGTGCCCGGCCATTACGTCCGAAATCATGGCCGCATAGGCGGAAGGCGGCGCCGGCGCGTCACCCTCCTTGTACGGAATACCTAGCCCGCCGCCGACATCGATGCGGCGAATGGCATGGCCCTGCCCGCGCAGGCGCAGCGCGAGGGCAACCACCTTTTCGAAGGCCGCCCGCATCGGCGCGAGATCACCGATCTGGCTACCGATATGCACGTCCACGCCGACAGCCTTGATGCCGGGCAGGCTTGCCGCCTCGGCATACAACGCCTCGGCCTCGCCCCAGGGCACGCCGAACTTGTCGCCGGACTTGCCCGTGGAAATATTCGGATGCCCGCCGGCCGCCACATCAGGGTTCACGCGCAGGGCAATCGGCGCGGTCTTGCCCAGCCGGGCGGCGACTGCCGACAGCAGGCGCAGTTCGCCCGCGCTCTCCACATTGAACTGATGGATACCCTGCTCCAGCGCCAGCGCCATTTCTGCCGCCGTCTTGCCGACGCCCGAGAACACGATCCGCGAGGCCGGAATGCCGGCCTTCCGCGCCCGGAGCAATTCGCCGCCGCTGACCACATCCGCGCCGCAGCCCTGCCCGGCCAGCGTGGCGAGCACGGCGAGGTTGCCGTTGGCCTTCACCGAATAGGCAATAAGTACGCTCTGCCCACGGAAGGCCTCCGCGATCACCTGCGCATGGCGCACCAGCGTGGCGCTCGAATAGACATAGCAGGGGGTGCCGACCGCCGAAGCGATGGCGTCTAGGTCCACACCTTCGCAGTGAAGGCGGCCTCCGGAATAGCTGAAATGATGCATCCTTGCTCCGGGGCTAGTCGAGGTCGCCTAGGCCGCCTTCGTTGACGTCGCCGGCCGGCTTGGATTGCGGTACTTCCCCGCCCCAGTCATTCTCCGTCATGCCCTCGGCGGGGTTCGCGCTGACGGGAACCGCGACGCCTAGCGGCGCGGGTTCGGCCGCCTCGGCCAGCGTGATCACCGGCTCCGCTGGCACCGTCTGGCAGGCTGCCAGTGACAGCACAGCGCCCGCCGCAAGAAACACCCGCGCGCGCATCAGGAGTCTGGCCCGCCCAGCAGTTCGTCCTCGGCTTCTTCATCGACCGGGTCAGCCGGACGGTCCGGCAGTTGTGGCAGGTTTTTGTTTTCCGCGTCCGGCAGGGATGCGGGATCCACATTGTTCGGATTTCCGATCAGCGGACCGGGGCGTTTGAGATCGCCCGTCAGCCCGCAGGCCGAAACACCCCCCAGAAGGACAAGCGCTGCTGCAGCGCCCAGAAGCCGTTTCATCGTCATCACTCCAGTCGCAGTCTCTGTTTCCACTGTGCCACCTGTTCCGCGACCCGAACAGGGCTTGTGCCGCCATAAGATGTCCGGGATGAGGCAGACGCCTCGACCGTCAGCACATTGAAGACATCTTTGGTGATTGCGGAATGCACCTTCTGCATGTCGCCGAGCGAAACCGCCGCCAGCTCCACGCCTTTTTCCTCGGCCAAGGCGACGATCCGCCCGGTCACATGGTGCGCGTCCCGGAACGGCAGGCCGAGTTCCCGCACCAGCCAGTCCGCCAGGTCCGTCGCCGTCGAATAGCCCTTCCCCGCCGCCGCCAGCATGGCCTCCGGCTTGAAGCGGATCGTCTCCACCATTCCGGCCATTGCCCGCGCACACAGGTTGTACGTGTCAAAGGCTTCGAACGTCAGCCGCTTGTCGTCCTGCAGGTCCTTCGCATAGGCGAGCGGCAACGCCTTCACGGCCCCCTGCAGCGCCGAAAACAATCCCGTGATCAGCGACGCCTTCGCCCGGACCAGTTCCGCCGCGTCCGGATTGCGTTTCTGCGGCATGATCGAGGATCCCGTCGACCATTCATCCGGCAGCACGGCAAATCCAAACTGCGGGCTCGTCCACAGCACGATCTCTTCCGCCAGCCGCGACAGGTGCGTCGCTGCAATCGACAGCGTGCTCAGCGCCTCCAGAGCAAAATCGCGCGAGCCCACGGCGTCCAGGGAGTTCGCCATCGGCCGGGCAAAGCCGAGCGCCTCCGCCGTCATGTCCCGGTCAATCGGAAACCCGGTTCCGGCCAGCGCCGCCGCGCCGAGCGGGCTTTCGTTGAGCCGCACGGCGCAGTCCAGCAGCCGCGTCCGGTCCCGCTCCAGCATCTCGGCATAGGCGAGCAGGTGATGGCCCAGCGTAACCGGCTGCGCGGTCTGCAGGTGCGTGAAGCCGGGCATGAAGGTCGAGACATTCTCCCCCGCCCGGCGCACCAGCGCGCCTTGAAGGGCCGTCACCAGATGGCTCGTCTCCGCCAGCGCGCCCCGCGTCCAAAGGCGGAAATCCGTCACCACCTGGTCATTGCGGGAACGCGCCGTGTGCAGCCGCCCGGCTGGCTCGCCGATCAGCTCCTTGAGCCGCGCCTCCACGTTCATGTGGATGTCTTCGAGTTCGCGCCGGAAGGGAAACGTGCCCGCCCGCATCTCGGCGGAAATGGCGTCCAGCCCGCCCTGGATCGCCTCATTGTCCGCCGCGCTCAGGATGCCCATCTCGGCCAGCATGTCGGCATGCGCCCGGCTCCCGGCCACATCCTCCTCCGCCATCCGCCGGTCCACATCCAGCGAGGCATTGATCTCGTTCATGATGGCCGAGGGCGTTGCGGCAAAACGGCCACCCCACATTGTCTGGCCTTTACCTGAATTCATCGCCATATCCTCGCAACTGGCCGCACGGAGACGACGCCCCGCATGAACCGCTATGTCTTTTCCGGCCTCTTTCTGGTCGCGCTTGCCGCCATTGTCTATGTGCTGATCAGCGCATCCGGCGGCAAACCGCCTTCAAACCCGCTGGAGCGCTACGCAACCGGCACGCTCGAGCGGCTCGACTTCACGTCCGCCGGCCAATCCGTTCCCGAAGGCACCTTCAACGACGCCTCCGGCGCCGAAGTCACGCTCGCCAGTTTCAAGGGCAAGACCATCCTCGTGAACTACTGGGCCACCTGGTGCGCGCCCTGCGAGAAGGAAATGCCGGCCCTCGGCGCCCTCCAGAAAGCGCGCGGCGGCGACGCGTTCGAAGTGGTCGCCATCAGCATCGATTCTGATGAGGACGTGGACTACGCCAAACGCCGCCTCACCGAACTGGGCGCAGCCAACATCGCCTTCCGCCACGCGCCGCTCGACCGGGGCGACATCGTCTACGGCGCCAATGTCCAGGGCTTCCCGACCACGATCCTCTATGGCCCGGACGGCACCGAGCTCGCCCGCATGTCCGGCGAAGCCGACTGGGCCGCCTCGGAGGCCGTGCAGTTCATCGACGCCGCCCTAAGGTAGGCGCGCGATCGCTAGCTTGATGGTCAACAGCGCCTGCGCCATCTCCAGATCCGGCGCGGGCGTGGACGTCGCCACTGGCCCCTTGCCCGGCCACATCCGCACCAGGATTTCCAGCTCAAGCCGCAAATCGTCATAGGCCGCATCGTCCTGCGCGGCGACAATATCGCGCGCCGTCACGGCCAGGCCGTAAGCGTTCTGGTAGGCCTCCACATCCGAGATCGTCCCCGCATCGGCCCCCGCTTCATAGGCGACCCCCAGTGACTTCATCAGGAATTCCGTCGTCTCTTTGACGTTGCCCGCCGCATTCGGACGCAGCGCCGCGAGCATCGTGTCCATCGCCGCCAGCGCGGTTTCATCCTGCGGCGCAGCCCTGACCGCCGCGATCGGCGCGGGATCAAAGCCCAACGTATCCAGTCCAACCATCAGCCCGGCATGCGCCGCCGGATCCAGATGCGCGACATGGCCGCCCCGCCCGCATCATCGCCCGCCTTGAACAGCGCCGCCGCCGTCACCGCATGCGCATAGGCCAGCGCCGCGCGCTGCGACGCCGGCAGGTCTGCTGGCTGAGCCTCGCCCAGGACCTCGCGCGCCGCCTGCGAGGCCGGTTTCTCGAAATAGGGCTCGCCGCGCGGCGCATCTGCCTCGCCGCACCCGGTCAGGATGAGCGAAAGCGCCAAACTTCCCGAAACCCAGACTCGCCGCATGGCCTGCTCCTTCTCGTCAGGGCGACGCTAGCCCGCGAGCGCCCGAACGCAAGCCTTCAGCTCGCCGCGCCGGCGCACCAGTCCGGCTTTTTCTCTCGCCCGTCATAGTCCCAGGTCCGGTGCGTTCCGCCGGCCACCAGCAGCGCCGCCAGGTCCTTGCCGTCCAGTTCCAGCCGCACCACAGTGCGCTCATACCGGTCCGTCCCGCGCAGCTGGCTGATGGTAACTTCCTTGCCGCGCGTCAGCTCTAGCGCCGCTTCCTTGGCCTCGAAACCGAGTGCGCGCTCGCTCTCGCATTTGGCCCCGCCGCGCTGCTTCATCGAGCCAGTCTCCGGCGAATCGATGCCGTGGAGACGGAACTTCGTGCCATCCGAGAGCCGCCCCGAATCGCCATCCGACCAGTAGACCGTGAGCGGAATTTCGGTGGCCGCGGTAGCGGCCGATGCGGCGGGCGCCTGAGACGCATAATACGCGCCGCCCGCCACGATCGTAAGCAGCACCCCAGCCCCGGCCAGGTAATTCAGCGGTATACGGATGGACATGTCGGGCTCCCCTCACACTTCCTGTTGGAAGCCTAAGGAGCCCTGAGAGGGTTACTGAAAGCTTAAGACTTCAGCGCGTCGGCACCGGATGGTCGCCCGAATAATCATAGAAACCCCGGCCGGATTTCTTGCCGAGCCAGCCGGCCTCGACGAACTTCACCAGCAGCGGACACGGCCGGTACTTTGTATCGGCGAGCCCGTCATGCAGCACCTGCATGATCGACAGGCACGTATCGAGGCCGATGAAATCCGCCAGCTGCAACGGCCCCATCGGATGGTTGGCGCCGAGCCGCATCGCCGTATCGATCGACTCGACGTTCCCGACGCCTTCATACAGCGTATAGACCGCCTCGTTGATCATCGGCATCAGCACCCGGTTGACGATGAAGGCGGGGTAGTCCTCCGCATTCGTGGTCGTCTTGCCGATCCGCTTGGCATAGGTGATCGCCGTCTCGAACGTCTCCTGGTCCGTATTCAGACCACGGATCACCTCGACCAGTTTCATCAGCGGCACCGGGTTCATGAAGTGCAGGCCGATGAACCGCTCCGGACGGTCGGTCACCGACGCAAGCCGGGTGATCGAGATCGACGAGGTATTGGTCGCCAGGAACGCATGCGGCGGCACGACTTCGCTGACCGCCCGGAAAATCTGCTCCTTGAGCTCCCGCTTCTCGGTCGCCGCCTCGATCACGAGGTCAGACGCCGCGTGCGCCTTGATGTCCGCGGACGGACGGATCCGCTTCAGCGCCGCCTTGAGGTCGTCCGGCGTGATCACCTGCCGCGCCACCTGCCGCGTCATGTTCGCCTCGATCGCCGCGAGCCCCTTGGCGAGCGCCGCTTCCGACACATCCGTCAGCACGACCTCATACCCGGCCAGCGCCGAGACATGCGCGATGCCGTTGCCCATCTGACCGGCGCCGATCACGCCGACTGTACTGATTTCCGCCATGGAGCTGATCCTTGAACACCTGTTGAACGGGCATCGTTATACTCGCTTGTGCAGCGCAGCAAAGTGCGAGGTTGCAGGCCAGCCCTGCACCAACAAAAAGCCCGGCCTCCTCGCGGACGCCGGGCCTTGATTTATCGGAAAAATCGCAGATCAGAGCGACTTGGTCAGCTCCGGCACCAGGACGAACAGGTCGCCCACGAGGCCGTAATCGGCCACCTGGAAGATCGGGGCTTCCTCGTCCTTGTTGATCGCGACAATGATCTTGGAATCCTTCATACCCGCAAGGTGCTGGATGGCGCCCGAGATGCCGACGGCGATGTAGAGTTCCGGCGCGACGATCTTGCCGGTCTGGCCGACCTGATAATCGTTCGGCGCGTAGCCTGCGTCCACAGCGGCGCGCGAAGCACCGACAGCGGCGCCCAGTTTGTCCGCCAGCGGAATAATCACTTCCTTGAACTTGTCCGACGAGCCGAGCGCGCGGCCGCCCGAGACGATGCGCTTCGCGGCGGTCAGTTCAGGCCGGTCCGACTTCACCATCTCGTCCGACACGAATTCCGACTTGGTCTGCGCGGCCGGGGCGGCCAGGTCTTCGACCGAAGCCGAGCCGTCATTTCCGGCGGCCGGGACCGCCGTGCCGCGCACGGTGATCACCTTCTTCGCATCCGAGGATTTCACGGTCATGATCGCGTTGCCCGCATAGATCGGGCGCACGAAGGTGGACTGGTCCACGACTTCGACGATTTCCGACAGCTGCATCACGTCGAGCTTGGCCGCGATGCGCGGAGCGATGTTCTTGCCCGTGGTCGTCGCGGCGATGAACACCGCGTCATAGCCCGCCATCAGCGGCACGACGAGCGCTTCCATGGCTTCGGCGGTCTGCTTGCGCAGGGTCTCGCCTTCCGCCTTCAGCACCTTGCGCACGCCGGAAATCTTCGCGGCGACCGGCGCCACGGCGCCAGCGTTTTCGCCGGCAACCAGCACATCGACATCCCCGCCGAATTTCGAGGCGGCGGTGACGACTTTGTGGGTCGCGTCCGACAGCGCGCCGTGGGCGTGTTCAGCAATTACGAGGACAGCCATCAGACAGCTCCTGCCGTTTTGAGTTTCGCGACCAGAGCCGCCACATCTTCAACCTTGATGCCGCCCGAACGGGCCGCAGGCTCGGTCACCTTCACAACCGTCAGGCGCGGCGTGATGTCGACGCCGTAATCGGCGGGCGACTTCTCGGCGATTTCTTTCTTCTTCGCCTTCATGATGTTCGGCAGCGAGGCGTAACGCGGCTCGTTGAGGCGCAGGTCCACGGTCACGACGGCCGGGGTCTTCAGCTTCACGGTCTGCAGGCCGCCATCGACTTCGCGGGTCACTTTCAGCGCGTCGCCGTCTTTCTCGATCTTGTAAGCAAACGTGCCCTGCGGCCAGTCCAGCAGCGCCGCCAGCATCTGGCCGGTCTGGTTGGAATCGTCGTCAATCGCCTGCTTGCCGAGCAGCACCAGGTCCGGTTTCTCGTCGGCAGCGACCTTCGCCAGCAGCTTGGCCACGGCCAGCGGCTCGACCATGGCATCCGTCTTGATCAGGATGCCCCGGTCCGCGCCCATGGCGAGCGCGGTGCGGATGGTTTCCTGTGCCTGTTGCGGGCCGATGGAGACGACCACGACCTCGGTCGCCGTGCCGGCTTCCTTCATCCGCACGGCTTCTTCGACCGAAATCTCGTCGAAGGGGTTCATCGACATCTTGACGTTGGCGAGATCGACCCCGGTCTGGTCCGGCTTGACGCGGACTTTCACGTTATAATCGATGACGCGCTTGACGGGCACGAGAACCTTCATGCGGGCGCTCCCAGGCTGGTTTATGATTGTGGAACTAGAAAGTGCGCCGTCCCTACCGTCGCGGCGCCCAGCGCGCAAGAGTTGACGCTTACGTCAGGGTCAATTTGGCGCGATCCTGGAAAGATCAATCCAACCTCCCCTTTCCTGCGAAGCGGGAGAGGGGTTGAGGATCGGCGGCTCATCTGCCTCACTTTCTCTCTCGGCCCTTCTGCTTTTCTCGTCGTTTCCGTCTCGGGCGGTCTCGTTTTTCTCTCAGTTTTTCTCATTGATTCTCACTTCTTCTCGCTTTTTCTGGCGTGGGAGCGTTGAGAGCCTTGTATTTGCTGGTTTTCGGCCGGAAGGCGGCGGTTTGGGGGCGAATTGAAGGGTCTGGCGCTCGGACGGGGCTTGTTCCGACGGCGGAGTATACCTCCGGTGCAGAGGGGCGGGCGGAAGTTTTGGCAAGAAATTTTTACCGCGTTGATTCTGCTCGTGTGAGGCGCGCGCAAATGTAGGCGCAAGCCTGAGACTCAAACCCTTAGTCCGGCGCTTCCCCATTCTCGCCCAGCACGATGCCGGCCAGATACAGAGAGCCGCAGATCAGGACGCGGTCCGCGCCGCTGGCAGCTGCCGCGCGCATCGCGTCCGCGAGCCCGGCGCAGGCCGTCGCCTCCAGCCCCGCCGTGTGCGCGGCCTCGACCAGCTGCAAAGGGTCCGCGCCGACATGCCCGGCCGCGTTCGGCATCGTGAACACCGGCGGCTTCAGGTAGCGGAACGGCATGAAGAAGCCGACCGAGTCCTTGCTCGCCAGCATCGCGGTGACCAGAGCGGTCTTGCCGCCGAGGGAATTCAGATGCCGCGCGATTGCCCGCGCCGCATGTGGATTGTGCCCGCCGTCGAGCCAGACGTCGCAGCCCTCCGCCATCGCCGTCACCGGCCCGGGCTTCAGCCGCTGCATCCGCGCGGGCCACGTGGCCTCGCGCGCCCCGCGGAAGATCGCTTCCTGCGGTATACGGACGGAATTACCGAACAGCTGCATCGCCATCGCCGCGAGCGCAGCGTTGGAGCGCTGGTGCTCGCCGATCAGCGCGAGGTCCTCAGGCATCGCATCGACAAAGTGCGTCTTCAGCCGGTAGAGCGGCGCGCCCTCGGCCGCCGCCTTCTTGGAGATCACATCGTCGCTGACTTTGCGCTGGATCGCCGTCAGGACCGGACGCCCCTTCTTGATGATTCCGGCCTTCTCGCCGGCAATCGAGCGCAGGTCCGAACCGAGGAAGGCCTTGTGGTCAAAGTCCACCGGCGTGATCACCGACAGCGCCGGCGAATCGATCACGTTGGTGGCATCAAACCGGCCGCCGAGGCCGACCTCAAGAATGAGGAGGTCCGCCGGGACTTCGGAGAAGGCCAGGATCGCCGCCGCGGTCGTTGCCTCGAAATGCGTGATCTGCCCGCTGCCGATCGCCTCAAACGTCCGATCGAGCCAGCCGATCAGGCGCGTATCGTCCACCAGCTCCCCCGCCAGCCGGATGCGCTCGTTGAAGCGCACCAGATGCGGCGATGTGAACACGTGCACGGACAATCCGGCTGCTTCGGCCATCGCGCGCATGAAGGCGCAGGTGGACCCCTTGCCGTTGGTGCCGGCCACATGGATCACAGGCGGTAGCCTGTCCTGCGGACGGCCGAGCGCTTCGAGCGCCGCCAGCACGCGCCCGAGCGAAAGCTCGATAACATCAGGATAGAGACCCTCGAACCGCTTCAGCGAGGCGTCGAGCGCCGGGCTGTTACCAGTCAATCAGCGGCGCCCTTTAGCTGGGGTAGCTTGTCGGCATGCGTTTTCGGAGGTGTCAGCATGATATTGGACCGGTCATCCCGGCGGCGCGACAACGGCAACAGGTGCGACAGCACCCGAGAAATCGTCGCCTTCAGTTTCCTCCGGTCACAGACGATATCGACCTGACCTTTCTCGCGCAGGAATTCCGAACGCTGGAAACCCTTAGGCAGGCTCTCGCGGATCGTCTGCTCGATCACGCGCGGACCCGAGAAGGCGATCATCGCGCCGGGCTCGGCAATGTGCACATCGCCCAGCATCGCATACGAGGCCGACACGCCGCCCGAGGTCGGGTCCGTCAGTACCACGACATAGGGAAGTTTCGCATCCGCCAGGTCATTGATCGCCAGCGTCGTGCGCGGCATCTGCATCAGGCTGAGGGTGCCCTCCTGCATCCGCGCGCCGCCGGAGGCCGTGCAGACCACGAAGGACGATTTGCGCGCCAGAGCCAGCTGCGCCGCCGTGATGAAGGCCTCACCCGCGGCCATGCCCAGCGAGCCGCCCATGAAATCGAAATCCTGCACCAGCACGACCGCCGGCACGCCGCCGACCTTGCCGTACGCCGCCACCATGCAGTCTTCCTGCAAGAGCGGCGCCCCGCCCTCTTCGGTTTCCTTGAGATCGCGCGCGGCGACCTTCGCCTTCGCCGCCTTCAGGCGCGCGGGATAGGGCTTGTCGTCCTTGAACTTCAGCGGGTCCAGCGGCACGGGCGGCAGCGACACCGGCTCCCAGCGCTCATCATCGAACAGGAGGCGAAACCGCGTGCGCGGCGAGATGCGCAGATGCGCGCCGGCCGGCGTCACATTCCAGGTCGCCTCCAGGTCGCTCTTGTAGATCAGCTCTCCGGAGATCGGACATTTGACCCAAAGGTCGTCCGGCGTCTCCTTTTTCGACATGATCGTCTTGAGACCAGGCGGCGTGACCTTGTTGATCCAGTTCATAAGTCAGGAACTCCCGAGTAAGCGGCAGAGTCAGGCTTTGCGGACAGAATCGATGGCAACCCGCAGTTCACGCGCCAGTGCGCCCATCGCGGGTGCCGCAGCCTCGAACCGGCCAGTTGCATGTGCATCGCCCGCCTTTTCCACAAAAGCCGAACCAACGACCACCCCGTCTGCGATTTTAGCCATTTCCGCAGCCTGTGCACCACTTTTTACACCGAAACCGACACAAACCGGCAATCCCGACACTCTTTTAACCATCGCGACCTGCCCTGCAATCGCTGCAGGATCCGCGCTTCCGGCCCCGGTCACGCCCGTTACGGCGACGAAATAAATAAAACCCGAAGCCCCCTCGGAGACCTTCGCGGCGCGGTGCTCGTCCGTCGTCGGGGTTGCAAGACGGATCACCGAAAGCCCGTATTGCGCGTAAATCGCGCGCAGCGGGGCATCCTCCTCCGGCGGTAGATCGACGATGATCGAGCCGTCGATCCCGGCTTTGGCCGCAGCTCCGGCAAACGTCTCGTAGCCCATCGAATGGACCGGATTGGCATAGCCCATCAGGATCAGCGGCGTTGTCTGGTCGTCCTTGCGGAAACGCGCGGCGAGAGCGATCACGTCGGTCAGCTTTGTGCCGTTCGCCAGGGCCCGCAGGCCGGCTTTCTGGATTGCCGCGCCATCCGCCATCGGGTCGGTGAACGGCGCGCCCAGCTCGATGATGTCGGCGCCATTGTCGCGCAGCGCGCAGAGCGCGGCGTAGCTCGTCTCGAGGTCCGGGTCGCCCGCCATCAGGTAGGCGACCAGCACGGCGCGCTTTTCACCGCGAGCCTTGGCAAAGGCCGCTTCAATCCGTGTGCGGCCCATCTCAGACGTCCGTGTTTTCGAGCGCCCAGGCGGCGTAGGCATCGCTGACATGCGTCAACGGCATCGCGACAATCGCTGGCACGTCATACGGGTGCACCCGGTTCACCAGCTCGTCGATCTTTGTCCAGTTCGCTTCCGGCGCCTTGAGCCAGAGGATGAATTCAAAGGACTGCTCGATCACGCCCTTCCAGCGATAGGACGAGGTGACCGGTCCTTCGAGGTTCGCGCACGCGGCAAGGCGCGCTTCGAGCGCCGCATCGGCAACATCCTCGGCCACGCGGCGCGAGGGGCACGTAATCCGGACAAGGATCAATTTTGTCATACGTCCACTCCGAGCGCCTTGGCCACCGAGAACACATCCTTGTCCCCGCGGCCGCAAAGATTGAGTATCATCAGGCCGTCCTTGCCAAGCTGCTGCGCCACTTCGCCGACGCGGGCAATCGCATGCGCGGGTTCCAGCGCCGGGATGATGCCCTCCAGCCGTGTGCAGAGCTGGAACGCTTCAAGCGCCTCATCATCCGTACACGACAGATACTCTGCCCGGCCCATGTCCCGCAGGAAGGCATGCTCCGGCCCGATGCCCGGATAGTCGAGCCCGGCGGAGATCGAATGCGCATCGATGATCTGGCCGTCATCGGTCTGCAACAGGTAGGTCCGGTTGCCGTGCAGGATGCCCGGCCGCCCGCCCAGCAGCGCCGCCGCGTGCTGCCCGGTCTCGATGCCGTGTCCGGCCGCCTCGACGCCGATCAGGCGCACGTTCTCGTCATCGATGAACGGGTGGAACAGGCCGATCGCATTCGAGCCGCCGCCGATACAGGCCATCACGGCGTCCGGCAGGCGCCCTTCCCGCTCCAGGATCTGCGCGCGGGCTTCGCGCCCGATCACCGACTGGAAGTCGCGCACAATCTCCGGGTAC
This sequence comes from Caulobacterales bacterium, assembly GCA_038249555.1. Lineage (GTDB taxonomy): Bacteria > Pseudomonadota > Alphaproteobacteria > Caulobacterales > Hyphomonadaceae > Hyphomonas. Next base: position 14,088 of record JBBSDJ010000026.1, read on the forward strand.
GGATGAGGGCCCGCCGCCGTGCCGATGCAGTAGAACGTCGTGTCGACATTGGTCACCCAGTCGCGCAGCGCCTCGTTCATCGCGTCTTTAAGGGTGCCTGTCCCGGACGAGACCGGAATGATCTTAGCGCCGAGGAGGCGCATCCGGAACACGTTCGGCTTCTGCCGCTCGACATCTGTCTCGCCCATGAACACGACGCATTCGAGGCCGAAGCGCGCGCAGATCGTCGCCGTCGCGACGCCGTGCTGGCCCGCGCCGGTCTCCGCGATGATCCGCTTCTTGCCCATCCGCCGCGCGAGCAGCACCTGCCCCAGGCAATTGTTGATCTTGTGGGCACCGGTATGGTTCAGCTCGTCGCGCTTGAAATAGATTTTCGCCCCGCCGAAATGTTCGGTCAGGCGCTCAGCAAAATACAGCGGCGATGGCCGGCCCACATAGTGGGTCCACAGGTCCTGCATCTCGACCGAAAAGGCCGGGTCCTGCTTGGCCTTGCGGTACTCGGCCTCCAGCTCCAGCACGAGGGGCATCAGCGTTTCGGCGACATAGCGTCCGCCGAACTCGCCGAACCGGCCATTCGCGTCCGGCCATTTGTCCCAGGTATTGCGCAGATCCATGAGGCTCAGGTTCCTTTTGCCGCGCGGATGAAAGCGCGGACCAGTTCCCTGTCCTTTAACCCCCGTATCCGTTCCACACCAGAGGACACGTCCACCGCAGGCGCGGCAGTTTGGCGTATCGCGCCGGCGACGTTTTCAGGCGTCAGCCCCCCCGCCAGCAGCCAGGGTTTGGGCGCGGTCCAGCCTCTCAGCAGGCTCCAATCGAAGGCCGCGCCATGCCCGCCCTTCTGGGCATCCCCTTCCGGCGGCTTGGCATCCAGCAGAAGCCGGTCCGCTGCGGCGTATTCGCCCGCCCGCGCCAGGTCTTCTGCCGAGCGCACGCCCAGCACCTTCCAGACCTCCGCGCCGGTCATGGTCTTGATCTCGGCGACCCGTGCCGGCGTCTCGGCCCCATGCAGCTGCAAGACCGGGAATCCGAGCGCGGCCACGGCCTGCACCTCGGTGTCTGGGGGATCCAGCAGCACCGCCACCGGCACCGCCTTGCCGACAGACAGGAGCAGCGTCGCCGCCGCCGCCAGCGTCACCTGCCGCGGGCTGACCGGGAACATGAACCCGATCCAGTCCGCCCCTTCCCTCGCCGCAAACGCCACGAGGTCCGGATCCTTGAGTCCGCAGATCTTGACTTGGGTCATTCCTGCGACCTAGCCGATATGCCGCCTCTGCGAAATACTGCAGACGCGGCTTCAGGCCGCCTTGGCGGACTTAAACAAGGGCGGGCGCCAAGCGGCGAAAGGCTTCTCGATCAGCACGAAGAACACGTATCCGGCCAGCAGGCCGCCTGCCAGGATCAGCGCAAAGGCGCCGAATAGTACCGGATAGGACATCGGCAAGAACTTGCCCACGATCAGCGCGGCAATGTGGAACAATTGCAGGTGCACGAGGTAGAGCGAGTAGCAGGCCAGGCCGATATAGGTGACATACGGCATGCGGCAGAGCCGTCCGAACAGCGTGTCCGGCTGGAAGGCGAGCCCGAACAGCAGGGCAATCGTGCCGAGGCTGAGGAACCAGTAGATCAGCGTCATGGCCAACGGCGCGAAATGCGCCGTGCCCAGCCAGAACATGCCGATCACGCAGCCGAGACCGATCACCAGGCTTGCCGCCGAGCCAATTCCACTGAACGCCCGCTGCCAGGCCTGCTCGTACCGCGCGAGTGTGATGCCGGCGCCGAAGTATACGATGTAGGAGAAGATCGTGAACGCATTGATCGGCACGATCTTGTTGATCGCCACAAAGGAGATTGCGAAAAAGATTGCCAGCATCAGGGCGCAGCGCCAGGGCGCGGCACGGTCATCGCCTCGAAACAGCGCCAGGAAGATCAGCGGCGCGAGCAGGTAGAACTGCACTTCGACCTCCAGCGACCAGCCGAGCGCATAAAGCCGCGGCAGGCTGTCGAAGACCGCGCCGTGCACGTAGAACAGGCTGGCTGCCAGGCTTTCCGGCAACGAGACTTCGGCGGCCGCCGACCGGTTGAGGCCCGAAGGCTCCAGCCCGAGGAAATAGTACGCGCAGAACGTGGTGAGGATGATGAAATAGTAGGGCGGGAAGATCCGCGTCATCCGCCGCACGTAATACCGCCCGACAAAGCCGCCATCGAACTGTCCGGCCGGAACATCCTGCATTTGCTTGGCGATGATGAAACCGCTGATCGCAAAGAACAGCAGCACGCCCTGGTTGGGGCTGGCGAAGAAATGCAGCACCGAATTGATCGCGGCATTGTCGAGGCCCGGATTGGGCTCGAGCCAGAAACGCTCCACCCGCTCCAGCAAGTGCCCGACCATCACCATCATGATGGCGAAGAAACGCAGCCCGTCGATCTCCGGACGGTAGCTTGCCGGGTTGATGCTGCGCTGGAAAACCCGGGACGGGAGGAACTGTCTCAACTGCATCACTTGCCTCACCGGACCTTCAAACATCCCTTGTGCCCACAGCACGCGCCACATCCCTGGCGGCAGAAACAAAAACCGCAGGAACTCTGCAACCGGCTGCAAGAAGCATTCCAGCCCCCAGGCCACAGAAATTCAAGCCAGCGGTTAACGCTTCTTGCCTGGACCCGCCGGCAGATCACACCGGCCGTCAATCTTGGCGTCATCCATTTCTGGTTAATGGACGAGAAATGCCAGCCGCGCGTTGAATTTGCCCCCCCTCTGGGGCATGGATTTTGCAGGCTGGCTGGACTCGAACATGGAGGCAGGCAACTTGCTGACGTCAAACCTGAGCCTCTTTCCCGCCCCGCGGGTGATCCCGGTGAACGTCTACCAGGACGAAAGCCGCGCGCCCGCATGGGAACAGGCGATGTTTGTTGCCTGGTTCTTCGCGCTGTACCTGCCGCTGCTCGCATTCACCCCCATCCGCTACGGCTGCATCTGCGTGATGCTCGGCCTGTTCTTTGTCTACCGGCACGAAACCATTCCGCTCCTGCAGAAGAGCTGGCCCCTCCTGCCCTACCCGATCCTCTCACTCTTCTCGATCTTCTGGACGGACTATCCGGTCGACGGTTTACGCAGTGTGATGCTGGGCATCCTCACGCCGATCTCGCTGATTACCGTCGCCGCCCGCCTGCGCCCGTCGGAATTCCTGCGCGTGATGATGCTCGCGGGCGCTCTCGCCTCACTCTATTGCATCCCTTATTTCGGAACGCTCAGCGAAGGCGGCCCGCTGCCGCAGAAGAACCTCCTCGCCTACCAGTTCATGCTCGTCACACTGATTGCACTCGCGACCGCCCTCAACCATCAGGAACAAACCATCTTCCGTTTGATCGCCCTGGCGGTCGCACCCCTGGCATTCTACATCCAGCTAAGCGCAGACTCCGCGACGTCGCTGGTCTTCGCCGTGCTCGGCTCTGTCATCCTGATCGGCATCAAGGTTTTCTGGGTCGCCGTCGGCAACGTGGCGCACCTGCGCTCGGCGCTGCTCGCGCTGATTATATCCGGGCTGCTCGCGGTCGCCTTTGTCCTGCTGTCCATGCCGGAAATCACGTTTGTCCGCGATTTCCTCGAACTGGTGGGCAAGGACCCAACCCTTACCGGACGCACCGGCATCTGGAACGCCGCCGAAATGGTCTCTGCCCAGCATCCCTGGTTCGGCGTCGGTGTAGAGGGATTCTGGCAACCGAATACCGGTCTCGCGCAAACGCTCAACGAGCTCAACCACACGCCCCCAGGAAGCAAGATTTCCTTCCACAGTGCTTTCTGGGAAGTGCGGGTCCACTTCGGTTTCGTGGGCCTCGGCTTTTTTATCCTGTCCATGGTCTGGGCCGGCTGGCGGACGCTTGGCCTCTGGCTGCGCGACGGGTCGGTGATCAACTCAGCGCTGCTGATCTTCTACTGCATCATCGCGACGTCCTGTTTCACCGAATCGTATCCGGCCGGTTCTTTCAGCACGATTGTCGCCGTCTTCTATTTCGGCGCATTGGCCGCCTTTGACGTCGGCGCGCGAAAGCTGATCGGGCAGGGCCGCCTGGTCGAAAATCCCGCTTGATCCGAATGGCCAGGCGCGCTCCTGCCCTGATCCCGCATGCATTCGCCCTGGCCGTGCTGCTTCAGGCCGTCGCCTGCAGCGGCCAGGCCCAGGCCGCGCCCGCCATCAAGGAAAAATCCGCCACCTGCACTACTATCCCGGCCGATGCCTTCGAGCCACCGAAGGAAAAGGTGGCGTCCCACACATCCTTTGCGCACAAACACTTCCGCAAGCGCCTGCGGGAATTCTCGCGCGCGCCGCTCGCGTGCGGACAGATCATCATGCTCGGCGACAGTCTCATCGAACTGAACGACTGGACACAATCTGTCCGGGCAGGCGTCACGCTGCAGAACCGAGGAATCAGCGGTGATACGTCGGACGGCGTCCTGGTGCGCCTCGAAGAAATCACCGCCAGCCAACCGAAGGCCGTATTCCTGATGATCGGCACAAACGATCTCTGGTCCAAGAACACACCCGAGACCACCGTTGCAAATATCAACCGGATCGCGGCCAGAATCCGGTCCCGTACTCCCGGCACGATCATCTTTGTGCAAACCGTCCCTCCGATGCGTGTCGACTACGCCCCCAACGACAAGGCGCGCGCCATCAATGCGCTGTTGAAGAAAGGCAGCAAGAAAGCGCCATACACCTTGCTCGATACCTACCTGCGTCTCGCCGACTCAAAAGGCGCACTGCGCGCCACTTTCACGGCCGATGGTATTCACCCGAACGAAAAGGGCTATGCTGTCTGGTCCAATCTTGTCACCGACACCCTGCACCGGCATGATCTGGTGGAAGGCGCCCCGGCCGGCGACTAGGCGAAGGACACGCCGATGCCCATGGATGCCGGAACGCTTCGAGTGGAGTATACGTGTCCGGCGCGGCGCTGTTCTGCGCTGCAGCCGCCCGCAGGAGGATGCCCGTGAGTTCTGATGCCCCCTTCGCCGATGCGCCCTGGATGGCGCCCGGACTGACGCCGGACGCGCGCGCGGCCCTGCTGGACGCGGCCCTGACCGAGGACGAACGCTACGGCCTGCTGCACAGCCAATGGGCCATCGGATTCCTGCCGGATGCGCCCCTGCCCGAGGGCGCGATTCCGGCCGCAGGCTATGTCCCGCCGATTCCGCGCCTCGGCATTCCCGGCCTCTACGAAACCGATGCGAGCCTCGGCGTCACCAATCCGCGCAATGCCCGGCCGGGCGACACCGCCACGGCCCTGCCCTCGGGGCTGGCCGTCGCCTCCACCTGGGATGCGGACCTCGCCCACGAAGCCGGCGCCATGGTGGGCGATGAGGCGGCGAAGAAAGGCTTCAACGTCCTCCTCGGCGGCGGCATGAACCTCGTGCGCGATCCGAGGTGCGGGCGCAACTTCGAATACCTTGGCGAAGACCCCCTGCTCGCCGGCGTCCTCTCCGGCGAGGCCATCCGGGGCACCCAGAGCCAGGGCATCATCGCCACCGCCAAGCACTTCGTGCTGAATGACCAGGAAACCGGCCGGCACGTCGTCAATTCCATCATCGACGAAGCGGCGCTGCGCGAAAGCGACCTGCTCGCTTTCCAGATCGCCATCGAACGCGGCGCGCCGGGCGCCATCATGTCCGCCTACAACAAGATCAACGGCCACTATGCCTGCGAAAACGACGCGCTGCTGAACGGCGTGCTGAAAGGTGATTGGGCCTATCAGGGATTCGTGATGGCCGATTGGGGCGCCACCACCAGCGTGCACGCCGCCGCCAATGGCCTCGACCAGCAATCCGGCGAGCAGCTGGACTATCGCGTCTGGTTTGAGGCGCCCTTGCGCGACTCTGTCGCCGCCGGCGAGACTCCGCTGGAACGCATTTCGGATATGGCCCGCCGCATCCTGCGCGCGATGTTTGCCGCCGGCCTGTTCGACCGCCCGCTGCCGAAGGGCGAACCGATTGACTACGCCGCCCACGGACGGATCGCGCACAAGGCCGCGGAGGAGGGGATTGTCCTCCTGAAGAACGCGCGCGGCATCCTCCCCCTGACCGGCGGCGCGAAACGCATCGCCGTGATCGGCGGGCATGCCGATGTTGGTGTCCTGTGTGGGGGCGGGTCTTCTCAGGTCACCACCGGCAAGGGCCACGCCGCCTTCATCCATGCCGGCGGCGAAGGCGCCATGATGGCGATGGCCAGCGAAGCCTACCACCCGTCTGCGCCACTTGCCGCCATCAAACGATCAGCCAGTGGGGCTCGGGTCAGCTTCGCCAATGGACGCTACCCATCCGAAGCGGCGATGATCGCGCGCGACTGCGACATCGCCATCGTTTTCGCCAACCAATGGACCACGGAAGGCGCCGACGTTCCGGACCTGACGCTGCCGAATGGCCAGGATGCGCTGATCGACGCGGTCGCCGCCGCCAACCCCAACACCATCGTCGTCCTGCAGACGGGCGGCCCGGTCCTGATGCCGTGGCTGGGGAGCGTCGCCGCTGTGCTCGAGGCCTGGTATCCCGGCGCGCAAGGCGGTGAAGCGATTGCCGATATCCTGTTCGGCGCCGCCTGTCCGTCCGGGCGCCTGCCCGTCACCTTCCCGCAATCGACCGAACAGCTGCCGCGCCCGGAATTGCCGGGCCTCGGCAAACGCTGGGCGGCGCCGTTCGGCCCGCGGGTCGATCTCGCGCACGCGCAAGGGTTCGACGTTCCGCACCCGGAAGGTTCTTATGTCGGCTATCGCTGGTTTGCGCGCGAGGGACATGCGCCGCTCTTTCCGTTCGGCTATGGCCTGTCCTACACGGCGTTCAGCTACGCCAACCTGGCCGTCATCGGCGGCGATGCATTGACGATCACATTCGATGTCACCAATACCGGCCCCTGCGACGGCATCGACACGCCGCAGGTCTATCTCACCCATCGCAGCGGCGCGCAGATCCGCCGGCTCCTCGGCTGGTCACGCCTGCGGCTGAAACCTGGCGAACGCGCCTCCGTCACCCTCACCGCCGATCCGCGCCTTCTGGCAGATTTTGACACGGGCCGCCGAGGCTGGCACGTCCCCGAAGGGCGCTACGACATCGCCCTCGCGCGCAGCGCCGAAGACTTCGACGTGCACGCGGGCGCCAGCATTTCGGAAAAGTGGATCAAGCCCTGAACGGCAGAACGGCCACCGACGGGCGCTGGAAAGCCCCAGAAACTTGATCCGTATACAGAAGTGCCTCGAAAATTAACCCTTGGTGGTTTCTGGTTACTTTCCATTATCGGTGAATTCACTTTGAAATGTCAGACCTCATCGGGAGCAGTTCAGATGGAACACCCCGATGGTGCACGAGACACCACAATCAGCAGATCACGGGCCGGCGTCGCGTTTCGCGCCGCTGCGCACCGTCAGTGCTGTCGTGGTCCTGTCCAGCATCGCACTGATCGCCGCAGCGCCGGTGCCGGACGGCGTGCAGGTCCTGCTCTGCATTGTCACCATCGCCACCTATTTCCTGATGAGCTGGCTGCGTCCCTCCGGCGGTCCCTTTCGCACCTTCGTCGCGCTGCTCATCGTTTTCACCAGCACCCGCTACATGATCTGGCGTGTGACCGAGACGATGCCGTCGGATTCAATCCTATCGATCGTGGGCGGAATATTTCTCCTCGGCGCGGAGACCTACGGCTATATCCTGCTTCTTCTGTCGACCTTCCTGTCCGTGGATGTCTACAAGCGCCCGCCTCGCCCGGCGCCGGTGTCACCAGCAGCGTGCCCGACCGTCGACATCCTGATCCCAAGCTATAATGAGCCTAACGACCTCCTCGAAGTCACGCTGACCGCCGCCCTCAATGTGAACTACCCGGCTGGCCGCGTGAAGGTCTACCTGCTCGATGATGGCGGCACGCTCGGCAAGCGGAACCAGTCCGACCCGAAGAAGGCCGCCGAAGCCCAGGCGCGTCATGACCACCTCAAGGAAGTCTGTGCCCGCCTCGGCGCGCACTACCTGACCCGCGAAAAGAACAATCACGCGAAGGCCGGCAACATAAACGCCGCGCTCCAGAATACGGATGGAGAGCTGATCCTCATCCTCGATGCCGATCACGTTCCGTCTACGGACATCCTGACCCGCACCGTCGGCTACTTCATCGAGGACCCGAAACTCTTCCTCGTCCAGACCCCGCATTTCTTCCTCAACCCGGACCCGCTTGAGCGCAACCTTGACACGTTCCGCAAGATGCCGAGCGAGAACGAGATGTTCTATTCGGTCATCCAGCGCGGGCTGGACGGGCTGAACGCCTCGTTCTTCTGCGGCTCGGCGGCCCTGCTCCGGCGCAAGTACATCATGGAGATCGGAGGCATCCAGGGTGAGACAATCACCGAAGATGCCGAGACCGCGCTCGAGCTTCACGCGAGGGGTTACCGAAGCGCCTATGTCGATCGCCCGATGGTCGCCGGCCTCTCGCCCGAGACCTTCTCGGGCTTCATCGTGCAACGGATGCGCTGGACCCAGGGAATGGTCCAGATTTTCCTGTTGAAGAACCCGCTGCTGAAGAAGGGCCTGACGCTGGCCCAGCGTATAGGTTACTTCAATTCCTGCTTCTACTGGTTCTTCCCGCTCGCGCGCATGGCCTTCATCCTTGGCCCGCTGCTCTATCTCCTGTTCGGCATCCAGGTTTACATCGGCGACCTGTCGGACTTCCTGATGTACGGCCTGCCGCACATCGTCGGTGCCCTGATGTTGTCGTCGATCCTCTACGGTCACACGCGCTGGGCCTTTGCGTCTGAGCTCTACGAAGTCATCCAGTCCATCCACTGCTCCGGCGCCATCCTGCAGGTGCTGCGCAATCCGCGCTCGCCGAGCTTTGCCGTGACACCCAAGGGCGAGAATCTCGACGAGAACTTCGTCTCGCCGCTGGCCCGCCCCTTCTACTTCCTGATCGGCGTTGTCTGCCTCGGCCAGCTCGCCGGGATCATCCGCTTTTTCTTCGACCCCGTCGGCGCGGGCGTCGTCTCGGTTCTGCTCTTCTGGAACACCTTCCACCTGCTGCTGCTCGTCTCGGCGCTCGGGGTGCTCTACGAGCGCTCGCAGCAGCGTGTCTTCCCGCGGTTCGAAACCGACCGCCCCATCACGCTGCACCAGCCGGGCACCGCCGTCCCGGGCACCATGACCGACATCTCCATCACAGGCCTCGGCGTGCGCGTGCCCCACAGCGGCGCCAAGCGGTTTGCCGCCGGTGACACCTTCCAGACAGATGCCCGCGAACTCGGCGCGACATCCCCGGCGCAGCTGCATCTCAAGGTACTCTCCGTGCTCGATGAGCCCGGCAGCCAGAAGCTGGGCCTCAGCTTCGATATACAGACACCGGACCAATGGTCCGCAGTCGTCGCCCTGATGTACGCGCGCAGCGAGAACTGGAAAACGTTCCGCGATGGCCGCGCCAGCGCCGACCACATGGGCACCAAGATCGCCGGCCTCATCCGCTCCAGCCTGTCCCACGCCCTGATCCACATTCGCGCCATCACCCGGGAAGTCCGAACATGAACTCCGCCCTCCGTTCCGCCGCACTGGCCCTTTTGCTGACAGTCGCCCCGCTCGCTGCGCCGTCGGCGGCGCAGCAAGCACCCGCCGAGGATGCGCTCTACGACGTCTACGCGCGCTTCCGCGACAATCCGAAAATGGTCACGGAGCCGCTGGAGAACGGCCTCTGGCGCGCGCGCCTGCCGCTCGCTGCGCTGCGCCCGCAGCCCGGCGCAATACGTCTCGACGGTGCCGAGGCCACCGCGCAGGTCTCGTTCGCCATTGCACCGCAGGCGGACATCCAGTCCGCGCGGCTGATCTTCCGGCATGTCAGCGGCCGCGCCCAGGAAGGCTCGCGGCCGCAGCTGCGTCTCGGGCTGAACGGCCGCTTCATTGCGCAGGTTGACGGCGTCACGGAGCATGCCGCCGGCGTCAACGAAATCGTCCTCGACTCCTCCGTCCTCGTCTCGGGGTTCAACACCCTGCAGATCGACGCCGTGCAGCGCTACACTTACGGCTGCCAGGATCCCGACGCCGCAGAACTCTGGACCGATATCGACACGTCGCGCTCGTATGTCGAAGTCATTTATGCGCGCCGGCCCTTCACCGCGTCGCTGGCTGATCTCTCCGCCGTCATCACCGCCGGTGTCGGCGGCGTGGATGATCTCGCCGTCGTGACCGGCCGCGGCGAGATGACCGCGGATGGCCTGCGCTGGGGTGCGCTCGCCTCGCAGGCCGTTGCGAACCGCCTTGGCTACACCGTACCGCGCATCACGCGCGCCGAGGCCGCGACACTCGCGGCCACATCCAACAAGTCTGACCTGATCGCCATCGGCACGCCGGAAGATCTCGCCGGTATCGCCCCTGCCGCGCTCGCAAATCTGAAGGGCGAGGACTCCTGGCTGTCGATCGGGCCCTCCCCGGCTGACCCGACACGGTTCCTGATCATCGCGTCCGGGCGCACGCCCGCCGCCATCGAGGGCGCCGTGCGCGCCTTCGCAGCCGGCAACTTCCCGCTCTCCGATACCGCTTCGCTGGTGCTGTCCCCGGACGAGATTCCGAAGGGCAATCTCATGCCGCGGAAACAGACGCTGCGGACAGATGCCAAGTTCACGCTGAAAGACCTCGGTCTGGTCAACACCTCCGTTCTCGGCAAGGAACACGGCGAGGCGGAAATTGCCTTTGATCTGCCAGCGGACGTTCGCTTCCGGGCCAAGAGTGATGTTCTGCTTTCGCTCGATTTTGCCTACGGCGCCGGTCTCGATGACAAGTCGGTCGTCAACATCCTTGTGAACGATGAGTTCCAGCGGGCCGTCCGGCTGACCAATCCCGACGGGGAAGTCACGCCCGGCTACGAGATCGCGATCCCGGCCGCCGCCTTCCGCCCGGGCCGCAACCGCGTCCGGTTTGACGTGGAGCTGTCGACGGAATCGGTCGGCGAATGCGCAGCGCGCAACACGCGCCACCTCGCCTTCATCCTGAAGGACACCTCGACGCTGGCCCTGCCCCCGGCCGATGAATACGTCGAGTTGCCGAACCTCGCCCTGCTGTCGGAAGCCGGCTTTCCCTATACCGGGCTCGGCGCGCAGCCCTTCTCGGTGCTCGCCACCGATACCGGCAGCGACACGGCCGCAGCGGTCTGGACCTTTGCCGCCCGGCTGGGCCAGATCTATGGCACCGTCTTCACAGACGCCACGTTCGGCTTCGGTCTCGAGCTTCCGGACGCCCACACCCTGATCGTCGGTACACGGCCGGATCTGAAAGGCTTCCTGCCCGCCGAGCTCAACATGTCAAACCTGCTGTCGGGCGGCGCAGCGGACGGGTTCACCCGCAACGTCTCCACTGTCGACCTCGGCGATAACGGCCTCCTGATCGAAGGCGAATCGCCCGGGCACCCGGGCCGCCTGGTCACCGTGCTGACCGCCGAGACCGGCGCGCAGCTGCTCGCCTCCACCCGCGCCCTCGTGCAGCCGAGCCATTGGAGCCAGCTGCAGGGCGGCACGGCCGTCTGGCGCGAGCACGCCGCCACCCTGGTCACGCAGGCGGCCAGCGACAACTTCGAGATCGGCAGCCTGCCGGTGGGCGAAAAGGCGCGGATGACTGCGGGCCGCACGCCCTGGGGCTGGATCCTGTCGATTGCCGCCGTGCTGTTCGGCCTCGCTGCCGCCCTCGCCCTGATCGCCCGTTACATGCGCAAGCGCATCAACGACAAATGATCCGGGGCCTGCGCCTCCTATGCACGGCCTTGGCCAGTGCCTGTGTCGCGCTCGCCGCCGCGTCTCCGCTGGCGGCTGCCCAGGCCGCGCGTGCCGGACAGGCCGAAGGCGTCTTCGCAATCGGCATCCCGCGCGCGCCGGGCCCGGAAGAGATTTCTGCCACAGTGGAGACGATCTCCGAACCCGCCCCGGCCCTCGTCCAGGCCGTCTGGGACCTCGGCGCGGCCGGCGACTGGGACGCCGCGCAGAAAGTGCTGCGCGCGCTGCAATCGTCCAATCCGGCCTGGAAAGCGCCCGCAAAGCTGAAATCCTACCTGAGCGCCGGACAGCGCGACGAGAGTATCCGCAACGCGCTGGCGGCGAAGGATTGGACCGCCGCGATCGCCCTGCTGCCCGCCCCGTCCCCGTCTGCCTGTGACGCGCCCTTCCACCTGTGGGCCCGCGCCGATGCGCTTGAAGGCCTTGGCGCGCAGCGGGACATCAACGCCTTCTACATCCGTACACTGACGGCCTGCACCAACCCGGACACTGCTGCCGCCCTAACCCATCGCGCCCTCGGCGTTCTCGATACGGATGGTCTTGCCGCCGCGGGCGCCCTCACCGCCCTCGCCCAAAGCAGCGACACGCGCGTGCGCCTTGCCCAGGCGCGCATCGTTCGCGAAGAGCGCTGGCAGCGCTTTGAAACCGCGCTCGCTGCAGGCGACTTAGCCACCGCACAGATCCTCGCCGCAAAATCGGACGATCCGCGCCTCTTGACCCAGGCCGGATGGAACTTCCTCGACACCGACGCGGCCCGCGCCTCCGCCTATTTCGACCGCGCCCACGCCCTCGGCGGCGACGGGGACGCGCTGCGCGGCCTCGTCATGGCCACGCTGGCAACCGGCAAGGTCGCCGCTGCCCGCGCCGCCGCCGTGCAGACAAAAGATCCCATCCTCGCCGCCGATCTCGGCGCCCGTGTTGATCTCGGCGAAGCCGGTCTTCGCCGCGAGGCCGGTGACTGGACCGGCGCCGCCGTCCTCGCCGCCAGCGCCGCCCGTGCCAACCCCGAACTCGCCGACCCTGCAGACGCGCTCATCGCGGGCGCGCGTCTCGAAGCCGCCGCTTCCGCCTATGGCGACGGCGCGTTTGCCGAAGCCCGCCGTCTCGCCCTCGAAGCCGCTGGCCATCCAGGTTCCCGCCGCGCGGCCCTGATGCGCGCTGCCTGGTCCGACCTTCAGCTCGGCAACGACCGTGACGCCGCCAGCACTTTCAGCCGCCTCTATCTGGAACTGCCGGATACCGAATCGGCCGAAGGCTACGCGCTTGCCGCCCAGCGCTCCGGCGATCTGGATTCGGCCGCGTCCCTCGCCCGCACCCTTGGCGGCCCCCTCGGCGCCAAGGTCGAGGCGCGCTATGCCGCCGCCGCCTTCGACCAGGGCGACTACCTGATCGCGCGCACCCACGCGCCGGATACTTATGCTGCGCTCGACGGTGTGGGCGGCACCTGGTACCGGCAGTCCGTCACGGCCCGCCGCCAGGGCGGCACGGCGGGCGAAAACCGACTGACCGGTTTCGTCTCCACCACCTCCGCCGGCACCGCGCGCGGCGCTGACCGTTTCGAAGCCGGCGTCTCTGTCTACACACTCGAGTCCGGCGGCCGCGCGCCGCGCGAAACCTTCGCCGCGCCCTACGCTGCCTGGAGCCGCGAAGGCGAGACGAGCCTTGCCGCCCGCATCGGCCTCCTCCCCCTCGGCACCGAGGCTGACGCCGCACTCAACACCGAGTTTGCGGTTGCCCGCGACATGCGCGGCGGCGCTGTTGAGGCCCGCGCCTTCGTCCGTCCCAAGACGGAAAGCATCCTCGCGATGGCCGGGCAGACGGATACCGGCGGCGATGTCTATGGCCGCGTCACGGAAACCGGCGCACACCTGTCCGCGCGCCTGCCCGCCGGCAAGTCGCATACCCTGCAGGCCGACCTCTCCGCCGCCTCGCTGGACGGCGAGAACACCGCCGGCAATTCGATGATCGGCGCCGGCCTCTCCGCCGCGCGCGCCTTCAAGTCGGACGGCTTCGCCTATCTGGTGACCGGCCCGTTCTACCAATACCAATCCTATGACCGGAACACGAACTTCTTCACCCCCGGCCATGGCGGCTATTTCAGCCCGCAAGCCTTCCACCGGGCCGGCTGGTCGCTGAACGCCCAGACCGATCCGCTGAAGGACTGGATCGCCCGCACCAATCTCGCACTCGCCCACGAGTCGGTGGAGGAAGACGCAGCGCCCACCAATTCCCTGCTCGCCGGACCGCAACCGCTGATCGGCGGCGGCAACAGCTCAGGTTTCGCGAGTGCGCTCGACCTCTCCATTGCCCGCCGCGTAAGCCGCAACGTGATCTTCTCCGCCAATGCCGCCGCCATCGTCTCGCAGGCCTATGAGGACGTTCGCGTCGGACTCGCGCTCACCTGGGTGCCCGGCGGGCGCGACGGCCTCGTGCGCACCGACCTGCCAATCGACCCCTTCAATCCCGGCGCCTGGATCCAGCCATGACGCAAGCCTCCCCCTCTCCCTCGCCGGCCCGGACCGGCGTCCTCCTCGCCCGCCGCCTCGAGCGCAGCGATCCATTCCTGATGCGCGCCGTACAGGCCGCCGCGCTGATCGGCTGTATCCTCGGTATACTGATCTACTCATGGCAGGCTGTGTACGGAGCAACCGCCGGCAGCCGCCGCGCGCTGGCCGAGGCCGCAGGCGCAGGCCAGGTCGCCGCCGAAGCCGAAGTCGCGCGTGTCCAGTCCGTCGCCTTCCTGGCGGCGCCGCTGGTCGCGTCGGCCACGGCGCCGGACGCCTCCCCTGCCGAAAAGATCGAACTCAACGCCGCGCTCTCGCGCCTGCTCGCGCCGTCGCCGGTCACCGCCATCGTGGTCTTCACGCCGGACGGCAAGCCCGCCAGCGTCCATGGCGACCTGCCGTCCGATGCCGCCGGCGTCATCGCGCCGCCGTCCACAAGCCGCCGCGCCGGCCGCGAGCTTCTGCCGCTGGAACTGGCGCCCGTCTCGAAACAACGCGCCGCCTACTACCTGCAGCTGCCGGCGCCAGACGGCCGCGCTCTGCCCGCCGCCATGATCCTGCGCACCGGCGCTTTCCAGTCCGCGCTGGAGGTCGGCGGCGCAGCCGGCCCTGGCTGGCGCGCCGCACTGCTCAACCGCGACGGCCAGACGGTGCTGATCGCCGCCACTGCCGACGCGCCGTTTGCCGAGGGCGACCTGCAGCTCGCCGCCACCGCCCTTGGCTGGCGCCCTCTGCATGCGGACGAATCGTCTGCCGCCTCCCGCGTGGAGGGCCAGCACAATGAGGCCTTCATAGAAACCCGCGCCGTCGCGGGAGAGATGCTGCAGCTCGTCTATGTCGGTGCGCCGCGCTCTTTCCTCTCCGTCTTGTCCGACCGCCGCTACGAGTTTGCCGCGCTGTTCGGCGCTGCGCTGCTGGCGCTGATCCTCGCCATCTCGGTCATCCAGAACGAATGGCAGCGCCGCGACCTGCAGGTCCGCGACGCCGATCTCCTCGCTGCCCGCGCCGATGTCACCTGCGACCTGCTCGCGGCCGGCGTCATCGACTGGTCGGTCGCGGATGGACGCGTCGACTATTCCGAAGGCTGGGCCGACATGTTCGCGCAGGGCACAGAACCGGTGTCGGAGGAAATCTTCGACTGGATCGCGCGGATCCACCCCGACGACCGCACCTCCGCCCGCGAAGCCTATCAGGCCATGCTCGAAGGCCGGGAAACAGAACTCGTCCACCGGATGCGCATCCGGATGTCCTCCGGCCTCTGGGTGCAGGTCGTGGAACGCGGCCGCGCGATCAAGGGCCCCGACGGCGTCACCCAGCGGATCGTCCTCGTCCAGACCACCGAACCCGTCGATGGCAGCGCGCTGCGCAATGCCTTCGGCGATGCCGCCGCAAAAGCCGCCGAAGCCGTGGCAGTCTGAAAACGGAAGCTTTGGATCTGCGGCTGGCGGAGAGACAGAAAGACGTACCCTCGTTTCGAGCCGTTTCGCGGCGTTTCCCAGGATCCCACTTTTTACTGTTATTTATCTGAGTACTATAACCGATCCATAGCTCAATAAGAACATTTGGGTGCAAACCGTTTCGGTTCGAGCGAAGAACGGGAATGCACTAGCGAATGCACTAGCAAA
>JBBSDJ010000027.1:0-29942 GCA_038249555.1 Caulobacterales bacterium
CGGCTGGAAGATTTCCGGCCACAAGGCGGTCGTTGTGGGCGCGCCCTGGGCGAGCCACCTGATCGTCACGGCACGGACGGCCGGTGGCCGCCGCGACACCAAGGGTATCGGCGTGTTCATCGTGGCCAAGGATGCCAAGGGCGTCACCACGCGTGACTATCCGACCGTTGATGGCCGCCGCGCCTCGGAAGTGCACTTCGATAACGTGTCGGTGGGCGCGGACGCAGCAATCGGCGATGCCGCAAACGGCCTGCCGCTGATCGAACGCGTGACCGATGAAGCCATCGCTGCGCTCTGCGCAGAAGCCTGCGGCGCAATGAAAGTCGCCCAGACGATGACGGTTGAATACTCCCGCCAGCGCAAGCAGTTCGGCACGCCGATCGGCAAGTTCCAGGTGCTGCAGCACAAGATGGTCGACATGTTCATGGAGGCCGAGCAGTCGGTGTCGATGACCTACATGGCGACGCTGAAACTGGACGAGGATGATGTGACCCGGAAGAAGGCCGCTTCGGCTGCCAAGGTCCGCATCGGCCAGGCCGGCCGCTTCGTCGGTCAGAATGCCATCCAGATCCACGGCGGCATGGGCATGACGGACGAACTGGCCATCGGCCACTACTTCAAGCGCCTGACAATCATCGATTCCGAGTTCGGCAACGTCGATCACCACCTGAAGCGGTACACGGATCTTTCCGCGGCCGACATGGCGGTCGCCGCCGAGTAAGGCTCAAGCGATACAAAGGCAGGGCGGGGCTGGAGCGATCCGGCCCCGCTTTTTCATGCGCGGCGCTCTGCGAGTATCCGGTGGATGGTGGCAATGGCGTCGTCGTGGGAGAGGCGCGTGCGCGCGTGCTGGCGGGCGCCCTCGGATAGCGCTGCCCGGCGGGCGCCGTCATTCGCGAGGTTCAGGATTTCCGCGGCGAGTGCGTCCGGGCCTTTGGCCGTGACCACAAGGTCGTCCAGCGCATGCCCGAAGCCTTCAAGGGCGAGCGGGTAGACGACGGCGGGCATGCCCAGCAGCAGGTATTCCGCGACCTTGATGCTGGTGCCGGTGGCGAAGCGCGTGGGCGCGATGCCGATGGCGTTGGCCCCGCCAATGCTTTCGAGGGACTCGACGCGGCCAAGCACCTTCACGCCGGGCAGCGCGGCGCGGGTGGGTGTCAACGTCTTGCCGATGGAGCCCGCAATCCAGAAATCGAGCGCCGGCGCCTTGGCGCGGACCTGCGGCCAGACGTCATCGAGGAAATGGTTCAGCGCCTCGGCATTGCCGCCGTGCACCGTGCCGATGAACACCACGCGCGGTGCGCCGGCATTCTCCGTGGTCTGATAATCGGGCGCATCCGGAGGCACCCAGGCCATTTGCGCGTCCGGCAGGTGGCGCTGCACTTTCGCAAGCTCATTGGCCGAGATGAAGAAGATGAGGTCGCAGCTCGACAGCCAACCGATCTCGGTTTCAAGGCTCGTCTCGTCGAAGTCGATCACCTGGCCGCCTTCCCGGAAACGCTCGGCGCGTTCCGAGAGGAGATCGTGCATCAGGCAGGCGTGGATCGTGCCTGATTTCAGATTCTTCAGCGCGGGGCCTATCGAGCTGTACTCGGCCAACGTGATGGCGGACGGATTTGCATCGCACGCGCGCGCGACGATCGCTGCTTCCTGCGCACTGATCTCACGGCCGAGATAGCTCGGGATCACGATCTTCGCGCCGAGGCGGCGGGCGGCTTCCTTCCCGAGACGGACGGCAAAACGCGTCCAGATGCGGGGCGAGAGCGACCAGTAGCGGCTGCCGAGCTTGACCGCGCCTGGCCACACGATGTCCTTCGTCAGCCCGCCGAGGCGCGGATGCACGCTCGCCCAGGGCCGGTTGCCGAAGGATTGCCACGGGGCAAACACGATGCGGATGTCCATGCCGGACCGCTTCACCATGCGCAGGAAGGTTTCCAGATAGGCCGAGTTGCCGGTCGCCATGTTGTCGAGCTGCCGCTGGACCAGGATGTCCATGACGGGGCGCGGCGAATCGGGAGGTGAGGTGGGTTCGGACATGGCTCTTCGTGCGGGATCGGGACCCGCCCGGCAATGCAAGTCCGCGGCCAGCGCGGCACAATTCAACGCGAAAGATTTTGGCGCAAATCGCGTGAGAGGTGACTTAGCGGGCGTCCGTTCGCAGGTCCGCCAGCGCTTCCAGCGCTTCTTCGCAGGCCGCGCGCAACTCGGCGGCCTCCTCTGCCTGCAAGCGTGTTCCGGCGCCTGGCAGCTGTTCATCAATGAATCGCAAGGCTTTTTCGATCACGGCGAGATGAAAGGCAGGCGAGAGCGTTCGCTCATCAAGGCGCCGGCGTTCTGAACTGATCTGACGAATACAATCCATGTTAGAAATTTACCGATATTCACCTTAAAGTAAATACGGGCGTCGCGGCTTTCCGGTGGACCGGCTTCGTTTCCTGTGAGGTTCAGGCGCCTTTGGCCCAGAGCGCCTCAAGGTCCCGGGCCATTGCTTCCGATTTGCGCGCGACCGAGTCCGGCACGCGGAAGCCCACAATCGCTGTGCCTTCAAGCGAACTGGTCTCGTCCGGAGCCACCGGCCAGCGCGACCCGGCGATCAGGTTGGCGCCGAGTTCCGCGAGCAGTTCCCCGAACTCCGCCTCGCGGCCGTCCCGGAAGAGGGGAAGCCAGAGCAGGACCATGCCGGTCGGCCAGCGCTTCAGCGCCTTGGGGGTCCAGAGGGCGAGCGCTTCGATATCCCGCCGCGTCTCGTAGCTCGGGTCGGAGAAGACGATGATCTGTTCGTGTCCGCGCGGCGCGAGTTTCAGCGCGCCGGAATAGCCGTCCGCCTCGCGGATCAGCACGCGCGGGTCGGCGCCGACATTCTCCGTCAGCGCCTTGAACTCGGCCGGGTGGCGCTCGAACAGGATCGCGCGGGCCGAGGCCGGAAGGCGGGCGAGCGCCAGGGCAGGGGAGCCCGGATAGTCCTTTTCCGTCCGCTCACGGACGAGCTTGAGCCAGTCTTCAAAGCCCACCGGAGCGTTGCCCTTCAGCAGGGCGAGGATGCCGGTATCCGCCTCGCCGCCCTTGCGGGCCTGCGCGCCGGTCAGGTCGTATCGTCCGCGCCCGGAATGTGTTTCCACATAGAGCAGCGCACGCGATCCCTTCGCCGCGTCGCGCAGGACAAGGTCCAGCACGGCGTGCTTCAGCACGTCGGCGCGGTTGCCTGCGTGAAATCCGTGCTGATAGGACAGCATCGCCGGTTACTGACCGCCGAGGCTTTCCTTGCGGGCGGCTTCGAACTCGTTGCCCGCATACCAGGTTGGCCAGTCGGCGGACTTCGCGATGTCGCGTCCGACCTGGAACAGCGTCTGGATGTCCTGCTCGAAACCGGTGAGATCCCAGTCGTCCGAGTATTCGTCCATCGGCTTGTGATAGCGCTCGGCCGTATAGGCTGCGGCGGCCGCCTTGCCGGCCGCGACACCGCCATCGACCTTGTCTTCGCCGCCATCGGCGTAGAGCATCGGCACGCCCTTCTTGGCGAAGGAGATGTGGTCCGAACGGTAGAAATAGCCGGCTTCCGGCGTCGGGTCCGCCTTGATCACGCGGCCCTGCGTGGCAAGCACGTCTTTCAGCCGGTCTTCGAGTTGCGAGGCGCCGTAGCCGACGACCACCATGTCCTTGGTCGGGCCGATCGGCAGCGCGCCGTCCATGTTGATCCCGGCGACGATCTTGTTCAGCGGAACGGTCGGGTTTTCGGCATAGTAGGCCGAGCCAAGCAGGCCGGATTCTTCAAGCGTGACCGAAACGAAGAGGGCGGAGCGGTCCAGCGTTTCGGCCTTCATGGCTTCGGCAATATCGAGCAGCGCGGCGGTGCCGGTCGCGTTGTCCACGGCGCCGTTGAAGATGTCGTCCTCGTAGAAGTCTTCGCCTTCCTTGCCGGTCTTCTCGCCGGTCTTCATGCCGAGATGGTCCCAGTGCGCCGTGTACAGAACGTATTCGTCCGGCTTTGTCGCGCCGGGGATGACGCCCACGACGTTGCGGCTCGAGAGCGGCTCGATGGTCTGGTTGACTGTGCCGCGCACTGTCAGGCCTTCCATCACGACAGGCGTGAAGCCGCGCGTGTTGGCTGCCGCTTTCTGCGCGGCGAAGTCGAGCCCGGCCTTGGCGAACAGTTGCTCGGCCGTCTCCCGCGTGATCCAGCCTTCGACGGCCGCGCGGCTTGCGCCGCCATCGGCGCGGACGAGATCGGACTGCGCGCCGGTCCACGAGCCGGTGACGACGTCCCAGCCATAGGCAGCGGCGTCGGTCTCATGCACGACCAGCGCAGCGGCGGCGCCCTGGCGGGCGGCTTCCTCGAACTTGTAGGTCCAGCGGCCATAATAGGTCATGGCGTTGCCTTTGAACAAACTCGCGTCGCCGGTGGCAAAGCCGGGGTCGTTGACGAGGATGATCACGGTTTTCCCTGTGTAGTCCTGTCCCGCATAGTCGTTCCAGCCGAACTCCGGCGCCACGACGCCGTAGCCGACGAACACGACATCGCCCGGCGCGAAGCTCACCTGGTCCGCGTTCTGGCGCTTCGTCCAGTAGACGGCCTGCGACTTGAACCCGAGCGAGAGGTCTTCGCCGTCCGGCCAGGTCACAATCAGCTCGGACGTGGCCGGGTCAACGGTCTGGTTCACCATCTTCACTTCCTGGAAGTAGGTGCCGTTGTCGCCGCCGGGCGCGACGCCGAGGCGCGCCATTTCGGCAGCGATCCAGGCTGCGGAGGCTTCACCGGCCGGCGTGCCCGGGCCGCGGCCTTCGAACGTATCGTCGGCGAGCGTCTTGATGCGGACGGCCAGATCAGCCGCAGTGATCGCCGGCGTCGTGCCTTCCGGCAGCGGCAGCAGCAGTTCTTCCGCCGCAGCGGCAGGCGCTTCGGTGACCGGAACGGCCGCATCAGGGGCGCACGCGGTGAGGGTGAGCGCCGCAGCGGCACTGAGGAGGGCGAGGCGTAGGATCATGTCTGGGTTTCCCGCGAAGTACGCAAGGCCGTAGGCCCGGCCAGAATTTCTGATGGGGCGGGTCTCGCATGTCATGCAGGGGTCATCAAGCACGGGCCGGGCGGTTTTCACGCACTCCGCCTGTGTTTCCGGACTTGTCACTGGGCGTTCAGGTGCAAATTCTATAGTCCTGAGTTGACGGCCCGCCGGGGCCAAGAGGTATCGCCATGACGAAGTTTGCATTTCAGGACTGGAGAAACAGCGCCCGGATCGGCCTTGCCGCGCTGTTTGCGGGCCTTGCGGCGGTCGCCCTGCCGGCCTGCGCACACCCTGTGGTCATCGGCGCACTCGAATCGGCCGTCAGGATCGAGCCGGCGTTCCTGCCCGAAGAGGACACCTTCGTCGCCGCCGACGGCGCACGCCTGGGCCTGACCGTCTGGCCAGCGGCAGGGACGGATGATCCGGACTATGTGGTCGTCGGCGTGCACGGCATGAGCGACTATGCTGGCGCCTTCCACATGGCGGCGCCCTACTGGGCGGCGCGCGGTGTCACGACCTATGCCTACGACCAGCGCGGCTTCGGGCGGTCTCCGAAAAAGGGCTTTTGGCCTGAAGAGGAATTGCTGCGCGAGGACCTGCGCACAGCGGTCGACGTGGCGCGCCAGCGCCATCCGGACGCGGTGATCACGGTGGTCGGCATCTCGATGGGCGCGTCAGTCGCGATGACGGCATTTGGGTCGGACGATCCGCCGAAAGCCGATCGCCTCATCCTCTCGGGGCCCGGCCTGCGCGGTTGGGGCGCGATCAATCCGCTGTACCGGATGAGCCTTATGGCCTCCACCTATACCAATCCCGGCTGGATCGTCGTGCCGCCAGCCGGACTGATCAAGATTGAGCCGTCGGACAACAATGCCATGCTGCGCCGGACCTGGTCTGATCCGCACATGACCTACGAGAACCGCATCGACCAGGTCTACGGCCTCGTGAACCTCATGGAGAATGCGCACTGGGCCGCGGCGCGTCTGCCGAAGAGCATTCCGGTGCTGGCGTCCTACGGCGCGAAGGACATCGTCATTCCGCAGAACGGCGTTGAACGCACGGCGAAGCTGATGCCCGCAGGCACGCGCACCGTCTACTACAAGAACGGCTATCACATGCTTGAGCGCGACCTGCAGGCCGAAAAAGTGCACGCCGATTATCTCGCCTTTATGAAGGACCCTTACGCGGCCTTGCCCAGCGGCGAAGGCGAATGGCCATTCCTCCAGGCCTGCAAGCGATGGGCTTCGGTCAACACAGCGCCCGCCGCCTGCTGAGCCACGCCATGCCCGCCTTTCTGGATAGCGAAGGCGTGATGGAAGGCCATGATGGGGCGCGACTTGGATTGAGCATCTGGTCCGCAGAAGGCGTCGCCGAGCCAGAGCATGTCATCGTCGGCATCCACGGCATGAACAACTATGCGGGCGAGTTCCGGCTCGCGGCGCCCGAATGGGCACGCAGCGGCGTGACCGTGTATGCTTATGACCAGCGCGGCTTTGGCCGTTCCGTGAATCGCGGCCTCTGGGCCGGGGATGCGACCATGCAGGAGGACCTGCGTACCGCTGTCTCGCTGGCGCGTGACCGGCATCCGTCCGCGACCGTCAGTGTTGTGGCCATCTCAATGGGGGCCGCCGTTGCGATCACCGCCTTCGCGTCGGACCGCCCGCCTGCCGCGGACCGGTTGATCCTGTCCGGTCCGGGGCTGCGAGGGTGGGGGGCGCTGAACCCGCTGTTCGCCTCCACGCTCTGGATCGGTTCGAAGGCGGCGCCCGGTCTCGTCGTGCGCCCGCCGAAGTTTGCCAAACCGAAGTTGACGGACAATGACGCGTTCCTCGCCATACAGGACGCCGACCCCCACCACGCGCAGGAAAACCGGATCGACCAGCTGAAGGGCGCCGTCGCCTTGATGGAGCGCGCCCATGAGCAGGTGCGGCGTCTGCCGGCGAGGGTTCCGGTCCTCGTCTCCTACGGCGCGCATGACCAGGTCGTGCCGCCCAACGGACCGAAACGGACCGCGCCGCATCTGCCTCCGCATGTCCGCACCGTCTATTACAGGGACGGTTACCACGTGCTGCTCAGTGACCTGCAGCGGGACAAGGTGATCGCCGATTACCTCGCCTTTATCCGCGATCCGGCAGCGGCCTTGCCGAGCAATGAACCGGAATGGCCGTTCCGCTAAGCCTTTCCACAGCTGTAGCCCCCTTGTGGCGCCGCTCGCGTGGACAAATATAGGGGCATCTGCCAAACCTGATCGCAAGCGATTCAGCCAGTTTTTTCAAAGGCTACTTTGATGTCCAATATCCATGAGACCGCGCTCAACCTTGTCCCGATGGTTGTCGAACAGACGAGCCGGGGAGAGCGGGCCTTTGATATCTTCTCGCGCCTTCTCAAGGAGCGCATCATTTTTCTCACCGGACCCATCGATGATGGTGTCGCGGCGTTGACGACCTCGCAGCTATTGTTCCTCGAATCCGAGAATCCGAAGCGCGAAATCGCCATGTATATCAATAGCCCCGGCGGTTACGTCTCGTCGGGTCTCGCGATCTACGACACCATGCAATACGTCCGCTGCCCGATCTCGACGGTCTGCATCGGCCAGGCGGCCTCGATGGGTTCTCTGCTGCTTGCCGCTGGGGAAAAAGGCATGCGGATCGCGCTGCCGAACGCCCGTGTCATGCTGCACCAGCCGTCCGGCGGCTATTCGGGCGTTGCGACCGACATCGAGCGCCATGCCGAAGAGATTATCGAATTGAAGCGCCGCCTTAACAATATTTATGTGCGTCACACCGGCCAGCCGTATGACGTCATCGAGCGCAAACTCGACCGCGACACCTTCCTGACGGCCGAACAGGCCATGGAATTCGGCATTGTAGACAAGGTTTACGAGCGCCGTTCGGCGGATGACGAGAAATAATCCACTGTTTCCAACGTGCGGCCCGCCCCTTGCAGGCTCGGCGAACAACTATAGACTTAAACAACCGGATCGCTTCCAGGCAGGCCTTAAAGCCTGCGTTAAGCGTTTCACGGCATTGAGGAAGTTATGACGAAGCAAAACGGCTCCGGCGACTCCAAGAACACGCTCTACTGCTCCTTCTGCGGGAAGAGCCAGCATGAGGTGAAAAAGCTCATTGCTGGACCGACCGTGTTCATCTGCGATGAGTGCGTCGAACTCTGCATGGACATCATTCGCGAGGAAAACAAAACCTCCGCGATCAAGTCCCGTGAGGGCGTTCCAACGCCGCAGGAAATCTGTGATGTGCTGGATGACTACGTCATCGGCCAGCGCCACGCCAAACGCATCCTCTCGGTAGCGGTCCACAACCACTACAAACGCCTCTCCCATGCCGGCAAGGCCGACGGGGTTGAGCTGTCGAAATCCAACATCCTGCTCGTCGGCCCCACGGGTTGCGGCAAGACGCTGCTCGCGCAGACGCTCGCCCGTATCCTGGACGTGCCGTTCACGATGGCTGACGCCACGACGCTCACCGAAGCCGGCTATGTCGGCGAGGATGTCGAGAACATCGTTCTGAAGCTGCTTCAGGCCGCTGACTATAACGTTGAGCGCGCCCAGCGCGGCATCGTCTACATCGACGAGATCGACAAGATTTCGCGCAAGTCGGACAACCCCTCGATCACGCGTGACGTGTCGGGCGAGGGCGTCCAGCAGGCGCTGCTGAAGATCATGGAAGGGACCGTTGCGGCAGTTCCGCCGCAGGGCGGCCGGAAACATCCGCAGCAGGAATTCCTGCAGGTCGACACGACCAACATTCTCTTCATCTGCGGCGGCGCGTTTGCCGGCCTCGAGAAGATCATCGCCGCGCGCGGTGACAATGCCTCGATCGGCTTCGGCGCGACCATCAAGAACGCCAGTGACAAGGGTGTCGGCGAGACGCTGCGCGGCACTGAGCCGGAAGACCTGCAGAAGTTCGGCCTGATCCCGGAATTCATCGGCCGTCTGCCGGTCATCGCGACGCTGGAAGACCTGGACGAGAAAGCCCTGATCCAGATCCTGACCCAGCCGAAGAACGCCCTGCTCAAACAGTATCAGAAACTGTTCGATATGGAGAACGTGGCGCTGACCTTCACGCCCGAGGCGCTTGTCGCGGTCTCGCGCAAGGCCATCGGCCGCAAGACCGGCGCGCGCGGCCTGCGCTCGATCATGGAAGCCATCCTGCTCGACACGATGTTCGAACTGCCAAACCTGCGCGGCGTTGAAGAAGTCGTGATCAATGCCGAAGTGGTGGAAGGCAATGCCGAGCCGCTCTACGTGCACGCCAGCAAGGCACAGACCGAAGCGGGTTGATCCCCTCCGGACACGGAAGATCGAAAAGCCCCGGCCTCACCGCCGGGGCTTTTTCATTCCGGCAGGTGGATCGTCAGGATGTCCACGCGCGGCGGCATCAGGAACCGCATCGGCACACCGACCATGCCCGTTCCGGTCGTCACATAGACAAGTCGTTCTCCCGCCGGCGAAGCAAAGCGGTGGAGTTCCTTGTCGAACGGGCCGGTGACCGGAAGGATTCTCTGGTAGAGGCCAGGGATGCGCACCTGTCGCCATGCGTATGGCCGGCGAGCATCAGGTCATAGGCAAACTCGTCCGGCACGACGAGGGCCGTATCCGGATTGTGGGTGAGCAGGATTACCGGCTTGCCGGCGGGCAGGCTGGACGAAAAGGTGAAATCCTGGCGCCGCTGCCAGAGGTCGGACGCGCCGGAGATGACTATGCCGTGTCCTGCGACATCCGTCTCGACCGCGCGGTTGTGCATGATCGTGGCGCCGGCGTCGCCGAGGGCGGCGAGCAGGGGATCGGTCAGGTCGCTTCCCGGGCGGCCAACATCGTGATTGCCCAGAACGGCGAACAGCGGCGCGTCGAGGTTTCCCAGCGCGGCAAAGTCTTCGGGAATATCGGCCGGATCCGGATGATAGGTGAGATCGCCGGCCAGGAAGACCGCGTCGACGTCCTCGGCATTGATCCGCGCAACGATGCGCTCGATCGGCATGGCGTTCCCGAAGATGCCGATATGCGGATCGCCAAACAGCGCGATGCGGATCGAGGGCGAACTTTCACTGGCGCCCGGCAAAACAATCGTCTCGCGGTGCGTGACGAGCTGGCGGGGCTCAACGAAGCGTGCGTAGGCGAGCACGCTTGTGATCGCGAGCGCCAGGGCAGCGGCGACCTTCACGGCGGGCCGGCTGCGGAGCAGGGCCCGGAGGCACAGCGCCGCGAAAGGGAAATAGAGCCAGCTGCCCCAGAAAATCACAAGCGTCATCATCGCCCTTTCCTGATCAGCCTTAATGGCAAAGAAAAGACCGGCATCCGAAGATGCCGGCCCTGTTTCTGCCCCAAAGGCCGCGAAGCTTACATCTTGTAGTACATTTCGAATTCGACCGGGTGCGGATGGAGTTCGAAACGCATGTTCTCTTCCATCTTCAGATCGATGTAGGAGTCGATCTGGTCGTCATCGAACACGCCGCCCTTCTTGAGGAAGGCGCGGTCTGCATCGAGTGCAGCGAGGGCTTCACGCAATGAGCCGCAGACTTGCGGGATCTTTGCGGCTTCGGCCGGCGGCAGGTCGTACAGGTCCTTGTCCATGGCGTCGCCCGGGTGGATCTTGTTCTCGATGCCGTCGAGGCCGGCCATCAGCAGGGCTGCGAAAGCGAGGTAGGGGTTCGCCATCGGATCCGGGAAGCGGGCTTCGATGCGTTTCGCCTTCGGGTTCGAGCCGAACGGAATGCGGATCGAGGCCGAACGGTTACGCGACGAGTAGGCAAGCATGACCGGCGCTTCGTAGCCCGGGACGAGACGCTTGTAGCTGTTCGTCGACGGGTTGGTGATCGCGTTCAGCGCCTTGGCGTGCTTGATGATGCCGCCGATGTAGTAGAGGCACATGTCGCTGAGGTCGGCATACTTGTTGCCGGCGAACAGCGGCTTGCCGCCCTGCCAGATCGACTGGTGCACGTGCATGCCCGAGCCGTTGTCCTTGTACATCGGCTTCGGCATGAAGGTCGCCGACTTGCCGTAGGACGCGGCCACGTTGTGGATCACATATTTGTAGAGCTGCATGCGGTCAGCCATCACGGTCAGCGTAGAGAACTTGAGGCCAAGCTCGTGCTGCGCCGGGGCCACTTCGTGGTGGTGCTTCTCAGGGTCGAGGCCGATCTCGCCCATGATGGTGAGCATCTCGCCGCGCATGTCCTGCTCGGAGTCGATCGGCGGCACGGGGAAGTAGCCACCCTTCGGGCCTGGGCGGTGGCCCATGTTGCCCATCGGGTATTCCTTGCTCGTGTTGATTGGCAGTTCGGCCGAGTCGTAGCTGTAGCCGGTATTGTGCGGCTCGATCGACCAGCGCACGTCATCAAAGATGAAGAACTCAGCTTCCGGTCCGAAGAACACCGTATCGCCGATGCCCGAAGCCTTTACATAGGCTTCGGCTTTCTTAGCGGTGGTGCGCGGATCGCGGTTGTAGGCCTGGCCGGTGATCGGGTCGAGCACGTCGCAGATCACGGCGAGCGTCGTCTGCTGGAAGAACGGGTCGATGATGGCGGTGGCCTGGTCCGGCATCAGCAGCATGTCGGATTCGTTGATGGCCTTCCAGCCGGCGACCGACGAGCCGTCGAACATCTGGCCTTCGGTGAAGAAGTCTTCGCCGACCATGTTCTTGTGGAAGGTGACGTGCTGCATCTTCCCGCGCGGATCGGTGAAGCGAAGGTCGACATACTGGATGTCCTCGTCCTTCATTTTTTTGTAGAGTTCATCAGCCATGGGTTTGCCTTCTGGTGAGCTGTTTGTGCTGCCTGAAATGAGGGCGCGGAGGCCGCGCCGGTGTGAGCTTAGAGCGCGGCGTCGCCGGTTTCGCCGGTGCGAATGCGCACAGCGTCGATAACATCCGAGACGAAGATTTTACCATCCCCGATCTTGTCGGTGTGCGCAGCTTTTTTGATTGCCTCGACGGCACCCTCAACAGCGCTGTCGGCGAGCACGACTTCGATCTTCAGTTTCGGCAGGAAGTCGACGACGTATTCGGCGCCGCGATAGAGTTCCGTGTGGCCACGCTGGCGGCCAAAGCCTTTGGCCTCGATGACGGTCATTCCCTGCAGGCCGATTTCCTGAAGGGCTTCCTTCACGTCGTCGAGCTTGAACGGTTTGATGATGGCTTCGATCTTCTTCATGCGTGGTTCTCCCCAAGCGCCCGGTTAAGATTTCAATCGTGCGTATGGGGTGTTGGGTGTGGACGCGATAGTCAGGCGGGGGAGTCGTGCGCCGCATACTCTGCATGGTAAATAATAAGGCGCCCACGCCTAACAATTAGGCAGGCATTTCCAGCTGGATTTCCAAAATAATGACGCCTGCGTCACTTTTCACTTCCGGGCGTGCATGCTACAGGATGACGACCTCCCGGAGACACACGAATGACCCCGCAAGCCTTTGTCCATCCTGATCGCCGCCCGGCGGCCTTCCGCCCCCTCAAGGCCTGGTCGCACATGCAGAAGCTGATCGCGAACAAGGAAGACACCGAGCAGGTGTTCCACATCATCGAGGCGCTCAACGGCAGCTCGTTCGAAAAGAACTTCTGGGCCTTCGCGGCAAAGCCCGCCGGGCAGAGGCTGCTGCAGGAGAAGCCCTACCTGCCGCCGATCCTGGACGATCACAGCTGGATCCGCGAGCTGCCTGAGGGCACGGTCGGCCGCGCCTATGTCGAGTTCATGGAGCGCGAAGGCCTGTCCGCCCAGGGCCTCGTGGACGAGAGCGAGAAGTTCCGCTCCAAAGCCCGCGAATACGAAGACGACATGATGTGGTACGGCAACCGTCTGCGCGACACGCATGACCTGTTCCATGTGCTCTCAGGCTACAACCGGGATGCGCTCGGCGAAGCCTCCCTGCTGGCCTTCACCTACAGCCAGCAACCCGGCCTCGGCGTGATCTTCATTGCCTACGTGGGCTGCCGCACGATCGTAAAGCATGCCCCCAAGGGCGCCCGCATCATGGACTGTTTCTGGGAAGGCAAGCGCAACGGCGCGGCCGCCCAGAAGATCATCGAGCAGGACATCATCGCCCTGATGCACGAGCCACTCGACGCGGCACGCGCGCGGCTCGGTATCGCCAAACCCGTCATCTACCGCGAGACGCTGAAGCTGCTCGGCCAGCATGGCTACACCCCCGCGCTCCAACCGCAGGCGATGGCCGGCGAGGCGGTCGCCGCTTGATCTACCTGATCCGGCATGGCGAGGCCGCAGCGGGCTGGGGGGATCATCCCGATCCCGGCCTCAGCGCGCTTGGCGCAAAGCAGGCGGAAGCCGTCGCGGCGCGGCTGAACGCGTTCGCCATCACCAACATCATCTCAAGCCCGATGCAGCGCTGCCGCGAAACCTCGGCGCCCCTGTCGGGCCTTCTCTCGCTGACACCGGCGATCTCCCCGCAGGTCTCGGAAATCGGCACACCGCCGGACATCGAGGACCGCGTCACTTGGCTTCGGGGCCTGATGGCCGGAACCTGGACAGAGGCGGGCCCATCCTTCGTGGACTGGCGCGCGCGCATGGGCGCCTTCGTCGATGCGCTGCCACCCCACACCGCCGTGTTCTCGCACTTCGTCGCGATCAACGCGCTGTGCGGCCTTCTGGAGGATGATGACCGGGTAACCGTGTTCCGTCCCGGCCATTGTTCGGTCACCCGTCTCGATCGGCGCGGCGCCGGTCTGCGCGTGGCAGAATATGGAAGCGAAGCCGCCACCCGCGTGCTATGAGCCGCCCCCATGGGCAGACCTATTCTTACACCGCAGGAAATGCACGCCGCTGAGCAGGCGGTGATCGCTGCCGGCACCGACAGTTTCACCCTCATGCAACGCGCCGGCGAGGCGGTGGCCGAGTTCGTCCACGCGCATTGGCCGGAAGGTCAGATCCAGGTCCTGTGCGGCCCCGGCGGCAATGGCGGCGACGGCTTCGTCGCGGCCGCCGCGCTGGCCAAACTCTGGCGCAAGGTCGAAGTCTTCTGCGCCGTGCCGGTGGCCGAGCTTCAGGGCGACGCCGCCAAGGCAGCCGCGCTGTGGGACGGCAAGGTCGGCACGCTTGAGGAAGCGCTCACCGCGCCGCATGAACTGGTGCTCGACGCGCTGTATGGCGGCGGCCTGTCGCGCCCGCTCGAAGGCGTGGCAGCCGTGCTCGCCGCCCGCCCGGCGCGGGTGGTGTCGGTCGATGTGCCCTCCGGCATCGATGGCTTCACCGCCAAGCCCCTCGGCCCGTGCTTCCGCGCCGAAGGCACGATCACCTTCGCCGCGCTGCGTCCGGCGCACGTGCTGCTGCCCGGCGCCGCGTTCAGCGGCGCCGTGATGGTGGCCGATATCGGCGTGCCGGTGCAGACCCGCGCGATGGAGAACAGCCCTGCGCTTTGGGTTGTCGCACTGCCGCAACCGGGGCAGGGCGACTACAAGCATCGCCGGGGCCACCTGAAAGTCGTCAGTGGACCGATGAGCTCCACAGGCGCTGCCCGGCTTGCCGCCCGCGCAGGCCTGCGCGCCGGGGCAGGGCTCGTGACCCTGCTCTCGCCCCCTTTGGCGATGATGACCAATGCCGCGCATCTCACCGCGATCATGCTGTCCTCCGTAGACGGAGCAGACGAACTTTTGGAGGCCGCGCAGAAAGCCAGCGTCGTCATCATCGGTCCCGCCGCCGGCGTCACCCCGCAGACCCGCCAGAACGTCGCCGCGGTACTCAAATCCGCCGCCCGCGCCGTGCTCGATGCCGACGCGCTGACGGTCTTCGCGGACAATCCCTCCGCCCTGTTCGCCATGCTGCGCGAGGCGGACGTGCTGACGCCGCACACAGGCGAGTTCGAACGCCTCTTCGGCGACCTTCTCGACAGCGCGCCCAATAAGATCGAAGCCGCCCGCGTAGCCGCCGCCAAGGCGGGCTGCCTCGTGATCGTCAAGGGCGCCGACACGGTCATCGCCGCACCCAGCGGTCATGTTGTCGTCAACACGCACGCCACGCACTGGCTCGCCACTGCCGGCTCAGGCGATGTCCTCGCGGGCATCCTCGCCGGTTTCATGACTCAGGGTGTCGACAGTTTCCTCGCCGCCGCCATGGGCGCCTGGATCCACGGCGAAGCCGGCCGCCGCGTCGGCGCCGGGCTGATCGCCGAAGATCTGGAACAACAGCTGCCGGACATCCTCAGCGCGCTGCATGGGGAGATGGTGGCGCGCTAGCGGATCAGTGCCCTGCCAGCCGCCCCATCGGGCGGCCGTCAATGATCTGGTCGAGATACTCGCTCATGCCGTAGCCGACCTTTCCGTCGCAATGATATTCCGTCATCGCCTCGGTGATGCGCGTCGTCAGCTCGACGCCGTCCGGCGTCGTGCGCCGGTTGCGCAGCGGGATCAGCGACAGCACCTTGCCGGTGACGGTGTAGGACTTGCCCGCCTTGGTCTCGATCTTCGCCGTCAGGTCCGTCTGGTATTCGTTTTCGTCCCAGGTGCTCGTCAGGTCGCAGGCGATGATGTCATCGTAGACGCCGTCGCGGTACACCATGCCGCTCGGCTGGGCTCCGCCCTTGCCGTCGCTCATCACGTTGAACATCATCCCGAAGTCGGGGCCGAAATTCATCGGGCACCAGCGATACCATTCGATCGCCTGCCAGTGGCGCGGCCCCCAGGACTTGTCGCGCAGGCCGTGCCCGTCGATCTCCAGCCGGACTCCGTCGCACTCGATAAAGCCCTTGGCGCCGCAATGCTGTTCGTAGTGCGCCTTGGCGAACGATTTCTCGGGATCAATCTCGATCGGCGAACCGTCCGCCTTCAGCACCTCGCCGCCATACATCGGCGACAGCCCGGTATAGGTGATCTCCATGCGGCACGGCAGGCGCGGATTGTTCCGGAACGCCACCTTCGGATCCGCCATCTGAAGCGGCTCCTTCATCACGAGAAGCTCGCCCGTGTAGGTCACGCGCAGTTCCCTGAACGGCGTCACGACCTCGATCTTGAGCCCGCCCGCATTCATCTCCGTATTGCCGCTGATCGCAGGCCGCGCAAACATGAAGCCGACCCGGCCATCCGGGAAATAGACGCACATCGACATCTCGGCATATTTCTGGTTCGGACGGTTGCCGATCCGGAACCACGCACCGGCGCGCTGGCCCGCGTCGAACACGTTGAAATACATGCTTTCATTGTAATTCTCGGCCGTGCCGGGATCGTGCGTGTACTCGTCTTCCGGCACGAGCCTGACCTGGAAACCTTCAGCCGCAGCCGCCATGACGCTTCTCCCAATAGGTGAATTCGAAGGGAAGCATGCCACGGCCCGGCCCGCGCGCAAGGCTGACGTGGAGGCACAAGTGGTGCGGATGAGAGGACTCGAACCTCCACATCTTGCGATGCCAGAACCTAAATCTGGTGCGTCTACCAATTCCGCCACATCCGCACGTGAGGGGGTCTTACGCGAGGGTTTTGCCGGGGGCAATCGCCCGTCTCGGCGGGCGTCCGGGCCGGGGCGGGGAGGGGCGCTGCACTCGCCCGCCACGCGGCGTGGACAGGGGCTTCCCCGTATGACATAAGCCGCCGCTTCAGGCAGGATTCAGCGTATCCGGGGCCCCAGGCGGCTCCCCCGGCGGCGCATTCATTTACGAAAGACGAGGACATGGAAGTCACTCAGACCAAGGCAGAAGGTCTCAGCCGCACCTTTGAGGTGAAGGTTAGCGCCACGGAACTCCAGGCGAAACTCGCCCAGCGGATCGAGGAAATCCGCCCGCAGATGAAGCTCAAGGGCTTCCGTCCGGGCAAGGTTCCCGCCGCCCACGTGCGCAAGATGTATGGCCGCGACCTGATGGGCGAGCTGATCGACAAGCTGGTCAACGAGACCAACCAGAAAGCCCTCGAGGACAGCGCCCTGCGCCCCGCCGGGCAGCCGGCCGTGAAGATGGACGGCGACATCGAGAAAGTCGTGAAAGGTGAGGCCGACCTCGCCTATCAGATGAATGTCGACGTGATGCCGGAATTCACGCCCGTCGACGCGGCCAGCCTGACGATCACCCGCCCGGTCGCTGAAGTCACCGACGAGCAGATCGATGAGTCGCTGAAGCGCATCGCCGGCCAGAACATCAAGTACGAGCCCCGCGGCGCTGATGAAGTGTCGGTGGATGGCGACGCCGTGATTGTTGACTTCGTCGGCAAGATCGACGGCGAAGCCTTCGAAGGCGGCACCGCCGAGCAGCAGTCGGTCGTCCTCGGCTCGAACCGCTTCATCCCGGGCTTCGAAGAGCAGCTCGTCGGCGTCAAGGCCGGCGACGAGAAAGAGCTCAACGTCTCCTTCCCCGAGAACTACCAGGCCGCCAATCTCGCCGGCAAGGCCGCTGTCTTCGAGACGAAAGTCCACGAAGTCCGCGCCCCGCAGACGCCCGAGATCGACGAAGAGTTCGCCAAGGGCCTCGGCCTCGAAAGCCTCGAGCAGCTGCGCGGCCTCGTGCGCGACCAGATCACCGCCGAACACGCCAACGCCTCGCGCGCCAAGGCCAAGCGTGACCTGCTCGACAAGCTCGACGCCGCCCACAGCTTCGACCTGCCGCCCGGCATGGTGGAGCAGGAGTTCAACCAGATCTGGCAGCAGCTGCAGACCGAAATGGATGCCGGCCGCGTGTCGCCGGAAGAGAAAGTCAAACCGGAAGACGAGCTGAAAACCGAGTACCGCAAGATCGCCGAGCGCCGCGTGCGCCTTGGCCTCGTGCTGGCCGAAATGGGCCGCATCTCGGACGTGCGCATCACCGAGCAGGAAGTGAACCAGGCGCTGATCCGCGAAGCCCGCCAGTATCCGGGCCAGGAGCG
Source organism: Caulobacterales bacterium (assembly GCA_038249555.1). Taxonomy (GTDB): domain Bacteria; phylum Pseudomonadota; class Alphaproteobacteria; order Caulobacterales; family Hyphomonadaceae; genus Hyphomonas. The sequence continues at coordinate 17,804 of JBBSDJ010000027.1, forward strand.
GGAAGTGGTGCAGTTCTTCCAGCGCAACGCCAACGCCATGGCCCAGCTGCGCGCCCCGATCTACGAGGACAAGGTCGTCGACCACATCCTCGCGGTCGCCACGGTTGAGGAAACTACTGTTTCCCGCGACGACCTCTTCAAGGAAGAAGACGCTTAAGCGTTGCTTCCAGGACACAATTTGGGAACCGGCCGGAGCGATCCGGCCGGTTTTTTCTTTGGTGCATGGTGCAGGAAACGCCGCTTGGTAAACGGATATTAACCAGCCTCGCCCAGGGTTCGGCAAGATTCCGAATCTGAGGATTGAACCCGCCCATGACGGTCCAGAGCATCCGGCCCCAGCTGACTGAGGACGACATCCTTCGCCTGATGCGGGGCGAAACCCCCGAGCAGCGCGCCTCAGTCGCGCACCGGCTATGCCGCCGCATCGCGCTGGACGTGCTGACCGACACCGAAAAGGCGTACGCCGAGGAGATCATCGCCATCCTCGCCGAAGACGCGGCCGACCTCGTCCGCCGCACGCTCGCGGTGACGCTGCGGTCCTCTCCGATCCTGCCGCGCGAAGTCGCGCTGAAACTCGCGCGAGACATCGAAGCGGTCGCAATCCCCGTTCTCCAGGACTCGCCCGTGTTTTCGGACGAAGACCTCGTCGAGCTCGTCCTGTCCGTCACCGCAGCCAAGCAGGCCGCCATCGCCAACCGCGATGCGCTGTCGATCACGATCACCGAAATCATCTCCGAGCACGGCGCGGTGGAAGCCGTTCGCGCCCTGTCCGCCAACCAGGGCGCTGAATGGACCGACAAGGCCTTTGACGACACGCTCCGCCGCTTCGGCCGCGACGAGATCGTCCAGGCCGGTCTGATCAAGCGCGACTTCATCCCGACGCACATTGCCGAGAAGATGGTCTCGCTGGTCTCCGGCCAGCTGTTCGACATTCTTGTGAACCGCCATGAGCTCCCCGCCCAGCTCGCCATCGACCTCGCCGCCAGCGCGCGCGAGCGCGCGACGATCGATCTGGTCGAGCAGTCGGGCCGCACCAACGACCTGCCGCGCTTCGTCTCGCAGCTGAACCTCAATGGCCGTCTCTCGAATTCGCTGATCATGCGCGCGCTCTGCTGCGGGCAGATGCGCTTTGTCGAGCATGCTTTGGCTGAACTTTCAGGCGTCGCCCACCAGCGCGTCTGGCTAATGATCCACGATGCCGGCCCGCTGGGCCTGCAGGCGGTGTTCGACCGCGCCGGCCTGCCGCGCAAGATGTTGCCGGCCTTCAAGGCCGCGGTCACAGTGTTCCATGATACCCAGCATGATGGCGGGCCGAACGACCGCGCTCGCTTCCGTGCACGGATGATCGAGCGCGTGCTGACGCAGTTCCAGGCGATCCCGAAAGACGATCTCGACTACCTGCTCGACAAGCTCGACTATTATTCCGAGATGGCCTCGCGGGAAGACGCGCTAGAAGACACCGACGCCGCCTAGGTTCAGGCGTCCGTCTGCGGCGCCACGGCGCCGGCAACACCGAGATCATTCAGATAGTCCCCGTCACGCCAGTTGGCGTGATCGGCGACGATCAGGATGCCGGCCGAGTTCGCGGCGTAGACCACATCACACAGCTCGCTCGAAGCTTCCAGCGCATCGGCGTCCACCCGGATCGTGTCGATCAGTATGCGGAAGCTTTCGCTTAGCGGCGTCTGCCAGGAATGGCGCATGTCAATACCGACGCGGAAGCCCACCCGGCGCAGGCGCGCGATGCGGGCCGTGCTGTCTGCCGGGTCGCCCGCAAACGCGGCGTCGGTGAACATCAGGCAGAATTCCTGCTGGCAGAGGATCGTGCGCCGCACGGCGGCGTCGCAGGCTACCGCGGTGTCCGGATCGGATAGGCCGGCCATCGGCGCGGCCACGAGAATCGGGCGGTGCGGCAATTCCTGCGCGCTGGCGGCGCTGGCAATCCGCTCCAGACGCCCCGCCATCCACTTGGCCGGGCTGGGCATTTCATTGTCATTGGCAACCGGCCCGAACGCCACGCGCTCCTCGAACTCGATCGGCTCGTCGGCGACCAGGCCCAGCGAATCCCCGCCCAGCAGGTGCATCACCGGCTTGAAGCGGACGGCAGGCGCGCGCGCAGGCTGCACGAGGGTCATGTTGGGGCGAGGGAAGGGGCGCATCAGGTTTCCTTGTTGCGTCGGTTGTCTGGCTCTTGCCTTCCCTAACGGCTGGAGTTGAACATCACGCGCAGCCGGCCAGTGAGTTTTCCCGGAAATTTTAAGGATTTTGGCCACCATGACTGAACCTGCCCCGTCCGAACCCCGGCTGTCGGCCACCATCCTGCTGCTGCGCGACGCCGCGCCGAAGCCGGAAGTGCTGATGGTGAAGCGCCATTACGAGATCGATTTTGCCGCTGGCGCACTGGTGTTTCCGGGCGGAAAAGCCGCTGCAGCCGATGCAAGCGCGGACTGGGATGACTGGACCGACGGTGATTTCGGCCCGGTCCAGCAGGATGCGCGCATCGCCGCCATCCGCGAAGCCTACGAGGAATCCGGCCTGCTCATCGCCCGCCGCCGCGCCCTGCGCGGTCCCGGCGCGCCGCTGGTCGGCGCCGACATCGCCGAACTCCTCGCGCCCCACCGCAGCGCCGTGGACCGAGGGGAGATGTCCTTCCTCGCCCTGATGAAGGAACACAAACTCGTTCTCGCGCTCGACAGCCTCGTGCACTTTGGCCACTGGATCACGCCGGTGATGATGCCGAAACGCTTCGACACGCACTTCTACGTCGCCCCGGCGCCGCTCTGGCAGATCGCGGCCCATGATGGCCGCGAGACCACCGATGCCGTCTGGCTGACGGCGGAGGACGCGCTTGCACAGGAACGCGGCGGCACCGCCACCATCATCTTCCCGACACGGATGAACCTTGCGAAACTCGCCCGCGCCACGTCAGTCGATGATGCGATGAGCACGTTCGGCGCCGAGCCGGTTATCAGCGTACTGCCGAAAGTCGGCAAGTCACCGGATGGCGAGCCCTGTCTCTACATTCCGGAAGAGGCCGGTTACGGCCAGACGATGGAACTCTTGTCCCGCGTCAACGTGTGATCAGCTGGCTAGCCGAGTCGCCACGCGGCGCTCCAGCGCCTCGCACACGGCGTCGGCGACCGAATGGCTGGCATCGCCTTCCGGACCCGCGGCAATCGCCGCCCGGCAGGCTTCTACATGCAGGTTGATCAGCGGCGCATTCTCGCCGGGACGCGTCTGCGACAGCAGCAGGCACAGCGACTTGCTGAGCCGCGCCACCGCCGGAAAGCCATAGGACGGCGCCGCGCCGGTGATGTTGTGCGCCGCCGTGTAGAGGCGCCGGTAGTCCTCTGCGGTGGCCTCCGGCTGCTGCGCGCCAGCCCAGGTGGCGCGCAGCGATTCGAGATCGCGCCGCATCCACATTTCGAACTGCTCGGCCAGATTGTCGACCGCCCGCTCGGCGTCCGCCGCCAGTGATTCGGTCGCCGCTTCCGTGAACGTCGCCGAATAGGCCGGCGCAGCCGGCTTGATGACGCGCGAAATGTCCGGTGGTGGCAGGGCCTGGCTCTGTTTACGGCTGCCGCCGACAGCGAGGTTTGCCTTTGAGAGGAGTTTTCCGAACATACATCAAACCTTTGAGTTTAAGCCCGAAGGTTAACCGCCAAGCCTTAACAGTAAGCTGACGCGCGCCCGGCAAGAATGCCTTAGAAACCAAACTGCTCGGTCAGTATCCGCTCGTCCAGCGCATGGCCCGGATCGAACAGCAGGGTTAACCGGCTGGAATGGTCGGCCTCCACTGAGACCCGCACAATGTCGCGCACTTCCTGATTGTCCGCCGAAGCAGAAACCGGCCGGCGGTCCGGCGCCAGGATCTCGATGTCCACCCGCGCGTCATGCCGAAGCAGCGCGCCGCGCCAGCGCCGGGGCCGGAATGCGCTGATCGGCGTCATCGCCAGCATGTTTGACCCGATCGGCAGGATCGGTCCATGGGCGGACAGGTTGTAGGCAGTCGATCCCGCCGGCGTCGCGACCATTATCCCGTCGCATACGAGCTCATCCATCCGCACCCGGCTGTCGACCGCGATCCGCAGCCGGGCCGACTGCGCCGTCTGGCGCAGCAGCGACACCTCGTTGATCGCCAGCGCCCGGTGCTCGGCGCCGTGAATATCCACCGCCAGCATCTTCAGCGGCGTCAGGCTGGCCCGTTCGGCAGCATCTATGCGCTGGACCAGGCCGTCGGCCTTGTACTCGTTCATCAGGAATCCGATGGTGCCGAGGTTCATCCCGTAGACCGGCTTGCTGTCGCCAAACCGGCGCCGCAGCGTGTCCAGCATGGCGCCGTCACCGCCAAGGGCGACTACGACGTCCGCATCATCCTCGGGCACATTGCCGTACTTGGCCGCCAGCAAGGGCAGGGCCTGCTGCGCTTCGGGGCGTTTGGAGGCGAAAAAAGCAAGTTTCAGGTCGGCCATGGCCGCATGTGCAAATGCTTTGAGCATGGCGTCAAGGCGAGGCACCCGAGGGGTGTAGGGTGAACCTGACACGCGCGTCACCTTCATCTGGCGCGGCCGCCGGACTTGGGTTAAAGTCACCCCATAAACAGGGAGAGACAACATGGCCGACGGTAACCCGAATATCGACATCCGCAGCGCGGTCAGCGAAGCGGAATGGAAAGCGCGGGTCGATCTCGCCGCCCTCTACCGTCTCACCGCCCTCTACGGCTGGGACGACATGATCTTCACCCACATCTCCCACCGGATCCCCGGCCCGGAACACCATTTCCTGATCAACCCCTATGGTTACTTCTTCGAAGAGATCACCGCCTCTTCGCTCGTGAAGGTCGATCTGGACGGCAACATCGTCCAGGAAACCGACGCGATGATCAATCCGGCCGGCTTCACCATCCACTCGGCCATCCACGCCGCCCGCGAAGATGCCACCGTCGTCATGCACCTCCACACGGACCAAGGCGTGGCCGTCTCCTCGCAAAAGGAAGGCCTGCTGCCGATTAGCCAGACCGCCATGATCGTGCGCGAAGACATCGCCTACCACGACTATGAAGGTGTCGCCCTCGACCTCGACGAGCGCGAGCGCCTGGTCGCCGACCTCGGCCCCACCAAGCACTCCATGCTGCTTCGCAACCACGGCACGCTGACCTGCGGCGAAAGCGCCGCGCTGACCTTTACCCGCATGTTCTTCCTCGAGCGGGCCTGCAAGATGCAGATCATGGCCCTCACGGCTGGCCGCGACGGAGTCCTGGAATGCGGTGAAGAGCTGCAGGACAAGGTCGCCGGCCAGGGCGGCCTCACCAAGCACAGCTCCGGCATGTCGACCCTGACGGACCGGCTGGTCTGGCCGGCCCTGCTGCGCAAGCTGGACCGCCAGCTGCCCGGTTATGCCGCATAGGTAATTCCACGGATAAGCCTAAATTAGCGCCGGGCTTAAGGAAACGAGGCCCGGCGCCCCCTTGCGGGGCACCCTCACAGTGAAACTCAGCGTGCGGCCAATGAAGCATCTCAAATCGTTCGAAGACGCCCTCAACAATATCCGCGGCGAGGGCCGTTACCGGGTCTTTATCGACCTGCAGCGCCACAAGGGCCGCTTCCCGAAGGCGACTGCGCGCATGGAAGATGGCGAGCGCGAAGTCACGATCTGGTGCTCCAACGACTACCTGGCGATGGGCCAGGACGACGACGTCATCGCCTCCATGCACGAAGCCATCGACAGTTTCGGCGCCGGTTCCGGCGGCACGCGCAACATCTCCGGCACCACCCGCTACCATGTCGATCTCGAGCGCGAACTGGCCGACCTGCACGGCAAGGAAGCCTCGCTCCTCTTCACTTCCGGCTACGTGTCGAATGACGCGACCCTGTCGACCCTCGGCAAGATCCTGCCGAACCTGATCATCTATTCGGACGCCCTGAACCACGCCTCGATGATCGAAGGCATCCGCCGTTCCGGCGCCGAATACCGCGTCTTCCGCCACAACGATGTCGAACACCTGAAGGCCCTCCTCGAACTCGACGACCCGGCCCGCCCGAAGCTCATCGCCTTCGAAAGCGTCTACTCGATGGACGGCGATTTCGGCCGCATGCAGGAAATCTGCGACCTGGCCGAAGAGTTCGGCGCGCTGACCTATCTCGATGAAGTCCATGCCGTCGGCCTCTATGGCGACGAGGGCGCCGGCGTTGCCCAGATGCTCGGCCTCGGCGACCGGATCGACATCATCGAAGGCACGCTCGCCAAGGGTTACGGCGTCATGGGTGGTTATATCGCCAGCCATGCCACCGTCGTCGATGCGATCCGCTCGATGGCCTCCGGCTTCATCTTCAGCACCTCGACCTGCCCGGTGATGGCTGCCGGCGCGCTCGCCAGCATCCGCAAGCTGCGCACCGGCGAGGGCCGCCGCCTGCGCGCCATCCACCAGCAGAAGGCCGCTCAGCTGAAGCAGAAATTCCTGGAGCAGGGCCTGCCCGTGATGGACTCGCCGTCACACATCGTCCCGCTGCTCGTCGGCGATCCGGAACGCTGCAAGGCGCTGTCAGACACGCTGCTGTTCGACTTCGGCATCTACGTCCAGCCGATCAACTACCCCACCGTCCCGCGCGGCACCGAGCGTCTCCGCTTCACGCCGAGCCCGGTGCATGACGAGATCATGATGGACGAGCTGGTCGCCGCTTTGCTCGCGGTGTGGAAGCAGCTGGGGCTGGATCGGGCCGCGTAGGCACAGATTCTGAGGCCGGCAGCGCTTTTTTCCCGAGGCCGATCTGCTTCGCATGCCGCGAACGCAGCTTGGCATAATTGGGCGCCACCATCGGATAGTCCGCCGGCAGGCCCCACTTGGCGCGGTACTCTTCCGGCGTCATGTCATAGCGCGTCCGCAGGTAGCGCTTCAGCATCTTCAGTTTACGGCCATCTTCCAGGCAGATGATGTACTCGGCTGTCACGGATTTCGCGATCGAAACCGCCGGCTCCAGCTTTTCTTTCGGCGCCTCGGCGCCCTGCGTCAGACCCAGAATGGTCGCGTACACGGTCTTGATCAGGTCGGGCAGCGCGCCCGCCTGCAATGCGTTGTTGGCCACGTAAGATGACACGATCTCTACGGTCATCTCGAGCAGCTCGGATTCTTCCAGTTCTTTCATGTCCCACCCCTACTGGGCCTGTATTCACAGGGCCAGTACCAGAATAGTATCACGTTTAATTGTAGTGGGCAGTATCCGTAAAGTATCAGCCGCCTAAGTCCTCGAATATATTTGCTTTACGCCAGTTGTCGCAGCAGCCTGAACATCCGCCGAGCACTGTTGCCCCGATGGGCGCACACGCGTAAACAGCGCGGGACTCGGACCCGGAGGTTTACATGGCAGACTCGGCGCACATCCCGCAGACCCTCTCGGGCGGCTTTTTCACAACCTCGCTGGCCGAGCGCGACCCTGAAATCGCCGCTGCCATCGCCAAGGAAGCGACCCGCCAGCAGCACCAGATCGAGCTGATCGCGTCGGAGAACATCGTCTCCCGCGCCGTCCTCGAGGCGCAGGGCTCGATCCTCACTAACAAGTACGCCGAAGGCTATCCGGGCAAGCGCTACTACGGCGGCTGCGAATTCGTGGATATCGCCGAAGAACTCGCCATCGAGCGGGCGAAGAAACTCTTCAATTGCGGCTTCGCGAACGTCCAGCCGAACTCCGGCAGCCAGGCCAACCAGGGCGTCTTCCAGGCGGTCCTCAAGCCCGGCGACACGATCCTCGGCATGAGCCTCGCCGCCGGCGGCCACCTGACCCACGGCGCCAAGCCCAACCAGTCCGGCAAATGGTTCAACGCCGTCCAGTACGGCGTGCGCCCGGACGATCACCTGATCGACTTCGAGGAGGTCTCGCGCCTCGCCCGCGCGCACCGTCCGCAGCTGATCATCGCCGGCGGCTCGGCCTATCCGCGCCAGATCGACTTCCGCCGCTTCCGCGAGATCGCCGATGAAGTCGGCGCCCTGTTCCTCGTCGACATGGCCCACTTCGCCGGCCTCGTCGCGGGCGGCGTCCACCCGAACCCGCTCGATCATTGCCACATCGCGACGACCACTACGCACAAGACCCTGCGCGGCCCGCGCGGCGGCATGATCCTCACCAATGACGAAGCTCTCGCCAAGAAAATCAACTCGGCGATCTTCCCCGGCATCCAGGGCGGCCCCCTGATGCACGTCATTGCCGGCAAGGCCGTCGCCTTCGGCGAAGCCTTGACGCCTGAATTCCGCACCTATGCCGCTCAGGTCGTGGCCAATGCCCGTGCCATGGCAGCCGCCTGCCGCGCCGCCGGCCTGGATGTCGTCTCCGGCGGCACCGATACCCACCTCGCGCTGATCGACCTGCGTCCGAAAAACGTCAACGGACGCGACACCGAAGCCGCCCTCGAGCGCGCCTACATAACCTGCAACAAGAACGGCATCCCGTTCGATCCGGCCCCGCCAACCGTCACCAGCGGTGTGCGCGTCGGCTCGCCGGCCGGCACCACGCGCGGCTTCGGCGAAGCCGAGTTCACCCAGATCGGCAAATGGATCGGCGAGATCGTGGACGCCCTCGCGTCCGGTGACAGCACCGCCACGGAAGACAAGGTCCGCGCCGAAGTGAAGGCGCTGACCGCACAGTATCCGATCTATGACGGTCTGGGAGCCTGATACGTCTTGCGGTGTCCCTTCTGCGGCTCAGACAACACTTCGGTAAAGGACAGCCGCGCGGCTGAAGACGATACCGCTGTCCGCCGCCGCCGGGTCTGCGAAAACTGCGGCGCCCGCTTCACCACGTTCGAGCGCGTCCAGCTGCGCGAGATCATGGTCGTCAAGCGCGATGGCAAACGCGCCCTGTTCGACCGCGAGAAGGTCCAGCGCTCGATCATGGTCGCCCTGCGCAAACGCCCGGTGGACCGCGAGCGCGTCGACCAGATGGTCTCCGGCATCGTCCGCAAGCTCGAAAGCGGCGGCGAAACCGAAATCCCGTCCTCGGAAGTCGGCGAACTGGTGATGGAAGCGCTGAAGCGCGTCGATCCCGTCGGCTATGTCCGCTACGCGTCCGTTTACCGCGACTTCAAGGATCCGAGCGACTTCGCCCAGTTCATCGAAAAGGCCGCGCTCGACGAAGAAGACGCCGGCGAGGCATGACCGGCATCCGCATCACCCTGAAGCTTGCGACCTCGCTCGACGGCCGCATCGCGCTGTCCGATGGCACCAGCCAGTGGATCACCTCCAGCGCCTCGCGCGCCCGCGCCCACGAACTGCGCGCCGCCCATGACGCGATCCTCGTCGGCGTCGGCACCGTCCTCGCCGACGACCCACTGCTCACCGCCCGCACCATTCCGCTGCCCGCCCGCCAGCCGCTCCGCATCGTCGCCGACTCGCACGCCCGCACGCCGCTCACCTCGAAACTGATGACCTCGCTCAACGTCGGCCCGGTCGTCATCGTCACCGCCGGCAGCGATGCCCGCCCGCACGTCGCTGCCGGCGCCGCCGTCTGGCGCTGCGGCAACGGGCTGCGCGTCAGCGTCGGCGAATTCCTCCGCCGCGCCGAAGCCGAAGGCGTCCGCACCATCCTCCTCGAAGGCGGCAGCCACCTGGCGGCCAGTTTCGTGCGCGAAGGCGCCGTCCACGAACTCGCCTGGTTCCGCGCCCCCATCCTGATCGGCGGGGAAGGGCTCTCCGCCCTCGGCGAACTCGGCCTCGACAATCTCAAGTCTGCGACCCGTTGGCGTCCTGTCGCGACGGAACGGATTGGAGACGACGTCCTCGACACTTATGTTCGATCTGAGCAATAGAGCGGCGTTCCGAAAAGTGGGAACCGGTTTTCGGGGAAACGCCGCGACAACAAAAAACTGGAGCAGGTGACTGTTTCATGGAAACAGGCACCTACTCCAGGCCCCGGCAGGATCCAGAATGTTCACAGGTCTCGTCACCGATGTCGGCACCATCCGCCGCGCAGAGCACCGCAACGGCCTGACCCGTTTCGAGGTCGAGAGCGGCTACCCGCTCGCCGGCGTCGCCATGGGCGCCTCGATCCTGCACTCCGGCGTCTGCCTCACCGTCGTGGACAAGGGCGAGGCCCCGCGCGGCGCCTGGTTCGCCGTCGAAGCCGTCCCCGAAACCCTCTCCAAGACGGTCCTCGGCAGCTGGAGGGAAGGCGCGCGCGTCAACCTCGAACAGAGCCTGAAGCTCGGCGACGAACTCGGCGGCCACTTCGTCTTCGGCCATGTCGACGGCGTCGGCGAGATCGTCTCGGTCGAGCCCGAAGGCCAGAGCTTCCGCGTCACCATCCGTCCACCCGCCGCCATCGCCCGCTATTTCGCCACCAAAGGCTCCGCCGCCATCGACGGCGTCTCGCTCACCGTGGCCGCTGCGCTCCCGCACGGAGACTTCCAGGTCGCGATCATCCCGCACACCTGGGAGGTGACAACCCTCAGTGCACTGAAGGCCGGCGACAAGGTCAATCTCGAAATCGATATGCTCGCGCGCTACGTGGCGCGCATGATCGGCGCCGATGCGCCGGAAGGAAAGAACCAGCCATGAGCGACAGTTTTCATTCCGCAATCTCCTCGATCGAGGAAATCATCGAGGACGCCCGCAACGGCCGCATGTTCATCCTCGTCGATGCCGAGGACCGCGAGAACGAGGGCGACCTGGTGATCCCCGCAACCTTCGCAACGCCCGAGGCGGTAAACTTCATGGCCCGCTACGGGCGCGGCCTCATCTGCCTGTCCATGACACAGGAGCGCGCTCACACACTACAGCTCGACATGATGACCCGCAACAACCGCGAAAGCATGCAGACTGCCTTCACTGTCTCCATCGAGGCGAAGGAAGGCGTCACCACCGGCATCTCCGCGCATGACCGCGCCCGCACCATCGCGGTCGCGATTGATCCGACCAAGGACGATGCCGATATCGTCACCCCCGGTCACGTCTTCCCGCTGATCGCCAAGGAGGGCGGGACACTCGTGCGCGCCGGCCACACCGAAGCCGCCGTTGACATCTCCCGGATGGCCGGGCTTTTCCCCGCCGGCGTGATCTGCGAGATCATGAACGATGACGGCACCATGGCCCGCCTGCCGGAACTCGTGGCCTTTGCGCAGCTGCACAACCTGAAGATTGGCACTATTGCTGACCTGATCGCCTGGCGCCGCCAGAATGACCGCTTCCTCGAACGCCGCGTTGAAGCTCCGCTGGATTCCGCCTTCGGCGCCGGCTTCAGGACAGTCTGCTTCCGCAACACGCTGGATGGATCCGAACACATCGCCATCGTCCATGGCGATATCCGCCCGGATTCGCTCACCATCGTCCGCGTCCACCGCACCGATGTCCTCGCCGATGTCCTCGGCGAGAAAGGCCCTCGCGAGGGCCTTGTCAGCAAGGCAATGCAGCTGATCGCAGAAGCCCCCGAGCCCGGCGTCGTGGTCTTTGTCAATATGATGCACCCGAACGCCATCGCGGAGCGGCTCGGTCTCAAGTCTGCTACCCCGCGTGACCCGACCGCGCCCCTCCGCGAGTATGGCATCGGAGCCCAGATCCTGCGCGAACTGGGTGTCCGGCGCATGATTTACCTTTCTGATACGCAGCCGACCCGCCTGGCGGGTCTTGACGGATACGGCCTGACGATAGAGGGCTGGCGCCGCCTGAACGAGGAGAACACCTGATGGCCGACCGCGTCCTCATCGCGATTTCGCGCTATTACAAGCATATCAGCGACGAGCTGGAAGCGGGCGCGCTCGAAGTGCTCGAAGCCGCCGGCGCGAAGATCACCGTGATGGAAGTGCCCGGCGCGTTCGAGATCCCGGGCTTGATCGCCATGGCAGCCGATTCCGGTCGGTTCGACGGCGCCGTCGCCCTGGGCTGCGTCATCCGGGGCGAAACTTCGCACTATGACTATGTCTGCGGCGAGAGCGCCCGGGGCTTGATGGACCTCATCGTCCAGCGCCGCCAGGCCATCGGCTACGGCATCCTCACGGTGGAGAACGAGGCCCAGGCCCTCGTGCGCGCGGACCGTAAGCAGAAGAATAAGGGCAAGGATGCCGCCGAGGCCTGCCTCGCGATGATCAGATTCCGTAAAGAGCTGATCCGGTGAACAGCCCCAAGCTCCCCTTCGATGTCACGCGCGCCCGCCGCGCC
>JBBSDJ010000028.1:0-28775 GCA_038249555.1 Caulobacterales bacterium
CTGCGCGCACCGCACTCTCCCCGCCGCCCCGTCTCGCGCGCCCCGCGCCTTCGCCGCGCTCGCCGCAAGACCATCGCCCCGAAATGAAACGGCGCCGGAGAGAAACCCTCCAGCGCCGCGCGATCCGTAGTCGGGAAATCCTAGTTGATGACCTCGGGCCAGTTGGTGTTCGCGGAAGCGATGAAGCCCGGGATGTCGCCTTCCCACTTTTTTTGCACCGAACTGTTGTAGTTGAGATACAGTTTCCCATCGACGATCTTCCAGAACTTCGCATCGCCCTTCGCGGTGTAGCCTTGGCTCACCGCCCAGGCACAGTAGCCGCCATATTGCGGCGCGTAGGCTTCCGGATTTTTCTTGAAGGCGTCGCGGTTCGCTGCGCTTGCGAAGCGGAACTCGGCGCCGTTCCAGGTCGTCGAGAATTCCTTGGCGCCTTTCACCGGCTTGCCGGCCTTGAAGTAGGCGACGGGGTCATAGCCTTGCACGGCGATGTCGTCGAAGGCGCTTGTGTAGATCGGCGCTTCGGCTGCAGCGACGGGCGGGAAGAGAATGACAGGCGCCATCGCAATGGCGGCAGCGGCAAGGAGTGAGCGGAGTTTCATCGTGTCGTTTCCAGTGTTCGGGTTCAGTTGAAGAAGGAAGATAGAAGTCTGGCCGCGGAGACATGGAGGCGGGAGCTGCACGCCTCCGCAGCCAGCATCAGGACCGCGCCGGGGTCAGCGCCGGTCCCTCAGGCGACAGCACGCGGGACGGGAGGAGAACCCGCGCCACAGCACTGCCCAGCTCGATCAGCACGCCGCGCCCGGCGATCAGCATGGCGATCGAGCAGAGCCAGACGGCCACCGCCATTGCGAACAACCCGCCGCCATCATTGTTCGGATCAATGCCGAGCGGCGTGAAGAGATGGAAGCTGACCGCGCCGCTCATCACGGCAACAGCGATCAGGGCGCCCAGGACACGCAGCCGTTTCAGCGCGGGCACGAGGCTGGCGATCAGCAGCGACGAGGCGAACAGCTCGGCCGAGCCGATCACATACTGGCTGAACAGCCCCGTCTGCGCGAACAGGCCTTCGGCGCCGAAGCCGGATGCCCAGGCATCGAGCTTGCCGAAGATCGTCTGCGTCTCCGGCGCGTTGGTAAACTTGAATCGCAGGCTGTCGAGAAAGACGGCCGAAGCAATGAGCGAATAGGCGATGGGCGCGTAGGTGCGCAGGTGGCGGTTCATGTCGGTGTGTCCTCCCGGTGCGCCGCCTATGACACGCACCGGCCTCCAGCCACAAAACACGCCGTTGTGAGACCGCTTCACGCCTGCGTGAGGCGCCTCTCGCCGAACGCCCGCACTTGATTTATGGTTCATGCAGAAACTGCATACGAGGAATGCTCTTGGACCGGATTGATGCAATGCGCCTTTTCATTCGCGTCGCGGATGCCGGCAGTTTCTCGCGCGCCGCCGCCGATCTCGAACTTGGCCAGCCGACCGTCTCACGCCGTATCCAGGACCTCGAAGAGAGCCTCGGCACGACCCTCTTCCAACGGACGACCCGCGCCCTGAGCCTCACCGAGGCAGGCACCCGCTTCTACAAACGCGCCACCGACATCCTCACCGAATATGACGAGGCCGAAGCCGAAGCGCGCGGCCTCGAGCATGCGCCGGTCGGCCTCTTGCGCATCTCCTGCTCGCATTCCTTCGCGCGCCGCGTCGTCGCGCCGGCGGCTGCCAGCTTCCTCGCTGCCTGGCCGAACATCCGCGTCGATCTGATCTCGGATGATGCGATCACCGACCTGGTTGCCGAAGGGGTCGACATCGCCTTCCGTCTCGGCGAACTGCGCGACTCCAGCCTGATGGCCAAGAAGGTCGGCGAAGCCGCGCAGGTGATCTGGGCCGCACAATCCTATCTCGACCGGCGCGGCACACCGCAGCATCCGTCCGAGCTCACCGCGCACGACTCGGTTGTCTTTCGCCACAGCCGGCAAACGACGTGGGAATTGAGCAAGGACAACGAGAGGGTAGAGGCGCGTGTCGACGGGCCTTTCCGCGCCTCCTCCGGCGAAACGCTTCTCGAAGCCGCTGCTGGCGGCCTCGGCCTCTTCCTCGCGCCGGCCTGGCTTGCGTCTGAATGTACCGGCGAGATCCGCCTTGTCCGTGTGCTGCCGGACTGGCACGGACCCAGCCTGCCGATCCATGCCGTGTGGAGTTCCGGCAAGCTGCGCGGCAAGGCGAAGCTGTTTGTCGATCACGCAGAGCCCGCGATCACCGCCGCCTGCGGACTGACACGGCTGGAGACGATGCGAAGCTGACACTACGAAGTGCCCCACGCCGTCTCCTCCCCGCTCGCAGCGCCGGGAAGGATAGGAGGGGGCGCTTGCTTCACAACCGGGCGTTCACCGTCTTCGGAAATACGCCGAGGATCTTGAGTGACTGCGAGAAGAAGCCAAGCTCCTCCAGCGCCAGCTGCACGGGCCGTTCGTCGGGATGCCCTTCGATCTCCGCATAGAATTGCGAGGCTTCGAACGAGCCGCCAGTAAGATAGCTCTCGAGCTTGGTCATGTTGACGCCGTTGGTCGCGAACCCGCCGAGGCCTTTGTAAAGTGCGGCCGGAATGTTGCGCACTTCGAACAGGAAAGCCGTCTTCGCCGGCCCGTCGCCCGCGTCTATGTCGGCCGGAGTCCGCGACATGATCACGAAGCGCGTCGTGTTGTGCGCAGCGTCCTCTATGTCTTCGGCGAGGATTTCGAGGTCGTATACCTCTGCCGCAAGCCGCGGCGCGATCGCGGCAACGGAGGGATCGCCAAGCTCCGCCACTTCCCGGGCCGCGCCTGCCGTGTCGGCGGCGGTGACCGCCTCGATGCCATGCTTGCGCAGGAAGTTGCGGCACTGGCCGAGGCCCATGATGTGCGAGCGCGCTTTCCGGACACTCGCCAGCTTCGTGCCCTTCAGGGCCATCAGCTGGAACCGGATCGGCAGGTAATACTCGCCGGTGATGTGAAGCTGGGTGGAGGGCAGCAGATAGTGAATGTCGCCGACCCGGCCCGCGATCGTGTTCTCGACCGGGATCATGGCGAGGGCGGCTTCGCCCTTCTCGACGGCGATGAAACAGTCCTCGAAGGTGCGGCAGGCCATGGGCTCATGGGCCGGAAAGGCCTCGCTGCAGGCAATGTGCGAGTTCGCGCCCGGTTCGCCCTGATAGGCAATTTTCTGGCTCATTGCGGAAATCCCTGCCCTGCCCCCCGGATTCGACGTGCGTCTGATCGCCGCGACGCCCGGGGGAAGCGCCTCTGCGAGGCACCGGTTATATTGTGCGCACCCGGTTAGCGTGCCAAAACCCGCCCGCCAAGACACTAGTAACGGAATAGATTCGAAGGATTGCCCCCATGGGAGAACTCGGTCTCAACAAGATCATGGGCGCCTTGCTCGCCACCGCCCTGTTGATGATGGGCCTGGCGTCGCTGCCAAGCCTCGTGTTCGCAAGCGGCGGCGGCCATCACGGCGACAAGGAAGAGACCGCCAGCCTCGGCGAAAAGATGTGTGCGCAGTTCCATTACTGCGTCGAGATCGCTGAAGCCGCCTCCTCTGGCGGCGCGGTCGAAGCCGTGTTTGACCTCGGCGCCGCCCTGCTGACCGCAGATGTCGCCCGCGGCGAGCGCACCTTCGCCGGCCAGTGCTCGACCTGCCACACCATTACTCCCGGCGGCGCCAACGGCACCGGCCCGAACCTCCACAACACGGTCGGCGCCGAAAAGGCCCACATTGCCGGGTTCAACTATTCCGGCGCCCTTTCGAACGCTGAAGGCAGCTGGACCTATGAGAACCTCGACGAATGGCTGAAGAGCCCGGCGGGCTACGTCAAGGGCACCTCGATGTCCTTCGCCGGCATCAAGAAAGACGCTGACCGCGCCAACGTGATCGCTTACCTCGCCGCCAACACCGAAGGCGCCCCGCCCTTCCCGGCCCCGATGGCCGCAGCCGCTCCGGCTGAAGGCGAAGCGGTTCCGGTTGAAGGCGAAGCCGTTCCCGCCGATGCAGCCGCCCCGCCGGCAGAAGGCGAGGCCGCACCCGCCGAAGGCGCCGCCCCTGCCACCGGTGAAACCCCTCCGGCAGAAGTTCCCGCCGAGGAAGTTGTGCCGACTTGATCCGGGTTTTGATCCGCACACAGACAACCCCCGGCTCGCGCCGGGGGTTTTTTTTGAACGTCACACCAGCTGCAACGCCTCGCCCAGCCCTGCAAACATCGCCGCGAGGCGCTGATCGTCGGGCGCGCAGGCATAGACGTTCTGGTAGATGGCGCTGACCGCCTGTTTCAGGCGCGCGGTCTCTAGACGGTCTTCCTCCATGCCCAGGACCAGCAGGTTCATCTTCGGCGCTGGGCCGTAGTTCTCCAGCGGAAGGCTATAGTCGAAGCCTGCCATTTCGCGGCAGCCGAGGCGGCGGTAGAACTGCTTGCGCTTCAGCCGCACGGCGCGCTCCGCTGCGTCCGGTTCGCCCTCTTCTGAATCCACTTCGATCAGCAGCATCGTCCCCGGATCGATCCGGCTGGCTTCGAAGGACGCGGTGAACAGGAGTGATCCGATCCCGCCGCCTTGCGCCCTCGCGGCAATGGCCAGATATTCGAGCAGCATCACGCCTTCGGCGCGCGGCGCATACACAATCGACACGCCGATGACATCGCCGCCACGCACGTACGCCCAGAAGCGCACATCCGGATGCGCGAGGCTCGCCAGAACCTGCGCGCGCGTCTTCTGCTCCGCCTTCGGGATCTCGGCTTCGTAGATCGCCATCGCAGCCTCAAACAGGCCGCTGCGCGCGTCCGTCACCTCGATCAGCTTCGGCGTGCCGGGGTCATCCACCGGCATCAGACCGCTTTCAGCCAGTCCGGCGTCCCACCGGGTTGCAGAGCTACCCGCCGCACGCCTGTCACCTCGCCGACGACGCTCCGTAGACGGTCAATTGCCACCACAAGGGGCTCGCGCGCGACGCCGAGATGGAAGGCGTTGGCATGCAGCAGCGTGTCCGGCGCCGTGAGGATGCCAGCATGGCCTTCCCAGAATACGAGGTCGCCGCGCCGCAAGGCGCCCGGCGCCTGCCAGTCCACCACCGGTTCACCGGCCCAGGCCGCCTGCATGTCGGAATCGCGCGGCAGCATCACGCCGCAGGACTCGAAGGCTTGCTGGACCAGTCCCGAACAGTCGAGCCCGAGGCTCTCGCGCCCGCCCCAGAGATAAGGCGTCTCGATATAGCGCTCGGCGACGCCACCGGGATCGGTCTCGAACGCCGTCAGGGCGGCGAGGTGGCGCGTGTGGACCCAGCCTGCCCGCGCACACTCTACCCACGGCCCGCCGGTGCGTCCCGTCGCCGCCACGCGCGCGCCGAGGCAGAGCATGAAGCGCGGCGCGGATTTGAGGTCCGGCTCCGAGAAACAATAGGTGCGCAGCGCGCTGATCTTGTGGGTGACCGGCAAGGCGGGCGCCGACAGCGCGTCCATGTTGACCCAGCCGACATACCGGTCGCGGCGCAGCTGGCAGAGGCCGAACTCTCCGTCTTCGCGGAACACGTCGAGCAGTTCGCCGTGCAGCGCCTGCGTGCCGAGCCGGCCATCGGGCGCCGGCGTCTCCCGGATCGCAGCGACCCCGGCAGTGACCTGAAAGCCGATGCCGACGCCTTCGGGGCGTTTCAGGCGCGCGTCATTGAAGTCCGGCATGGTCCAAAGGCTCCGAGGCAGACGCCTCAGGCCGCGTTGGAACGCTTGGCCGCAGGCTTTCCGCCAGCCTCTTCGCCGGAAGCCGCGGCGAGAACAAGGCGGGCGAAGGCGCGCAGGTACGTCATGCCGTCCGGCGTGCGTTCGATGAAGATCGAGCGCAGGTCCGAATCGTCCGGCAGGCGGCGGATGAAGTTCAGCCGCTCCAGCGCGTCCAGGGCCCGGGTGATGGCCGGTTTGGCGACGCCCAGATGCTCCGCAAGGCCGCGCACCGTGTGCGGGCCGGGCATCAGCGCCACCGACATCAGCACGGCCTGCTGGCGCGCCGTCAGGTCCGGCGCGTCCGAGCGCACCGAGGCGGTAACCGCCTTGCGCCAGAGTTCGAGCCCGTCCCGTTCGGATAACTGCATTGCCTGAGGCCTCCACACCGCGCCGGACCTTGTGGCCCGAGTCGCGTAAAAGAAGAATCTCGTGTGATTTGCGGGGCCCGTCCAGACCTCGAAAGCGGCTCTCCCCTTCACATTGCATGCGAAACACCCGAAATAGGGGCATGGCCAGTTCCAAACCCCATACCCATGCCCACGGGCACGCGAATACGCCCTGCAGCCCGGCTGATACCGAAGCCTTTCTGCATGAGGCCGAAGCCCTCGTTGTTCGCCAGGGCCAGCGGATGACGCGGATCCGGCGCAAGGTGCTGCGCCTCTTGCTGGACAACCAGGGTCCCGCGAAGGCGTACGACCTGCTGGCCAACCTCGACGGCGAAGGCGCGGCCAAGCCGCCGACAATCTACCGCGCGCTGGATTTCCTCCAGGATGCGGGCCTCGTGCACAAGATCGAGAGCCTCAACGCCTATGTCGCCTGCGGCCATACGAGTCACAGCCATTCTGCCGTGTTCCTGATCTGCGACAGCTGCAAGGGCGCTGAGGAACTGCACGCCACAGCCACCAGCGAGGCGCTGAAGGACGAAACAAAGGGCGCCGGATTCCGCATGGCGCGCGCGGTGGTCGAAGTGCGCGGCACGTGCCGGAACTGCGCGCCGTGATCCCCCTCTGGCAAGGCAGCTGCAACCAGTGGGACTGCGACGAGATGGGGCACATGAATGTGCGCGTCTATGTCGAGAAACAACTGGAAGGCCTCGTCGCGCTTTGCCATGCGGCGGGCATGCCGAATGCGTTCCGGCCCAGTTCGCCCTCCACCGTCGCCCCGGTCGACCAGCATATCCGCTTCGTGCGCGAAGTGCTGCCCGGCCGGCCGCTGAAGATGACCGGCTGCGTCCTCGACATCGGGGAAAGCGACGCCGTGATCTACCAGGAGCTTCGCCATACCGACGGCACGCTGTCAGCGGCCTTCCGTACACGGATTGCGCATCTTGATACCGCCGAAGGCAAGGCCTTCCCCTGGACGAAACGCGTCCTCGCCAAGCTGGACGCCCTGAAGGGCGAGACGCCGGACGAGGCGAAGCCGCGCTCGTTTGATCCGGATGGGCCGGGCTTGCCTGCCGAGGACATCACGCTTGCCAAGGTCGAGACCGTCGGCGCGCCGCGCATCGGGATGGGCGCTGTTCCCGCTGCGCATTGCGGGGCGCATGGATGGATGTCGCCTTCGTGGATCATCGGGCGTGTTTCGGATTCGGTGCCTAACCTCCTTTTCGACTGGCGCAACCGCGTTGGCCAGAATGCCGGCGGCCGGCGGATGGGCGCGGCGGTTCTCGAGTATCGCATCCGCTATCACCGAATGCCGCGTGAGGGCGACCAGTTCGTGGTGCACACCTCGCTCGGCAAGGTGGCGGGCAAGACGCACAACCTGATCCACTGGATCATGGATCCGCAGACGGGCGGCGCCTGGGCGACCTGCGAAGTGATCGCGATCTCGCTGGACCTTGATGCGCGCAAGGCGGTCGAAGCGCCGGCGGAGATGATCGCGGAGCTGGAGAAGATCGCGCCGCGCGGGTTGTCGATCTAGAGATATCCTCCGAGGATTTCCGACAGGGCCGGAATGTCTTTCGGGTTGAGGCCGGCGATGTTGATGCGGCCGGAGGCGGGCATGTAGACGCCGTGCTTGTCGCGCAGCTCGATCGTCTGCGCGGCGGTGACGGGCAGCTGCGAGAACATGCCGTTCTGGGTTTTCAGGGCGGCGAGGGCGTTCGAGCCGGTGGCGGAGACGAGGGCGTCCGACAGCGACCCCCGCAGGCCTTTCATCCGTGCACGCATGGCATTGAGTTCGTTTTCCCATTCGATACGCAGCTGCGCGTCGCCGAGGATGGTGGCGACGATCCCAGCCCCGTGCGCGGGCGGCATGGACCAGGTGGCGCGGCCATTGTCGGCGACGTGTGTTGTGGCCGCCGCGATGCCGGCTTCGGTTTCGCCGAGCACGAGGAAGCAGCCGGTGCGTTCACGGTAGAGGCCGAAATTCTTGGAACAGGAATAGGCAACCATCGCCTCGCCGGCTTCGGCCATGAAGGCGCGCACGCCGTCCATGTCGCGGTCGAGGCTCTGGGCGAAGCCGTGATAGGCGACATCCAGCATGACCAAGAGGCCCTTCTCTTTCGCCAGCGCGCCGAGGGCTTTCCAGTCGTCAATATGCGGATCAATCCCGGTCGGGTTGTGGCACGGCCCCTGGATGATCACGCCGTCGCCGGCTTCGGCGGCCGACAGGTCCGCCAGCATGCCGAGCTGGTAGAACTCGCCGTCCCGCGCGTAGGCATATTCCTTCACTTCGAGGCCTAGGGATTTGACGACGTTCGGATGGTTCGGCCAGGTCGGCTTCGAAACCCAGACGCGCTTGGCGCCGGTCTTGCGCATCAGGCTGACGCCCTGGAACAGCGCGCCACAGCCGCCGGGCGCGGTGAAGGAAATCGTGCGGCCTTCCTTGCGGGCGGGATGGTCCTTGCCGAAGACGAAGTCCTCGATATGGCCGCAGAAGTCGGTGTTGCCGCGCTGGCCTTCGTAGACCTTTGTCGTCTGCGCTGCGAGGAGGCGGGCTTCAGCTTTCTTGACCGCCGAGAGGATCGGCGTCTGGCCCGCGAGGTCCTTGTAGACGCCAACGCCGAGGTCGTACTTGTCGGCGCGCGGATCGGCGCGGAAGGCCATCATCAGGCCGAGCAGCGCGTCGGGCGGGAGCGTGGACAGGGCAGAAAAATGCGACATGGGAAACATCCGGAAAAGCTGGCGCAGCCCTAGCGGCTTTTGCCCGCGCGTGAAACCCCGCGACGCGGGGGAAGGAATTGCGCGCGCCGTGCGGAGACGCGAAAGTGGGCGGCACCGAAACCGGAGGAGCCACCGATGACCGCCTATGTAATCCTGATCCGCGAGAAGCTGCGCAACGCCGACGCGATGGCGAAATATGGCGCGGCGGCCGGCGCCGCGCGGGGCGACCACAAGATCACGCCGCTGGCCTTCTACGGCAAGCATGAGGTGACCGAAGGCGCAGCGGCCGACGGCGTGGTCATTCTCGCTTTCCCGACAATGGCCGAGGCGAAGGCCTGGTATGAGAGCCCGGAGTACACGGCGGCCAAGGTGCACCGGTTCCAGGCGGCGGATTACCGGGTTTTGTTTGTGGAAGGCGTGTAGCTCTTGACGCCTTCTCGCTCGGGAGAAGGCGTCAAGAGCGCTAACTGACCAGCGTCGCTTCGGTCTTCGCTTTCACTTCGTCCAGCGTCACGCCGGGGACGAGTTCGAGGAGTTTGAGGCCGCCGGGGACGACGTCGAGGACGCAGAGGTCGGTGATGATGCGGTTGACGACGCCCTTACCGGTAAGCGGCAGGGTGCAGGCTTTCAGCACCTTGGATTCGCCGGCCTTGTTGGCGTGGTCCATCACGACAACGATGCGCTTGACGCCGGCGACGAGGTCCATCGCGCCGCCCATGCCTTTGACGAGCTTGCCGGGGATCATCCAGTTGGCGAGGTCGCCGTTCTCGGCGACTTCCATGGCGCCGAGGATGGCGATGTTGATATGGCCGCCGCGGATCATGGCGAAGCTCGTGGCGCTGTCGAAGAAGCTGGTGCGCGGCAGCGTGGTGATCGTCTGCTTGCCGGCGTTGATGAGGTCGGCGTCTTCCTCGCCCTCATAGGGGAACGGGCCCATGCCGAGCATGCCGTTCTCGCTCTGCAGCGTCACGTCCATCCCTTCGGGAATGTGGTTGGCCACCATCGTCGGGATGCCGATGCCGAGGTTGACGTAGTAACCGTCGTGAAGCTCTTTCGCGGCGCGGGCCGCCATGTCGTCGCGTGTCCAGGGCATTATCTTGCCTCCCGCTTGCGCACGGTGCGCTGCTCAATGCGTTTCTCGAATGTGCCCTTGATGATGCGTTGGACGAAGACGCCCGGCAGGTGGATATGGTCCGGGTCCAGATCACCGGCGGGGACGATTTCCTCGACCTCGGCGACGGTAACCTTGCCGGCCATCGCCATCGGCGGATTGAAGTTGCGAGCGGTCTTGTTGAAGATCAGGTTGCCTTGCGTGTCGGCCTTCTCGGCTTTGACGATCGAGAGGTCCGCGACGAGGCCGGTTTCGAGGATGTAGGTTTCGCCGTTGAACTCGCGGTGCTCCTTGCCGTCGGCGATGATCGTGCCGACGCCGGTCTTGGTGTAGAAGCCGGGGATGCCTGCCCCGCCTGCCCGGCAACGTTCGGCCAGCGTGCCTTGCGGGTTGAATTCGAGCTCGAGCTCGCCGGAGAGATACTGGCGCTCGAATTCCTTGTTCTCGCCGACATAGGACGAGATCATCTTCTTGATCTGGCGCGTTTTCAGCAGGAGGCCGAGGCCGAAATCATCGACGCCGGCATTGTTCGAGATGGCGGTGATGTCCTTCGCGCCGCTGTCGCGCAGCGCGAGGATCAGGTTTTCCGGGATGCCGCAGAGGCCGAAGCCGCCGGCCATCACCGTCATGCCATCGAAGGTGAGCCCGTCGAGGGCCTCCTTCGCCGATTTGTAGACCTTGCTTGCCATCCGGCCTGTAACTCCCTGGTCGCGTTGCCGCTGCTGCCTTGCCACTAGCATAAACTGCGGCGCCTGAATGCCCTAGTGCGGCGAAAGTTTCAACAAGTGTTGAAGACGTTCAGACTGCCGCGACGGTCTGTTCGATGGCGCCGAAGATGGAATGGCCGGAGGCGTCGTTCATCTCGATGCGCACCGTGTCGCCGGCTTTCATGAAGGGCGTTTTCGGGGCGCCGTCGCGGACGGTTTCGATCATCCGGATTTCGGCGATGCAGGAGTAGCCAAGGCCCCCGTCGGCGACGGGTTTGCCGGGGCCGCCATCCTTGCCCTTGTTGGAGACGGTGCCTGACCCGATGATCGTGCCGGCGGAGAGTTTGCGCGTCCTGGCGGCGTGGGCGACGAGGCGGGGGAGATTGAAGGTGGCGTCCACGGCGGCGTTGGCGCGGCCGAAGGGGGCGCCGTTGAGATCGACGCGGAGTGGCAGGTGGACGAGGCCGTCCTGCCAGTTGGGGCCAAGCTCGTCGGGCGTGACGGCGACCGGGGAGAAGGCGCTGGCGGGTTTGGACTGGAAGAAGCCAAAGCCCTTGGCGAGCTCGCCGGGGATCAGGCCGCGGAGCGACACATCGTTGCAGAGCAGGATCAGCTGGATGTGGAGGGCGGCCTCTTCCTCGCTGACGCCCATCGGCACGTCATCGGTGATGACGGCGATCTCGCCTTCCATGTCGAGGCCCCAGGCGGCGTCGCCGAGGGGGATCGCGTCGCGGGGGCCGAGGAAGCCGTCACTGCCGCCCTGATACATCAGCGGATCATAGTAGAAACTCTCGGGCACCTTGTCGCCGCGCGCGGCGCGGACGAGTTCGACATGGTTGATATAGGCCGAACCGTCCGCCCACTGATAGGCGCGCGGCAGCGGGCTTTCGCAGTCATGCTCATGGAAGCGGAAGGTTGGCACGGAGCCCAGCTCCACCTGCCCCGCCAGCGTTTCCAGCTCCGGCCCGTAGATGTTCCACTTGTCGAGCGCGGCCTGCAGCGTCGGCGCGATACGGGCGGCATCGGTGGCGCGGGTGAGGTCGCGGCTGACGACGACGAGGCGGCCATCGCGCGTGCCGTTGCGGAGGGTAGCGAGTTTCATGGTGTTTCGTCCCTTTTGTATATTTGAATACCATGATCAGCGATCGCGGGACCAACTACAACGTCGGAAATATCCGGATTGCCAATATCGAGATCGATTTGGACTGGCAGGAGCGATTGCAACTCATCGGACCATCGATCCGCGTTGAAGAACCAAACCGAAAAGGCATCTTCCGCTTGTGACCTAGAATTCACTATCACCGCGACATCTAAGTCGCTCGCCGAGCTAGCAGACCCCTTTGCCCTGCTTCCAAACAAATAGACTTCGCAAATATCAGGCTGATTGGCCGCCCACTCACGGACAGTTTCTATCCAAGCGTCTGGGAGCCAAGGGTTCAACTTTCTTCTTTTATCTTCTCGTGCAGCCAGGCGGCATGCCTCGGCGCCTTCTTCGTCGCGGTCCATTCGTCGATCATCGGCTGGGCGACGGATTTCAGCTGGGCGAGCTGTTCCGGTGTCGAGATGTCGGCCGTGAGTTCGAGGCGGTGGCCGTTGGGATCGAAGAAGTAGATCGACTTGAAGATGCCGTGATGCGTCGGGCCGAGGACGTCGAGGCCGAGCGACTCAAGATGCGCCTTGGCGGCGTGAAGTTCGTCGAGCGAGCCGAGGCGCAGGGCGATGTGCTGTACCCAGATGGGCGTGTTGGGGTCGCGGCCCATTTCGGGCTGCTCGGGCAGCTCGAAGAAGGCGAGCACGTTCCCGTTCCCGGCATCGAGGAAGATGTGCATGTACGGATCATAGGCGCCGGTCGAAGGCACGTGATCCTCGGCAATCGCCAGCTGGAAGTCCATGCCGAGCGTCTTCTGGTAAAACTCCACCGTCTCCTTCGCGTCCTTGCAGCGATAGGCGACGTGGTGGACGCCTTTGAGTTTGGGGGTTGGCATCACACTTTCTCCTTCACGCTGAGTACGCCGCGTTCGACCTGGTCGCGCTCGATGCTTTCGAACAGGGCCTTGAAGTTGCCTTCGCCGAAGCCTTCCTTGTAGTCGCCCTTGCGCTGGATGAACTCGAAGAAGACCGGGCCGATCTGCGGCTGGGCGAAGATCTGCAACAGCAGGCGCGGCTCGCCGCCCTCGGTCGTGCCGTCGAGCAGCAGGCCGCGCGCCTTGAGGCCGGCTTCGTCTTCGCCGTGGCCCGGCAGGCGGCCCGACAGCATCTTGTAATAGGTTTCCGGCGGCGCGGTCATGAAGGGCACGCCGCGCTTCTTCAGGTCGTCCCAGCAGGCATAGAGGTCGTCGCAGATCAGCGCGATGTGCTGGATGCCCTCGCCGTTGAACTCGCGCAGGAATTCCTCGATCTGGCCGCCGCCGCCCTTGCCTTCCTCGTTGAGGGGTATGCGGATCTTCCCGTCCGGCGCGGTCAGCGCCTTGGAGGTCAGGCCGGTATATTCGCCCTTGATGTCGAAATAGCGGATCTCGCGGAAATTGAAGAGCGTCTCGTAGAAGTCCGCCCAGTATTTCATGCGGCCGCCATAGACGTTGTGGGTCAGGTGATCGATGACCTTGAAGCCCGCGCCTTTCGGATGGCGGTCCACGCCGGGCAGGTATTCGAAGTCGATGTCGTAGATGGAAAGCTCACCCGCGCCGCTGTCATACCGGTCGATCAGGTAGATGATCGAATTGCCGATGCCGCGGATGCCGGGGATGTGGAGTTCCATCGGGCCGGTCTTGGCCTCAACGGGCTCGCCGCCCTGCTTCAGGAGATGGTCATAGGCCTTGCGGGCGTTCTTCACGCGGAAACCCATGCCGCAGGCCGAGGGACCATGCTCGCGCGAGAAATACCAGGCGGCGGAGTTCGGTTCATAGTTCGTGATCAGGTTGATGCCGCCCTGGCGCCACAGCTCGACATCCTTGGAGCGGTGGCGGGCGACCTTCGTGAAGCCCATGGTTTCGAACACCGGTTCCAGCACACCCTTTTCAGGCGCGGAGAATTCGATGAACTCGAAACCGTCGAGACCGGCGGGATTGTCGAAAAGATCGGCCATGGGACGGGGTCCTGTCTTGCAAGGCGGGATAAGATAGTTTCATATGTAACTAATATTGCCTCGCCCTGCAAGCGAGTCCAGAGGATCCGATGCCCGAAAAGACCCACCCGGCGCCGCTGCGCCTTGCGACCTTCCTGCCATTCCGGCTGTCGGTGCTCTCGAACGCCGTCTCGCAGCGGATTGCCGAGCTGTATGACCGGGAGTTCGGGCTATCGATCTGGCAATGGCGGGTGATGGCGGTGACGGCCGATACGCCCGGCATCAGCGCGACCGAGATCGGCCAGCGCACGCAAATGGACAAGGTGGCGGTGAGCCGCGCGGTCGCAGGCCTGATTGAGGTGGGCTACCTGGAGCGGCGTCCGTCCACGGACGATGCACGGCGGTCAAACCTCGTGCTGACGCCGGCCGGGATTGGCATCTACGAACTGATCGTGCCGCTGGCGCTGGCGGAGGAAGCGCAGCTGGTCAGCGCGCTGTCCGAGAAGGAACAGGCAGAGCTGGCGCGGCTGATGGGCAAGCTCGCAAAGGCGGCTTCGCCGGAGCGGGATTTGTGGTGAGGCCTACCCCGCCCGCCTTCTCCGCTGGCGCAAGTTCCGCGAGACCGGGCCGTCTTCTTCGAGCGTCAGGCGCTCAACGAGGCGGGCGATGAAGGCGGAGAGCTGGTCGCGGATTTCGTAGGGCGCTTCCATCGGCAGGAAGTGCGAGGTGCCCCGGATGCCGCGCATCATCAGCGAGGGATTCTTCTGGATGATCTCGGCACGGACCTTGTCGGAGATCACCGAGTCGCGGCTGGGGCGCAGGATGACGATCGGAATGTTCTTCTTGCGCACCTTGCCGAGCGCGCTCCACGGGGCGTTGCGCTGGGCGCCGAAGGTGGTGGCTTCCCATTTCGGGGTGCAGAGCAGTTTCCAGCTCTGCTTCTCCGCGTCGGCGGGCCCGGTGTCCGTGCGGTCGAGACCATCGAGCAGATAGTCCGCGAGGAAGGGCTCGCGCCAGGATTTGAAGGTGGCCTTGCCGGAATAACCGTCCAGCGCCTCGCGGAACGAATTGAACTCGCCGCGCCGCTTGCGGGCGCGCGTGGCCATGTGGTTGCGCCGGATCAGCCAGTTCACCGGCGGGAAGACATGGTTCCAGAAATAGGTCTTGCGCGACATGATCACGGGGTCGGCGAGCACGAGGCCTTTCACGAGGTCCGGGCGCTTGCCGGCAACCAGCAGCGCGACGCAGCCGCCCATCGAATGGCCGCCGAGCACGACGCCCTGCGGCGCTTCGTTCTCGAGGAACTCGATCACGTCGTCGCGGTACCGGTTCCAGGAGGCGAGCCCGCCCTTGGCCGGCATCGAGGAGCGGCCATGCCCGCGCAGGTCAAGCGCGGCGACGCGGGCGCGCAGGCCGAGCGGCGCCAGCATCGACTGGTAGGTCATCGCGTTGAAGCCGGTCGCGTGCAGCCAGACGGCGGCATAGGGCTTGATCGGATCGCCGAACTCGATTCCGGCCATCTGCCCGCCGGATTTCATGTCTTCGCGGAAACGGCGCATCAGGCAGCGGCTCCAAACACCTTGCGGAGAAGGTCGGTCGTGCGCGCCACTGGATTCTCCCGGATCTTCTTTTCCTCTTCGGCCACATAGAGGAAGATGCCGTCAAGCCCGAGCGACACGGCATGCGACGTCAGGTCCGCCTGCACGCTGGACGTTGTGCCGCCGAGACCGATTCCGGACAGATAGTTTTCCATCGACCTGAAGGCCCCAGACTGGGAGAGCGCGGTGCGCACGTGCGGGGCGAAGGCGGCTTCGAGCTGCGTTTCGGTCCGGGTACGGAGGAAATCGGTGGCCGCCGTATCCCCGCCGCGCAGGATGCCGAGCGCGTCCTCGATCGTCATGTTGCGCACGGCGCCGAGGATCAGCGCCCGGGCTTCCGGCACCGCCGCTTCGGCAGCGCGGTTGAGGCGCAGCTCGACATCATCCAGCGGGCCGCTGGCGCCGATGACGGCAAGATTTCGCTGAACCTCGCGGTAGGTTTTCGGCAGCGGGATGCGGATGCGCGGGTCGCCGAAATAGCCGTTCTCGCGGCCGAGCTGGCCGGCGACATTGGTGGTGCCGACCACCAGCGCTTCGCGCAGGCCGGCGTCGATTTCGGCGGTGGTTAGCGCGCCGCCCGGCTGGGTCAGGATTTCGCCGAGGATGGGCCCGTAGGCGCCGGCCGATTCGCACCCAGCCGGAAGGAAGGCAAGAACCAGAGCCGCAAGGATTCCAGGTTTCATGCTTCAAACTCCCAAGTCCGTCCGGAAACGGTTTACGCAACACGCGCCGACCCTACAGGAGGGATTCCGGGAAATGAAGGGCGCTCACGCCCCTCTGCTGCGTATGTTCGGGTTACCGGGATTTCATCACCACCCTATTGACCACGAGTGTAGTCGATAATATGACCACACTCGTAGTCATACACAGGTGGCAAATGACACAGATTTCCGCTTCCGAACTTGAGGTCATGGATGTCCTCTGGGCACGCCCCGGCCTGGCCGCGAGTGACGTGCATGAAGCCCTCGGCGACGGGCGCGACTGGAATATCCGCACGGTGAAAACCTTCCTCGCCCGCCTTGTCGAAAAAGGCGCGCTGACGACCGTCGAGGATGGCCGGCGCTACCTCTATTTTCCGGCGATCAAGGAAGACGAATACAAGGCCGAGGCTGCCACGCAGTTCATTGACCGCGTCTTCTCCGGGCGCGCCGCGCCGCTGGTCGCCCACCTCGCCGATGCCCGCGGCCTGACGCGCGAAGACATTGCCGAACTCGAGAAACTCCTGGGGGAGCTGAAGAAATGATCCACGCCATTCTCACCGGAGATTTTTCCCGAGCGCTCGAGACGCTGCTGGCGGTATCGGTATTGCTCCTGATCGTGCTGATGCTGCGCCGTCCGGTGGCGCGCCAGTTCGGGGCGGGGGTGGTCTACCTGCTCTGGGCGATTCCGGTGGCGCGCTTCTTCCTGCCGCCGCTGCAGACGCCTGTCTCTACGCTGAACCTCGACTTTGCGCCCGCCGGAGAGGCCGCCGCCGAAATGCTCGCTCCCGTCGAGGCCGACATGATGTTCATGGGCGCGCCCCCGGTCGTGGCCGCCTGGACGCCGGAACCGGTCATCGATATGGTAGCGGAGCCCAGCACACTGTCCTTGGCGGCTCAGCTGATGCCGGCCTTGCTGATCGCCGGCGTGGCAGCCTGGGTCGCGGGCGCTGTGCTCCTCGCTGCGCGCAGCCTCTTTGCACATTACCAATTCATGCAGACGGTCGACCGTGAGGCCATGCCGGTGTCGGCGCCCATGGCTGACCTTGTCACCCGCGTCGCCAAGGAGACTGGCCTGCGCCGTCCGCCGCGCCTGGTGGCGAGCCTGATCTCCCGCGGTCCGTTCGTGACCGGACTATTCCGCCCCGTTGTCGTGATGCCGGCCTGGTTCGAGGACGACTACACGCCAATCGAGGCGCGTGCTGCGCTCGCCCATGAACTGATGCATGTGCGGCGCGGCGATCTCTGGGCCTTGCAGGTCTCTGAACTCTTCGTGGCGGCGATGTGGTTCAACCCGCTGGCTTACATTGCCCGGAATGCATTCCGGACCGATCAGGAAGCCGCCTGCGACGCTGATGTCCTGGCCCGCTGCCAGACCAGTCCGCATGCCTACGGGTCCACCCTGATCAAGGCGGCCCGCCTCCACCTGCCCGAACCGGCGCTTGCGACTGGCCGTCTGCCCCTGACCCACGCCCTCAAGGAAAGACTGACCCGCATGACCTACCCCGCCCCCTCGTCCCGCCGCCGCATGATCGGCTTCGGCGCGGCCCTCCTGTTCGGCGCCTCGACGCTGGCCATCACCGCCTCGGTGGCCGCCGCCGCCGAACCGGAAAACACCGAATCGCATGAATTCCGCATCGAGACCGATGGTCTCTGGATCAGCGGCGAAGACACCGACCGCCAGATCGTCCTGCTCGGCGATCCGATGGCGAAAGTTCTTCCCGTCGATCCGCATCCGCCCGAACTTGCTGACCTGGAAGCGAAGATTGCTGCAGACTCGGCGGAGCTGGCGCAGATCTACACAGTGGACGTGGTGCTGGACATGACGTCTGACCCGGACTTCCAGGAGATCACGCGCCTCTCGGTCGAATTGTCCGGACTTGGAGCTGAAATTGGCGCCGAGGCCGCATCCGAAAGCCTCAAGATGAGCTTCTCCGGAATGTCCGAAGGGGAAATCGAAGCCTGGGCGGATGCGTTCGAGTCCGAGATGGAAGCCAAGGCCGCAATCCTGGAAACTCGCGCCGCCGAGATAGAGGCACGGATGGAGGAACACGGCGCCCGGCTCGAAGCCCGCTACGATGATCAGTCGCGCATGGACGCAGAGGTCGAGCGCAAGGCCTCCGTTATCGAGAAGCGCATGGAACGGCACGGCGCAGAGATCGAACGGATCATGGAGCAACGCTTCGGACCGGAATTCGAAGCCCGGATCGAAGCGCAAGCCGAACTCATCGAGGGTCTGGTCGAGGACTGTGAAAGCGCAACGCTGACACCCGGCGAGACCCGCATCCTTGAGCAAGCCGACGCGGAAGGCGAAGTATTCCGCCTCGCCTGCGTCGAAGGCAACCGCGACCGGCTCAAAGCCACCGAAACCCTGGCCGCCATCGACTCCCATCCCGGCATCACTGCCGCCGAGAAGGCCGCCTTCAACGCGGCGGCCGCCGGTGAGCGCCGCAAGCAGGTGATGGTCATGCGCACCGATGTCTCGGAAGCGCCCGAGCCGCCAGAGCCGCCCGCCGCCCCGGAACCGCCGCTCGCAGGCGAATAATACCGCGCCAGACTCGAACCCCTCAGCCCCGGCCCGAAAGGACCGGGGTCTTTTTTTGCCTGCCAGCCGCGCTTTGCGCGCCGCGCCGGACCCGTTAGGGTGCGCGCCTAAGACAAGACCCGGGAGATGGACGCCATGAAACTTCGTGCCCTTTGCGCTGCGCTGCTCGTGGCCACCTCGCTCGGCGCCTGCGCGACCGCGCCTGAGCCGTGCACCACCGAGTGGATCGACTACCGGACGGACAAGGTGCTGAAACGCTTCGCTTACGAGAACCGCGGCCTCGTGTCCGACCTGCGCAACCTGTTGCGCGCGGACGGCGAGGTTGATCCGGTGCAGGCGATCCTGCTGGCGGCGAAGGCCGAGGACCTGCGCGACTTCGCCACCAGCTTCGAGCGGATCATCATCCCGGAACTGGAATCGGCGGTCGGCCAGTGCGGCAGCAAGCCCGAGTTCATTCCCGCCTTCACCGAGTTCCTGCGCAAGGAAGGCGTTTCGGAAGAAGCGCTCGAATGGGTCGGGCCGATCATGGCCCTGTCCCAGGTCGCCCGGTCCTATCCGTAACGCGCTGAAACGAACCTGCTGCAATGAAAACCCTGATTGTCGTTCCGGCCCGCTATGCCTCGACGCGCCTGCCGGGCAAGCCGCTCGCGAAGATCGCCGGGCGCGCCATGGTGGACCGCGTGGCCGGTCTCGCGCGGCGCGCCGCGGCGCAGCTGGAGCAGGCGGAACATGTCGTCGCCACCGACGACATGCGCATCCTCGAACATTGTCGCGACGCGGGGATTCCCGTTGTCATGACAGATCCTGACCTGCCCACAGGTTCGGACCGCGCACTTGCAGCGGTCGATGGGCTCGGCGCCGCGCCCGAGTTCGTCGTCAACCTGCAGGGCGACGCGCCGTTCACGCCGACCGCGCATGTGGTGGCAATCGTCGACGCCCTCGCGACCTCCGGGACGGACGCCTCGACGCCCTATATCCGTCTCAGCTGGGAAGCGCTCGACCGGCTGCGCGCGCACAAGCTGGAGACGCCGTTCTCCGGCACGACACTGGTCACCGATCCGTCGGGCCGCGCGATCTGGTTCTCGAAGATCATCCTGCCGGCCATGCGCAAGGAGAAAGACCTGCGCGGCATGGGTCCGCTCTCGCCGGTGTGCCAGCATGTCGGCCTCTACGCCTACCGGCTTGAAGCGCTGCGCCGCTACTGCGCGCTGCCGGAGAGCCGCTATGAGCGGCTGGAGGGCCTTGAACAGCTAAGGCTGATCGAGAACGGCATGAGCGTGCAGGCGGTGGAAGTTCAGCCGGGGCGGATTGCAATTCCGGGCATCGACACGGCCGAGGACATTGCCCTCGCCGA
Source organism: Caulobacterales bacterium (assembly GCA_038249555.1). Taxonomy (GTDB): domain Bacteria; phylum Pseudomonadota; class Alphaproteobacteria; order Caulobacterales; family Hyphomonadaceae; genus Hyphomonas. Next base: position 19,913 of record JBBSDJ010000028.1, read on the forward strand.
ACGCCTCGTCGCCGCGCACGGCGACCCGGACGGGAACTGAGCGATGGCGCGCCTGTTCGTCGTGCGGCACGGCAACACGTTCGATACGGGCGATGCAGCCACCCGCGTGGGCGGGCGCACCGACCTGCCCTTGTCCTCGTCCGGACGCAAGCAGGCAGGCGCGCTGGCCGCGCATTTCGCAGAAACCTGCTTCACCGCTGCGCTCGCCTCGCCGCTGGAGCGCACGCGGGCCACAGCGCGCGCGATCCTCGGCACACGGACGGATGCACCGGCCCTGCTGATCCGCAGCTTCCTGCGCGAGATCGACTATGGCCCGGACGAAAACCAGCCGGAGGCGGCCGTTGTCGCCCGCCTCGGCGAAGCCGCGCTCAAAGCCTGGGACGAAGATGGCACGCCGCCGGAAGGCTGGATCGTAGATCCGGCAGCGATCCGCGCGGGCTGGTCCGCACTTCTGAAGGAAATCAGCACGCTGGCGGACGAGGCGAGCATTCTCGTCGTCACCAGCAACGGTACCGCGCGCTTCCTGCCGGATGTGGTGGACGCGGCCCCGGACGGGCTGGACCGCAAGCTGAAGACCGGCGCGTGGGGTGAGATCGATGTCACGTCCGCTCGCGCCGAGATCAAGGCGTGGAACCAGCGCCCATGATCAGGCTGTGAGCTAGGCCACGTCCCGTGCAATGACCTGCTCGCCGAGCGAGCCGGGGCCGCCAATGGGCAGGTAGAAGGCGACCGTGGTGCCTTCGCCGTAGATCGAGGAGAGCGTCAGCCGGCCGCCATGCATTTCGGCGAAGGACTTGGTCAGCGCGAGGCCGAGGCCGGTGCCGTCGGTATTGCGGTCCTTGGTTTTCGAGACCTGCTCGAAGGGCTGGCCGAGGCGGGAGATGTCCTCCGCCGGAATGCCGATACCGGTATCGGTGACGCCGAAATACATTTCCGGCCCACGTTGTTCCACGCGGACCGTAATCTTGCCGCCCCGGTCGGTGAACTTGATGGCGTTGGAGACCAGGTTCAGCACCATCTGGCGGATCGCGCGGTGGTCGGCGTCTATGTCCGGCAGGTTCTGCGCGCCGTCGAGGATCAGCTCGATCTCCTTCTCCTCGGCCTTGCGCCTGATCATCCGCATGGCAGCGTCCACCGGATCGACCGGATCGATGTGCTGCGTCGTGATCGTCATCTTGCCGGCTTCGATCTTCGCCATGTCGAGGATGTCGTTGATCATGTCGAGCAGGTGCTGGCCGGACGTGAGGATGTCGCGGGAATAGTCCTTGTATGAAGCATGGCCGAGCGGGCCGGCCAGTTCGTTCATCATGATCTCGGAGAAACCGATGATGGCGTTCAGCGGCGTGCGCAGCTCGTGGCTCATGTTGGCGAGGAAGGCCGACTTGGTGAAGGCCGCATGCTCGGCCTTGGCTTTCTCCTCGGAATACTTTCGTGACAGGGCCTCGGCCTTGCCTTCCGAGCGCTGGAGATCGAGCGCGGCGCGCTTCATCTTCTCCTGCTGCTTCTTCAGCTCTTCCTCATTGCGGATGTTCTCGGACACATCGACGCCGACGGTCAGCAGCCCGCCATCGGGCGTCGGACGCTCGACCATCTTGAGCCAGCGCCCGGAGCGCAGGGCGATCAGTGTGGTGCGGCTGTCTTCCGACGACTGACGTTCCACCAGCACCGCGCCCGCGCGGGCGATCTGCATCGTCTCGTAGCTCATGCCGGCGCGCAGCGTGTCCTGCAGGCCGAAATCATTGGCGAAGGCGCGGTTCCAGTAGAGCAGACGCTTGCGTGCGTCCCACAGGGCGAACGGCCCGGCAAAGCCTTCGATGGCGGCGCGCAGGCGCCGCTCGGCCGCGCGGATCCGGTCCTCGGCCTGCTTGCGGTCGGTCACGTCCAGCATGATGCCGCCGAACACCGGCTCGCCGCTGACCGGATCGTCCGACAGGCTGCCGCGCATCTCGACCCAGCGGTTGGACGGCGCGACGGCCGGGAAAGTCAGCTGCAGCCAGCCAATCGTGCGGGCCTTGGTGAAGGCCTCGCGGATACGGTCATGCGCCTCGACGGGCGCACGTCCGAGCAGGTCATCGAGCGTCAGAAGGCCGGACCGGTCAAAGCCGAGCAGCACGGCAGCGCCGTCGCTGAAGAAGACGGTGTTGGTGGTGTGCGACCATTCCCAATACCCCGCCTGCGCGCCGCGCATGACGAGGCCGAGGATACGGTCCGATTCCTGGTTGTGGGTCGCCTGCGCGAGGATTTCCCGCTGGCGGCGCGACAGGCGGCGCGTCAGATCGAGGATCGCCATCGCGGGCGCGGCGATCAGCAGGCCGAAGATCGCGATACGGAGGATGTCCGACGCGGAAAGGAGGGGACGTGCGACGGTGAGGCAGACCGCGACTTCGCTGCCGGTGACCGGCGAGCAGGCCGTTCCGGCGCGGACGATGTCGGGGCCGGACTGGATCGAGGGGCCGGTGGCCGGCGCGATGTCTGCGGCGCCAGACAGGTAGGCGCCGCCGAAGCTGAACTTGGCGTCCGGCGAGCGCAGCGTGAGGCGCGCATTCTCCGGTTTCGAGAAGGTCGCCGAGATCGGCGACAGGGCGATCAGCGGCGCGCCGTCAGCGGCGGCCGAGACGAAGACAAGGTCGCCGTGCGTGGTCAGGAACATGCCCGTCTCGCCTTGCGGGAGCGCCTTGGCAACAGCGGCCGCATCGCCGAGCCGTGAGCCCGGCGGCGATTGCGCGGCGTCGCGCAGGGAGACGAGCGCGTCCATGCCATTTGCGATACCGGCCGCTTTCGAGGTCGTGAGGTCATTCTGCCCGACGAGGCGCAGCACGACCTGCGCGGCGTCGCTGCGGGACGAGACCCGGGCAGCGAGCATCTTGGATTCGGCGTCGAGCTGGATGAGGAAGGCGCGTTCGGCGACCTGGCGTTCGTCCCAGGCCTTGAGGCCGAGGGCGAGGGTCAGCAGGCCGAGGATGGCGAGGATCAGGCCCCAGGTTCGCCGGTTATCGACCAACAGATCAGGCTCTTCCGCCTTCGCGGGAATGGCTTGTCGGCCTGGTTGCGACGCTTTTTTGGCCAAACGTTCCCCTTCACCGGCAGGCGGACCACCGGATCACGGGAGTTTGGGCGGCAAAGATTGCCGCTTGGTTAACCAATCCGGAGGGTTTGTTAACGCCTGTCAGGACCCGCCGGCGAGGGCCCGGCCGGCAATGTCCATCGCATTTTCGGACAATCCCGCTTCGACCAGCCGCTTGAGGCAGGCTTCCGCCTCTGCCCGCGCCTTCGGCTCCAGCAGGCGCCATTGCTCGAAGGCCGTGATCAGGCGCGCGCCGAGTGCGGGGTTCACCTTGTCGGCGGCGAGGATGGTCGCCTCGACCGCGCGGTAGCCGGAGCCATCGGGGGCATGGAAGACGGCGAGGTTCTGCATCGCGAAGGCGCCGATGACCGAGCGGACCCGGTTGGGATTCTTCAGGTCAAAGGCCGGGTGGGCGATCAGGCGTTTGACGTCTTCGGCGGTGCCGGTGGAGGCCTGGACCGAGAACCATTTGTCCATGACCAGCGGGTTGTTCTTCCACAGCGCCTCGAAATGCGAGATCGCCTCGGCCTTCGCCCCGCCCTTGGTGAACATCAGCGCGCGCAGCGTCGAGAGCCGCTCGGTCATGTTGGGCGCGCGCTCATACAGGCTGTAGAGCGCAGGTGCGGCGTCGCGCGAGTCCGAGGCGCTGAGCAGGCCGATGAAGGCCGTGCGCATCGCGCGGATGGACGCCTGCTCCGCGCCCGGATGATACGGCGCCGGAGGCGGGGCCTTGAGCGTTTCGGACACTTCTTTGGCGAGCTGATGATAGAGCGCCGTCTTCAGTTTCTTCTGCGCTGCTGCAAGGGCGACCGGGTCAGCCGGTTGCCGCTCGAGGAAGAGTTCCCCGACTTCCGGCAGGCGCGTCAGCAGCGCGGCATAGGCCGGATCGTCCTTGGCACCGCGAACGGCTGAAGCGATGGCGGCGACGAGGTCCTGGTCCGGATTGGTCTGGCTGCCGTCTGACAGGGCGATAATCTCGTCCTTGATCAGGGTTTGCAGGCCGTCCCATTTGTTGAACGGGTCGGTCTCGGCCTTGACCAGGGCGAGGCGGTCTTCGCGGGTCAGGTTGCGGTCAATGCGAATGGGCGCGCTGAAGTCCCTGCCCAGTGAAAGGCTCGGGCGCGGACTTCCGGGGGGGACTTTCAGTTCCAGGGTTTCATTGGCTTTTTCGAGTATGTGGAGGAAGGGTTCGGCGGTGTGGCCGCCTTTTCCGTCGAGCAGGGCGCAGAGGAGCGGGATGGGGAGCGGGTGTTTGACGGGTTGGCCGGGGGTGGGCTTAACCGACTGAGAAAGCTGGACTTTCAGCGTTCCAGACGCGGCGTCCCAGGCCTCGGTGACGCGGACTTCGGGGGTGCCGGCCTGGGCGTACCAGCGGCGGAAAGCCGAGAGGTCCCGGCCAGAAACTGCTTCAAAGCAGGCATAATAGTCCTCGATCGTTACCGCCTGACCATCATGGCGTGTAAAATAAAGGTCCATTCCTTCTCGATATTTATCATTCCCTATCGTTCTGCGCAGCATCCCGATGATTTCGGAGCCCTTCTCGTACACGGTCGCGGTATAGAGATTGTCGATCGCGCCATAGGTGTCCGGACGGACGGCGTGGGCGAGCGGGCCGGCATCTTCCGCGAACTGGCGGGCGCGCAGCTTGATGACATCCTTGATGCGCTGCACGGGGCGTGAGCGCATGTCGGCGGAGAAGTTCTGGTCGCGGAAGACCGTCAGGCCTTCCTTCAGGCAGAGCTGGAACCAGTCGCGGCAGGTGATGCGGTTGCCGGTCCAGTTGTGGAAGTATTCATGCGCGACGATCGATTCAATGGCTTCGAAATCGAAATCCGTGGCGGTCGCCTCATCGGCCAGCACATAGGCCGAGTTGAAGATGTTGAGGCCCTTGTTCTCCATGGCGCCGAAGTTGAAATCGCGCACGGCGACGATGTTGAACACGCCGAGATCATACTCGCGGCCATAGGCCTCCTCGTCCCAGCGCATCGAGCGCTTCAGCGCGTCCATCGCCCAGGCGGCGCGCGGGGCATCACCCTTGTCGACATGGATGCCGAGATCGACATGTTTGCCGGACATCGTGGTGAAGCTGTCGCGCAGGACATCATAGTCGCCGGCGCAGAGCGCGAAGAGATAGGCGGGTTTCTTGTGGGGGTCGATCCATTCGGCGTAGTGGCGCCCGCCCGGCAGGTCGCCCGAGGCACCCGGGGTGCCGTTGGACAGGAGGATCGGGAACTCGGCCTTCGGGCCGACCATCCGCACCCGGAAGGAACTCATCACATCCGGACGGTCCGGATAGAAGGTGATGCGGCGGAAGCCTTCGGCCTCGCACTGGGTGCAGAGGCGCCCGCCCGAGAGGTAGAGGCCGGACAGGGCCGTGTTGGCCTGCGGTGAAATCTCGACTTCGGTTTCGAGCACGAAGGGCCCCTGCGGCGGCGCATGCAGCGTGAGGCCGCGCGCATCGACCGTGAAGTCTGCGGGATCAACGGGCTTTGCCGCCTCACCCGCGACGCCGACCGCGACATAGTTCAGGTGCAGCGCTTCGCCGTCGAGGCGCATCGCGCCCTGGCCGCGCGGCGTGATCGAGAGCGCGGCCTTCACCACGGTCTTCTGCGCGCCGAGGTCAAAGTCGAGCGTCACATCGGTGATCTCGAAGGGCCAGGGCGTGTAGTCCTTGAGTTTCACCGCTACCGGCGTTTCCGTTCGCATGATGGGGCGCTCCTCAGGTGATCTGGATTGGACACAAGGGATATAGGGACGGGCCGGGGCCGTCGAGGCCCGTTGTCGGCTGCGCCGCGGACTGGCAAGACACCGACGATGAGCCCTGCCCTTGTCCCTTACCCGCCCGCCATCCGGCGCGCGGCCGTTGTCATCGCGGCGCTGCTGGCGGTGGTGATCGCGTATTTTTCATTGGTCCCGCCTGGCGATGCGCCGGCGCCGCAGATTTCCGACAAGGTCCGCCATTTCGCGGCCTATGCGGGGCTGGCCGTGCCGGTTTCGATGTGGTTCGGGCCGGGGCGCGTAGCGGCGGTGCTCGTCACTGCGGCCTACGGTATCGGCCTCGAAATCGCGCAGGGGCTGGCAGGCACGGGGCGGGAAGCCTCCCTCGCCGACGCCGCGGCCAACATGCTGGGCGCAGCGGCCGGGTTCCTGCTGATCTGGTTTATCGCCCGGACGCGCCGGGCTTAACGATCACTCGGCGGCGACGGTGACTTCCTCGTCGAGGCGGTAGACGTCGCGCAGGATCATCGCGCATTGCTGCGCGACGGGTTTCATCTCCAGCGGAAGCTCATTCGGGTTGGCGGAGGCGAACTCGGCGATCTTGCGGGCGATGCCCATCAGGTCCGGTGTGTGGACGATCATCCGCGCCTGGTGCTCGACGCGCTGGGGATCGCGGTCATATTCCGCGCCGCCGACACGCCAGCCGCCGCTGCTGCCTTCGTCGGTGGCGACCACCGGATAGGTGCCGGGATTGGCCAGCGTCACGCCGAACTCGCTCGCGCGCCACTTGATGGAGCGCCGGTCGATGAACCAGTGTTCCAGCATCATGTCTTCGTCGTCGTCGCTGACGCGGTTCTGGTTGTGCACGGCCTGCTCCGAGACCAGCTCGTGGGCATGGAACGGGCGGCCCAGACCGCAGTCATAGGTAATGCGCAGCGGCTCGTTCACGTCCTTGACCCAATGGGGCACGACATGCTCGATCACCGCCCAGGTGCCGACCGGCTTCACGAACACGCGCTGCGATTTGTGGAACAGGGCCTTGGCCATGGGTGCGTCTCCTCATCCAGCCCGGAAAGTGCCACAGGATCGTGGGAGTCCGGTGAACAGAAACGTTGAACTTTGAAGCAAATGTCGCGGCGCCATTGCCGCTGGGTCACACCTTTCCGCGCGCGTAAAGTGGGCTATTCTCTGGCCATCCGAGATAACAGGTAACGCCCCCGACGGGCGATGGGAGCCAGACGCGCCATGAATTTTGATTTCTCCGAAGACCAGAAATACCTCGCCGGTGAAGCCCGGAAGTTCCTGTCGGCCGAAAGCCCGACATCGGAAGTCCGCAAGGTGCTGAACGACGACAAGCTCGCCTATCACGCTGACCTCTGGAAGAAGGTCGTCGAAATGGGCTGGCTCGGCGCCGCCATTCCGGAAGAACATGGCGGGCTGGGCCTCGGCATGCTGGAGATGTGCGTGCTGGCCGAAGAGATGGGCCGCGCGATTGCGCCGGTGCCGTTTGCCTCGACCGCCTATTACCTGACTGAAGCGGTGAAGCTGGGCGGCAGCGAGAAGCAGAAAGCCGCCATCCTGCCACAGATCGCCGCCGGCTCCGTGATCGGCGCCTATGCCGCCTCCGAGGGCCCGGGCAATCCGGACGCCGCTTCCTTGCGCACCACGTTTGACGGCAAGACGCTGACCGGCGTGAAGATCCCCGTCACCGACGGCGACATCGCGACCCATGCGGTCGTGCTGGCCAAGGAAGGCAAGGGTGTCTCGCTGGTGCTGGTTGACCTGTCGGCCAAGGGCGTCACGCGCAAGCCGCTGCAGACGATCGACCCGACCCGCAGCCATGCCGAGCTTCACTTCGATGCGACGCCCGCCGAACGCCTCGGCGGCAAGGGCGACGGCGAGTCGCTGAACACCCAGCTGCTGGACCGGGTGGCTGTGCTGCTAGCGTTCGAACAGCTCGGCGGCGCCTCGGTCTGCCTCGAGATGGCGAATGACTATGCCAAGAACCGCTACGCCTTCGGCCGCCCGATCGGCGGCAACCAGGCGATCAAGCACAAGCTGGCCGACATGTACGTGAAAAACGAGGTCGCCCGGTCGAACTGCTATTACGGCGCCTGGGCGCTCTCGACAGGCGCGGCTGAATTGCCGGAAGCGGCGGCGGCGGCGCGCGTGGCTGCTTCGGAGGCCTATTGGTTTGCGTCGAAGGAAAACATCCAGACGCATGGCGGCATGGGCTTCACCTGGGAAGTCGACTGCCACCTCTACTACCGCCGCGCCAAGCTGCTGGCGGTGCAGGCCGGATCGCCCAAGGTCTGGAAAGAGAAACTGGTGCGCGCGCTCGAGGCGAAGAATGCGGCCTGAGGCAAGCGCCCTCAAACATATCGAGCGGCGGGATCTCTCCCGCCGCTCGCAACATGCTGGCTTATTCGCCGGTGTAGGCGACGGCAGCCACAGGCTCCGGAGCCGACCAGGAGACGGTGTCGGACGGCGTGGATGCGCCGCCGGTGTACACTTTCAGCGTGGCGGTCTTGTAGGTGATGTCGAAGTTCTCGACGACCGTCGAATTCTCGCCGGTGTAGGTCGAGTAGTTGTTGATCACGGCGTCGGTGAGCGTCCAGACCTGCTTGTCGGCCGAGCCGTCAGCGGTGATCGTGATGTCGACGGACGAAACCGGGGTCGCGTTGACGACGTGCTTGAGCACTTTCACGGACGCGGTGTCGAAGGTGCGGGTGACATAGATGCCGCCGGCATACAGGGTCGACTTTGCAGGCTCGACCGGCAGGTAGGTGATCGGGTCGTAGACCGGCTGCTGCGACACGCTGAAGGTGACGGCGGTCGCGGGAACCTTGTCGGCGCCCAGTTTGAGTTCGACGCCGGCATGCGCCATCCCGGCAATGAGCATGGAGGCGGCCGAGGCTGCGGCGATGCGGCGGGTATGCGCAAAGATATTCGACATATGACGTTGTCCCTTTGTACTGCGCCGCGGGCGGGAGCCCATCGCTCATCTCCCCGGCGCACGAAGGACATACGACGCCCCAATTCGGGATGGAATATGGCAACCGCCTGTCAGCAACCGTTCAC
>JBBSDJ010000029.1:0-27360 GCA_038249555.1 Caulobacterales bacterium
GATCTTGAGGTTGGCGCCAGTGCGGCCCACGTGCTCAAGTACGACGTCGGCTCTGTTACCGTGGAAGGTGTACAGGCTGGCCTGCCGTTCTCGGCTGTGGGCTTCCTGAACTTCCAGACGATTGCGACGCCTCTGCCGCAAACCAAGCTGGAAACCTACGCGAACTTCTCGACCGACAACACCAACACACGCCTGACGGCGCGTTATGTCGGCGAGTATGAAGACCAGCGCTCCAGCCTGTTCGCGACGCCGAATACGGTGACCGGTACGCCGATCCTGGTGGCTCAGGGGCAGACGATCAAGGAGCAACTGGTGTTCGACTCCACCTTTGTCTGGTCCCTGCCAGGCGATACGACGGTGTCCTTCTCGGTCGAAAACATCCTCGATTCCGATCCGTCCTTCGCGCGCCTCGAGCTGAACTATGATCCGTTCACGGGCGATGCCGTTGGCCGCACGTTCAAGGTCGGCTTCACGAAGCGTTTCGGCGCAGGCAACTAAGCCTTCCGCCTGCACACCTTATCGAGCGGCCCCGGGAGACCGGGGCCGTTTCTTTTTGGGCGCTGCGCAGACAAAAAGGGCAGGCTGTGAAGCCTGCCCTTTTCCGTTTGCAGAGGGGGCGGATCAGCCCTTGATCGAGAACTCGATCCCGATGATGCGGCCAGGTTGCAGCGGCTGGAAGGTGCCCGCGGCCGGGTTCGGGTCGAACGGATCGTTGGTGCCGTCCGACAGGTTCTGGCCGCCCGGGACCTGCGGGGCGAAGACGCCGCCGAAAGGCACTTGCGTATCGCCGCCGGCGATTGCCTCGTCGAGGAGGTTCTTGCCGAAGAGCGAGACCGAGAAGCCGTCATACGGCGTATTCCAGGTCAGGTTGGCATCGACCTGGTCGGCCGCGTCGACATAACCGAAGTTATTGTCCGTGTACGCAAACTCGTCGCGGTGCTGGAAGCTGGCGCGCGAGACGAGCGAGCCGCGGTTGCCGAGATCGAGATCGTGCAGGACGCCGAAGCCGTAGGTCGTCTCAGGCACGCGGGGCAGGGCCAGCGCGAGGTCTTCGGCGCCGACCGCGCCGTTGCCCGAAATGTCGAAGATCACGTTCGTGTATTCGGCGTCGAGCAGGCCGAGGTTGGCCGTCAGCAGGAAGTTGTCGGTCAGGGCATAGCGACCTTCAACTTCGAAACCGAGGATTTCGGCGTCGGCGGTGTTGACGATTGTCTGGGCCACGCCCGAGGTCGGCGAGGACAGGTTCAGCTCGCGCTGCATGTCGGTGATGTCGTTAAAGAACACGGCGGCGTTGACCTGGCCGCGTCGATCATCCGTCTCGTACTTGAAGCCCAGTTCGTAGGCGTTGACCTGCTCCTCGTCAAAGGCACGGCTGCCGCCCGGCGGGAAGAGGGCTTCGAACGCCGCGGCGTTGGTGATGCGGAAGTTGTAGCCGCCCGAGCGCACACCCTGGGTATAGTGGCCATAGACCTGCATCAGGTCGGTCGCGGTGTACTGGAAGCCGATCTTCGGATTGAGGTTGTTCCACTTCTCCGAATCGCTGAAGCCGTTCGGCTCGCCCGGCACGAAGGGGTTGGTGCCGGTGGTCGGGCAGGTGCCGTCGACGACTGAGCAGAAAGGACGTGGGCGGACATATGTGATGTCAACCGACTTCTCTTCCGTGCCATAGCGCAGCCCGAAGATGCCGGTCAGCTTGTCGGTGATCGCGTAGTCGAGCTGGCCGAAGACGCCGTAGACCGTGTGGTCCTGGAAGCCGCCGCCGTTGAACTGGGCCGCCGAGGCCGTAGGGAGGCGGCGGCGTTCGGTATAGCCGATCTCCTGGTTGAAGTAGAACAAGCCGGTCGTGATGTCCGCCTTGCCGAAGGTGCCGGCATAGCGCAGCTCGTTCGAGATCTGCTCCTGCACGAGTTCCGTGTCGGAGTGGAACAGGAAGGTCGGCACCGGCACGCCGCCCGACGTAGCCGTCGGCGCGAACACCGTTGGCAAGGCGTCGATGTCGCCGTTCGAGGTCGAGTCGAGATCGCGGTAGCCGAAGATGTTGGTGATACGGCCATTGCCGAAGTTCACGTCATAGTCGGTGCGCAGCGAGGCGAACAGCGTATCGTTCTGGTAGGAACCGATATTGTCGACGGCGATGTCGAAGCTGTCGCGGTCGTAGACGCCGGAGTTGCGGGCGGCCGGGCCATCGGTCTGTGTGCTGAAGGATTCGAGTTTGCCGAGGAAGGTGAGGTCTTCGGTCGGGGTGAACTCGAGCGCGCCGCGCAGGATGAAGGTCTGGGCTTCGCCGATGTTGTCGTTGTTGAACTTGTTGAGGAAGTAGCCTTCGTCATAGTTGTAGTAGGCGCCGACCTTGCCGTTGAGCAGGCCTTCGACGATCGGGCCGGAGACGCCGGCCTGGAGGGTGGACGAGGGGCCGCCGCGGCCGTCATCGACCGGGCCTTCATAGGTGGCCTTCGCCTTGTACTGGAACGTGTCGGTCGGGTTGCCGGTGTTGATCAGCACGGCGCCGCCGGTGGTGTTACGGCCGAACAGCAGGCCCTGGGGACCACGCAGGATTTCGACGCTGTCGAGGTCGAACAGGTCGAGTACGACGCCGTTGTTGACGCCGAGATACACGCCGTCAACGAACACGCCGACGGTCGGATCGATCGACGGGATCGAGGAGTTGATGCCGAGGCCTCGGATCGAGAAGTTGGCGGTGCCGCGGGCGGTGCCGATGTCTTCGAGCTGGATGTTCGGGGCGGAGTAGGAGAGGCTCTGGACGTCGCGGACCTGCAGGGCTTCCAGCGTTTCGCTGTTGAAGGCGGTGATCGCGACCGGGACGGACTGGACGTTCTCGACGTCGGCTTTCTTCGTGGCGGTGACAGTGACGGTGCCCAGCACGCGGTCTACGGCCGACTCGCGCTCGACGGTGTCTTCAACCGTTTCGGCGGCGGCGGGGGCATCGGTCGTCTGGGCGTAGGCGGGCACAAAGGCGATCATTGCCGCCGAGGCCGACGACAGGAGAAGTTTGCTGAATTTCATGTCTGGGAGCTTCCTCTACATAGCTTTATTGGGGGACGGTGGATCCCCGGGAGCGGACATAGAGGGGTTTTGTCCATATTGAATATTAATATGCAGCTTTACGCAAAGTTAAGTGCAAACCTGTTGCCGGCGCGACACACCGCCTTGAATTTACAAGGTTGTCGTCGGGCGCGTTCAAAGCGCGCCGAGGGCCCGGCCGGTGATCTCGCCGGCGTCGCGCGCGGCCTGCCGGGCGGTGGACGAAATGGGGGTTAGGTTCAGGAAACCATGCACCATGGAGGCGTATTCGCGCTCGGTTGTGCGCACGCCCAGGGCGCGCAGTTTCGAGGTGTAGGCGAGGCCTTCATCGTGCAGCGGATCCCAGCCGCAGACGATGATGTGGGCCGGGGGAAGGGCTTTCAGATCCTCGGGCGGAGCGAACAGGGGCGAGATACGCCGGTCCATGTAGGCGCCGGGGTCCGGCAGGTAGTGTCCGCGGAAGAACTCGAACAGGCCGGCCGAAATGAACAGGCCGCTTTCTTGCGGCGTCATCTTCTTGGAGCGGATGTCGGCGAACTGGAGCAGGGGATAGAGGAGCAGCTGGAAGGCGGGCTTCGGGCCGCGGACGCGCACCATCTCCTGCGCCAGATAAGCCGCGATGTTGCCGCCGGCGCTGTCACCGGCAACCGCCACGCGGGCCGGGTCGATGCCGGCCTTCGCCGCGCCGCGTTCCTGCAGCCAGGCCCAGGCGGCGAGGGCGTCCTCGTGCGCGCTGGGGAAGCGGTTCTCGGGCGCGAGGCGGTAGTCGATGGCGAGCATGCGGCAACGCGAGCCTTCGGCGAGGCGGCGGCACAGCATGTCATGGCTGTCGAGATCGCCGAGGACGAAGCCGCCGCCATGGAAGAACAGGATGCCGGGGCCGGGCGGCACGCCGGCGCCGAGGGGCACGTAAAGGCGCGCCTTGATGTTGCCGGCGGCGCCCGGAATGATCAGCGGACGGACTTCCGCCAGCTCCGGCGCATCCGGCTCGGCGCTGTAGTCCATGCGCAGGAATTCGCGGCGCAGGCGGTCGATGGGAAGTTTAAGGTCAAGCGGCTTCAGTTCCGGAAAACTGAACCGGCCCCGAAGGTTGCGAAAGGCGTCATCGAACGTCATGTGCGCGCCACTGCCTGCCAATTCCGGCGATGTGAGGGCAGGGTGGCGGCGTTGCAAGCACCGGGCCAATCACGGCCCGGTGAATGCGGCCTCAGAGCGCGATAACGCCCGGCGCAAGCGGCTCGGCATACAGGGCCTGCACAAGATTTGCGCGGCGGGAGATGACGAGGCGCTGGTTCACATAGCCCTTGTCGGTGATCTCGCCGGCATCGATGCTGGGCGCTTCGGTCATCACCATCAGCCGCTTGATGCGGCGGGACGAGCCCTGTTCGGACGCGTTGAAGGCGGCGGCCTTGCGGGTCAGGTCGCCGACGAGGGCAGCAAAGCCCTTGGCCGGATCGCCGGCCGCCTTGATGTATTGCTCGGCGGTCGCAGGCGAGGGCCAGACGAGGGCGGTGGCGAAATCCTTGTCCTGTCCGCAGATCACGGCGTCAAAGATCAGCGGCGAGCAGGCGGCGACGAAATCCGGACGCAGCGTGCCGACCGAGACCCAGGTGCCGGAGGAGAGCTTGAAGTCCTCGCCTACGCGGCCGTCGAAGATCAGGCCCTTGTTCGGATCCGTCTCGTCCACGAACTTCACCGCGTCGCCGAGGCAGTAGAAGCCTTCCTCGTCGAACACTTCGGCGTTCTTCTTCGGGTCGTTGTGATAGCCCGGCATGACGGTCGGGCCCTTGACGCGGACTTCCAGTTTCTCGCCGTTCGGCACCAGTTTCAGCGTCGTGCCCGGCAGCGGCAGGCCGATCAGGCCGACCCGCTCGACTTCCCAGTGCACCACGGTGATGCCTTGCGTTTCGTTGGCGCCGTACATGGTGACGATGGGAATGCGGCGGCCGGTGGCCTTGATCGAGAGGGCCTGCAGGCGGTCATAGAGGTCGTCAGAGAGCGTCGCGCCGCCATAGCCGATGGAGCGCATGTTCTTGAAGAAGGCTTTCAGCAGCGTGTCGTCTTGCTCCATAGCTTCAGCGAGCATCGAGAGGGCGATCGGCGCTGTTCCGAACACGGACGGACTGGCTTGGCGGATATTGCGGATGGTTTCGTGGAAGAGGGCGGGGGTCGGCTTGCCGCCATCGATCCAGAAGGTCGAGCCGTTCCAGAGCGCGCCGTTGAAGTTTACGTTGGAGCCGGAAATGTGGTTCCAGGGGAGCCAGTCGAGGAAGCTGTCGACGCGGTCCGGATCGTGCTCGGGGTCGCGGCCGGTATCCTTCAGGCCTTCCTGGCCGCCGATCATCGAACACATGGCGCCCTGCGTCGTCGGCACCGGTTTCGGCATGCCGGTCGAGCCGGAGGTGAAGAGGTATTTCGCAATGCTGGCATCGTTCAGTTTCGCCATCGCGCCGGCGACGGCGGGCGTCGGCGCGGTGGCGCAGAGCGCGTCATAGGAAATCACCGCATTGTCGCCCTCGGGGGCGGCGCTGACAATCTTGAACGCGCCGGCCGGTAGGGCGGCGATGGCTTTCTTGAAAGGCGCGAGTTGTTCGGCAAACACGACGGCGGGCTTCACCGTGCTGAAGCAATGCTTCAGCTTGTCGAAATCAGACGACATGGTGGAATAGGGAACGGAGATCGGGGCCGCCGGGGCGCCGATCTTCTGCGCGGCCAGGATGACCATCGCGGCGCGGATCGAGTTGCCCGAGAGCAGCATGACGGGCGCATCCGGGCCGGCGCCGAGATCGAGGAAAGCCTGCGCGAGACTGTCGGTAATCGTCTTCGCTTCGCCGTAAGTCAGCGTGACCCATTCATCCGTCTTCGGATCACGTTCCCGCAAGAAGGGGCGGTCCGGGTGCTGCGCGGCGCGTTCGTCGAGACAATGCGGCACCGTCTTCGGCCGGTCACCGGGCGGCTGGTTGGCGGAGATGTAGAAGGTGCCGCCCTTGCGCGTCATCGAGACGTCCGGCGTCTTCTGCGGCAGGGGGCGGAATGCGGGCAGGGTTTGTCCCTCGGCCATGATATGTCTCCTCCGGTGTCGATGCGGGCTTTGCTGCCTGACGAATAGTGCCTTCAGGATGCCATGCAACCGGTGACGCGGGGAGAGGCTTCGTGCTGTCAGGCCTGCGCTTTCACGGCGTCCGCGACGAGGGCAAGTGCGCGCTGCATGAGTTCGGCGTCGAGCGCTTCGGCCATCACGCGGATCAGCGGCTCGGTGCCGGATTTGCGCACGACCATCCGTCCACGGCTTCCGAGTAGGGCGTCCGCTTCGGCGAGCGCGGCCTTGACCCTATCAGATTCGATAGGGTTGGCGCCGGTATAGCGGATGTTGACGAGTTTCTGCGGCGCCGGTTCGAACACGCGCAGCATGGTGGAGGCTTTGCCGCCGCGCGCGGCGAGGACCGCGAGCACCTGCAGGCCGGCGAGCAGGCCGTCGCCGGTGGTCGAGACATCCGACAGGATGATGTGGCCGGATTGCTCGCCGCCGAGGTTGAAGCCGTACTGGCGCATATGCTCGCCGACATACCGGTCGCCGACTTTCGTGCGCGCGAGCGAGAGGCCGGAGGCTTTCAGGTATTCGTCGAGGCCCATGTTGGACATGACCGTGGCGACCATGCCGCCGCCCTTGAGGCGCTGCGTGCGGTGCATCTCGGACGCGATCAGTGCCATCACCTGGTCGCCGTCCGCTTCCTCGCCGGTCTCGTCCACGACGATCAGACGGTCGGCGTCACCGTCAAGGGCAATGCCGATGTCCGCGCCGGTTTCGAGCACGGCGGCTTTTAGCGCGCCGGTCGCGGTGGAGCCGACGCCGGCATTGATGTTCACGCCGTCCGGCTCGGCGCCGATCAGCGTCAACTGCGCGCCGAGGCGGCGCAGCGCTTCGGGCGCGGTCTCGAAGCCGGCGCCATGGGCGCAGTCGAGTACGACTTTCAGTCGCGAGAAGTCCTGACCCTTGCCGATTGTCTCGAGGCAGCGGCCGATATAGCGCCGGCCCGCGCCGGCCATGTCGGCGGGTTCGGAAATCGCGGCCGGCGGGGCATAGTCGCCTTCAAAGGCGGCGGCCATTGCGGCTTCGAGCGCTTCCTCGACATCATCGGTGAACTTTACGCCTTCGGGGCTGAAGAGTTTCAGGCCGTTGTCTTCGTACTTGTTGTGGCTGGCCGAGACCATGAAGCCGAGCGCCGCGCCGGTTTCCCGGGTGATCAGCGCGACGGCGGGCGTGGGGACGACGCCGAGGCGGACCGGCTTGACGCCCATGGAGGTGAGGCCGGCGATCAGGGCGGCTTCAATCATCTCGCCGGAGCGGCGCGTGTCGCGGCCGATGACGACTTCGCGGCCACCTTCGGGCGCGAAGGTGCGCGCGGCAGCGATGGCGAGGCGCAGTGCGGTCTCGGCCGTCATCGGAGCCTTGTTGATCCGTCCACGGATTCCGTCTGTGCCGAAATACTGCCGTGCCATGCTGAACCCCTGCGCCGTCAGAGCGGCGTCACATCTCCGTACACGATAAAGTCCGGATTGTCGTAGCCGCGGTCCCGCTTGCCGTAGAGCAGGGGTGCGTGGTCGAGGGTCAGGACGCGGCCACCGGCGGCTTCGACGACAGCCTGTCCGGCGGCGGTGTCCCATTCCATCGTGCGGCCAAGGCGGGGATAGACGTCCGCTTCACCCGCTGCCACGAGGCAGAACTTGAGGGCGGAGCCTGCGCCGGCGATTTCCTTCACCGGATACTTCGCGAGCCAGGTGTCGGTTTCCGGTGAGCGGTGGGACTTGGAGGCGACCGCGGTGAGGCCGTCCGCCGGCGCCGGGCGGATGCGCAGGGGATTGCGCTTCTTCGGCACCGGGCCATCCGGCGCGGCTTTCGACTGCCAGGCGATGGACGGGCTTTCGGCGACGAACAGGCGGTGGAGCGCCGGCGCGTAGACGACGCCCATCACCGGGCGGCCGTGCTCTATGATCGCGATGTTGACCGTGAACTCGCCGTTCTTCGCGACGAACTCCTTGGTGCCGTCGAGCGGATCGACGAGCGCGAAGCGGCTGCCATGTTCGGGGATGTTTCCGCCGGCCACCGATTCTTCCGCGATTACCTGAAGGTCCGGCTCGGCCACGGCGAGCCCCTTCAGGATGATCGCTTCGGCAAGGCCGTCCGCCTCCGTCAGAAGGGACGCATCCAGCTTTGTCTCGACCGAGAAATCGGTGCGGTAGACGCGCATGATTTCCTTGCCAGCGGCGAGGGCAATGCTGGCGAGGGTTTCGGCGGAGACGGCCATGGGGTTACTGCATCACGCTGATCAGCTCGACTTCGAACTGGAGCGGTGCGTTCGGCGGGATCGGGCCGCCGGGCGTGCCTTCTGCGCCGTAGGCAAGGTTCGCAGGTACGTAGACCATCCAGCGGTCGCCCGGCTTCATGAGGGCGAGGGCTTCAACCCAGCCATCAATGAGGCCGTTCGACGGGAAGGCTTCCGGTTCGCCGCGCTCGTACGAGCTGTCGAACAGGGCGCCGGTATCGGCGAGGCGGCCTTCATAGTGGACGAGAACGAATTGTCCGTTCACGGGCGGTGCGCCCGCCGGGTCGCCGCTGGCGAGCACGGCGTATTGCAGACCGGATTCGGTTTTCACTACTTCCGGAGCGGCCGGGTTCCATGGGAAGTACTTCGTCCAGGCGGCGGCGTCGGCCACTTTCGGCACCTCTATGCCGAGCAGCTGGACAAGGAAGACAAGGTCGTCGCCCGCCTTGATCACATCGCCGCGCGGCTGGTCGCCGTATGCGAGAGCGCTCGGGATGTAGAAGAGGTATTCGTCGCCTTTGGACATTTCCTGCAGGCCCATCGTCCAGCCGGGGATGACCTGGTTGAGACGGAAGCTGGCGGGCTCGCCGCGGTCGAGCGAGGAGTCGAATTTCTCGCCGGTGGCAAGGCGGCCTTCATAATGGACGCTTACGCGGTCGGTCGCGACCGGCTTCTTGCCGCCGTCCGGGCCTTCCTTCAGCACGATGTATTGCAGGCCCATCGGACCGTTTTTGACATCCTGACCCGTCGGGTTCCAGGGCAGGTGGTCCTTGAAGGCAGCAGGCATGGTGTCATCCGTGAAGGGCGGTGGGGGAAGGACGCCGTCAGCCGGCGCGGTGATGGGGTTTGGCGAGCAGGCCGTCAGGGTCAGGGCAGCCAGAGCGGGGATAAGCAGTGTGCGGAGCATGTTGGCTTGTCTCTCTTCGGGGGATCAGATCGCGCGCGGCGGGTATCCCGCCTGGGCAAGGGCATCGATGACTTCCTGCGTATGCTGGCTGTCACGGGTTTCCATCAGGATGTCGAACTCGGCGCCCTTGGCCGGCACGTCGAGCGCGATCCGGTTGTGGGCGACTTCCATGATGTTGGCGCCGTTGTCGCCGATGATCTTGGAGACGAGCGCGAGCAGGCCCGGGCGGTCATCGCCGACGATGCGGATGCGGGCCAGCCGGTTCTCGCGCACAAGGGCGCGCGTCAGCACCGAGGCGAGGAGACGCGTGTCGATATTGCCGCCGCAGAGGACCAGGCCGACCTTGCGGCCATAGAAGCGCGTCGGATGGGCGAGCAGGGCGGCGAGGCCGGCGGCACCGGCGCCTTCGGCAATCGTCTTCTCGACTTCGGCGAACAGAGTGATCGCGCGCTCGAGATGTTCTTCCTCGACGAGGAGGATGTCGTCCAGCAGCTGCTCGGCGATGCGGCGCGTAAGCTTGCCGACTTCTTTTACGGCGATGCCTTCGGCGATTGTGGCGCCGCCCATCTTGGGCGTCTTGCCGCGCAGGGCGGCATGCATGCAGGGGTACATCGCGGCTTCGACGCCGATGATCTTGATGTCCGGCTTCAGCGCCTTGGCGGCGACTGCGATACCGGAGATCAGGCCGCCGCCGCCGATGGGCACGACGAGGGTGTCGAGGTCCGGCTGATCGGCCAGCATTTCGAGCGCGATGGTGCCCTGGCCGGCGATGATGTCGAGGTCATCGAACGGGTGGATGAAGACCAGGCCTTCCTTCTCGCCGAGCTTGAGGGCGTAGTCCTTGGCCTCGTCGAACATGAGGCCTTCGAGGATGACCCGCGCGCCATGGTCGCGGGTATGCTCGACCTTGTTGAAGGGGGTGGTCTCGGCCATCACGATGGTCGCCGGGATGCCGAGGCGGCGGGCATGGTAGGCGACGCCCTGCGCATGGTTGCCGGCCGAGGCGGCAATCACGCCGCGGCGCTTTTCGTCGTCGGTCAGCTTGGACAGCTTGTTGAGCGCGCCGCGCTCCTTGAAGGCCGCCGTGTACTGGCGGTTCTCGAACTTGATCCAGATATCCGCACCGGTAATCGCCGACAGGGTGCGCGAATGCGCCAGCTCCGTCCGCTCGATGTTTCCTTCGAGGACTTTGGCGGCGGCCTGCACGTCGGCGAGCGTTACAAGGGGGTCTGGCGGCAAGGTATCGGGCATGAGGCGGGGTCCGGCTGAAGCGGGCGAACCCTATGCGGGGAGGGGGGCGAACACAAGGCGGGGCCGCTCCGCTGGCGCGTTCAGCTCGCGGGGGCGAGCGCGCGCTTCAGGGCCACCGACAGGGCCGCTTCGTCGTAGGGCTTCTGCAACACCTCGAAACCGGTGAAACGCTCTTCGAGACCCCGGGCGCCGTACCCGGACACGAAGATGATCGGAATACCCGCCGCCACGAGGTGGTCGGCGATGGCGGCGCTGGGGGTACCATTGAGATTGAGGTCAAGCAGCGCGAGATCAGGTTTGGCGCCCGCCGCGAGGGCGTCCATGGCCCGCTCAAAGCTGGTGGCGCTTCCGGCCACGTCGTAGCCGAGCTGGAGCACCATATCTTCCAGTTCGCACAGGAGCAGGGCTTCGTCTTCCACGATGAAGATCTGTTTTGCAGCCATGTTGGGCTCCTGTTCAGTTCCTGTCTTCGAGCCAGCCCTCCATACTGCAGACCAGTCCGTTCGCGTTGTATTCCAGCGAAATCTCGCCGTTTATTTCCTGCGCCAGAATGCGGGTCAGCATCTTCGTTCCGAAACCTTCCCGTGTTGGCGGCTTCACCTCAGGACCCCCGGCTTCCTGCCATTTGAGCCTGAAGTGAAAGCGATTTGCCCTATCCAACGTCCAGGTCACGTGAACGGTTCCATGGTCGTTGGAGAGGGCCCCGTACTTGGCCGCGTTGGTCGCCAGCTCATGCACGGCCATGGAAAGCGCCTGGACCTGCTTGGCAGTGACGCGCACCTTCGGACCCTCAAGGATGATCCGGGCACCGCCAGGCTCGTAGCCAAACGGCGCCAGCGCGTTGGCGAGCACCGCCTCGACATTCGAGCCCCGCCAGTTTCGTTCCACCAGCAGGTTCTGGACATCCGACATCGCGCGCAGGCGTCCGAGCAGTTCGTCCTTTGCCTCGGGGATGGATTTGCCGGCGACCAGTGACATGCGGGTGATCGCTTGCACGGTGGCGAGTGAGTTTTTCACCCTGTGATCGAGCTCGCGCATCAAGAGGCGGTTTTCCTGTTCGCGCTCGTGCTTGGCAGTGATGTCGAGCGCGTTCTGCAAGACGTACTCAACTTCGCCCGCTGCATTGCGAAGCGGCAATTGCGAGCAGGTCCACATGACTTCGCGCATGCCCCCGCCGTCCACCGGAATGGCGAAGGGCTCCGTGGTCACGACGTTCGCCGTGCCATTGAGTGCCGTCTCGAAGGCGGATCTGAAGAGCGCCATGCGCTCTTCCGACTCCGGAAAAGCCTCAAACACATACCGGCCCTGGATTTCGCTGAGCGTACAGGCGGTCGTCGTCAGGTAGGCCGCATTGGCAAACTGTATCACCAGATCGCGGTCGAGGATCATCAACGGCGTCGGGACTATCGAGAAGGCTTGCGAAAAATCGATGGTGCTCAGCGGCGGCCGGTCGATGCGGTTAGTCTCGATGGGGCGGGCAGGTCGAACCTTTTGCATTCAGCCCGCTCGCTCCCAAAACACTTGATCAAAACCGATCAAAACCATTGGCACAAGGATTTATCAAACCCTGTGGAATGTGGAATACCGAAAATTGAAATAGCAGCCGCCGTCGTCGCGCTTTAGTTAACGAGCAGCGCGTCCGCACCGGCCACCGCGTCGTGTTCCGCGACCCAGTGATCCTGGCCGATGGCAACGAGCTGCGGCTGGTATTGCTCCGCTTCCGGATCGTCGATCAGCTTCGATTTGAGGAAGCGCAGGGCGGCGCGGCTGTCCATCGGACTTGGTAAATCGCCTGTCAGGCGAAGTTTCTCGCGCGCCCTCTCGCCTCTGGGGTCCGCGTTCGGCACGGCGGCGATCAGGGCCTTGGTGTAGGGGTGGCGGGCGTCGGTATAGATGGTGCTGCGCCCGGCCAGTTCGACGACGCGTCCAAGATACAGAACCATCACGCGGTGGCTGATCTGGCGGACGACCGCGAGGTCATGGCTGATGAAAATCATCGCAAGGCCGAACTCCTTCTGGAGTTCAATCAGCAGGTCCACGACCTGGGCCTGGACAGATACATCCAGCGCCGAGACGGCCTCGTCGCAGATCACGAGTTTCGGCTGCAGGATCATCGCGCGGGCAATGCCGACGCGCTGGTTCTGGCCGCCGGAGAGCTCATGCGGATAGCGGTTGATGAGGTTCGGATCGAGGCCGACGCGGGGCAGGATCTCGCGCACTTTCGCTTCGCGCTGCAGTCTGTTGAGGCCCGGCTCGTGGACCTGCAGGGGTTCGGCAATCGAGGCGCCGATCGTCATGCGCGGGTCGAGGCTGGCGAGCGGGTCCTGGAAGACGATCTGCAGGTCGTCGCGCAGGGCATTCATTTCGCGGGCGCCGGCCTTCGAGATGTCCTTGCCGAGCCAGGCGACCGTACCGGCGGTCGGCGGAATAAGGCGCAGCACGCCGCGCGCGAGGGTGGACTTGCCGCAGCCGGATTCGCCGACGACGCCGAGCGTTTCGCCGGGCCGCAGGTCGAAGCTGACGCCGTTTACGGCTTTTAGCGGCTTGGTCTTGCCGAACAGACCGCCCTTCACCTGGATCGGGAAGTGAACCTTCATGTCATCCACCTGCAACACCGGGGCGATGTCCTGAGAGGGGGCAGGGGAGAGCGGCGGGCGGCCCGGCGGGTCCGGCAGGTCGATGCGCGGCACGGCGGCGAGCAGCATCTTGGTGTAGGGATGTTGCGGGGCGTAGAAGATGTCGTCCACCGCGCCCTGCTCGACGATCTCGCCGTGACGCATCACGATCACGCGGTCGCACATGCGGGCGACGACGCCCATGTTGTGGGTGATCAGGACGATGCCGGTGCCGGTTTCCCGCTTCAGCTCGTCCATCAGTTCGAGGACCTGCGCCTGGACGGTGACATCGAGCGCGGTCGTAGGCTCGTCGGCGATCAGCAGCTTCGGCCCGCACAGCATGGCGATGGCAATCATCACGCGCTGGCGCATGCCGCCGGAGAGTTCGTGCGGGAACTGGTCTAGTCGGCGGGCGGCTTCCGGAATGCGCACGTGCTCAAGCCAGTCGACACAGCGCTTGTTGGCCTCGTTACCCTTCAGGCCTTTGTGCAGCGTCAGGATCTCGCGCATCTGGGCGCCGACCGTCATGTGCGGCGTCAGGCTGGTCAGCGGGTCCTGGAAGATCATCGACATCTCGGCGCCGCGGATCCTGCGCAGCTCCGCCTTCGGCGCCGTCAGCATGTCGGTGCCGTTGAACAGGATCTGGCCGGTAGCGCTGCCGTTCTCGGCGAGCAGTCCCATCGCCGCGAGGGCAGACTGGCTCTTGCCGGAGCCGCTTTCGCCGACGATGCCGAGGCATTCGCCGGCGGACACCTGAAAGGAAATTCCCCTGACAGCGTTTACGGTGCCATCAGCGGTGTCGAAATTTACGGCGAGGTCTTTCACGGTCAGGATCGTCATGCCCCACGGGTAGCGCCTTGAAACCGCCGCGCAAAGAGGTGGCGCGCAGAAAACAGGAACGCCGCGCCTCCTGTGGGGTAGGAGACGCGGCGTAACTGCGGCTGGCTGCCGGCAAGGCCGGCAGGGCCTCAGTATTTGTAGGCGAGGCCGACGCCCACGACGAGCGGGTTGATATCCACATCGGCGTTCACGGTGGCGCCCAGGGCGGTCGTGAAGTCGACCGTCACATCCGTGTTGATCCAGATCTTCTTGACGTCGACGTTGAGCGCGAAGCCGCCTTCCTTGCCGTCGAGGTCGTAATCGAAACCAGCCTGCACGGCGGGTCCGAAGCTCGGATCATAGTCCATGCCGTCTGCGACCGGGCCTTCGTCCTCGTTGAAGAAGAAGGTCGCGTTCACGCCGGCGCCGACATAGGGCTTGAACTTGCTGCCGTTCTGGAAGTGGTATTGCAAGGTCAGGGTCGGCGGCAGGAGCCAGACGTCGCCCAGATCGACGGTGGCGTTGGTCAAGGCGCCCGGTACGGTCACGTTGACGGCGCTGACATCATGCGGTGTGACGGCGAGGATCAGCTCGGCGGCGATGTTGTCGGTGAAGAAGTAGGTGATGTCGAATTCGGGGACATACTGGTCACCGATGTCGGCGTCGCCTGCGAGGCCTGCGCCGCCAACCGACAGCGCGGCAGATTCGTCCGGCAGCACGGCAAGGACGCGCGCGCGGAGCATCCAGGGACTGTCTTCCGCCGTGGCGGTCCCGGCAAATCCGGTAAGGGCTGTGCCCGTCATCAGGGCGGCAAGAAGGAGCTTTTTCATCGCTTGGATCCCATCATTTTGGTGAGCGATGGATCCTCGTTAAGCCTCTGGAATTGTTCGCGAAATTGGCCAGCTTGACGCGCGTCGGCGAGCCGCGCGGCACAAGCGCGCGACTAGGTAATCGTCCGTATTGAGACGAAAATCGCAGCGGCGCAGATAGAGTGAAATGCGGAGGGGACCCGCAGAGGAAGTCCTGGCCACTGCACACTTCGCGTGTGCTCAAGGGGTGGGCGCCTGCCCCTGAGGAAAGGCTTGAACTTCCGGCCTCCAGTTGGGAACATGGCCCCCTTTCCCTGTTCCCGGCTGGAGTGCACCTGATGCCCGTCATGAATTTTCTCACCCAATGCGTGTTTGATGCGGGCGCGCTGAAACAGCTCGCGGCGCTGGCCAAGGGCAAGGGGATCACCCGGCCCTTCATCGTGACGGACGCGGGCATCAAGGCCTCCGGCATCCTGGCGAAGGTCGAGGATGCGCTCGGCGTGGCCACGGCCGGCGTGTTTGCCGAGACGGTCTCGAACCCTACCGAGACGCAGACGAAGATTGCGGCAAAGCTCTACAAGGAGTCCGGCGCAGACGGCATCATCGCGGTCGGCGGCGGCTCTTCGATGGACCATGCCAAGGCGATCGGCCTCCTGGCCTCCCATAGCGAACCGCTGGAAACCTACGCGGCGATCATTGGCGGCGCCAAGAAGATCGGCAAGATCCCGCCCCTGATCGCGATACCGACCACCGCCGGTACCGGCTCGGAAGTTTCGGTCGGCATGGTCATCATCATGGAGAACGGCCGCAAGGAAACCTTTGCCTCGCCGAACCTCATTCCCGTGGTCGCGCTCTGCGATCCGGACCTGACGCTCGGCCTGCCCGCGGGTCTCACCGCGGCAACCGGCATGGACGCGCTGACGCATTGTATCGAAGCGGTGCTGACGCCGTCGATCAATCCGCCTGCGGAAGGTATCGGTTATGACGGCGCGCAGCGCGCCTTCGGGCAGGGCATGCTGGTGCGCGCCGTCAAGGACGGCTCGGACGCTGAAGCGCGCTGGCACATGATGATGGCGAGCTATGAGGGCGCGCTGGCCTTTGTGAAGGGTCTTGGCGGCGTGCATGCTTTGAGCCATGCGGCCGGCCGGCTCGAGCAGAAGAAGCTGCACCACGGCACGCTGAACGCCGTTTTCCTGCCGCACATCCTGCGCTTCCATCAGGGGGCGGCGGACGAGAAGTATATCCGTCTGCGGCAGGTCATGGGCCTGAAGCCGGGCGCTGATCTCGCGGACGCGATCCAGGATCTCAACAATGCCATCGGCATTCCGAAGAATCTGACGGCCATGGGACTCGCAGCATCGGACGCGCCCGGCATCGTTGACTATGCGCTCAAGGATCTCGCCCACTTCGGCAATCCGCGCCCGATGAGCGCGGATGACTATGCCAAGGTCTACGAGACAGCGCTCAGCTAGGCCGGGCGCTATTCGGCTTCGAGAACCGGCAGGCCTAGCGCCTGTTCGATATCCGCCCAGCTGACAACCTTGAAGTTCTGGTCCTGGCCGGACTTCGGGTTGCCGTCGTCCTGAACGGTCAGGATGCCGCGTGGATAGCCAGGCAGCACGCCGGAGAAGACGTCCAGACCGTCCGTGTGCGTCACGGCGTCGATGCCAAGCGCCGTGTTCTCGCCGATGGAGAAGCTGCCCATCGGGGTGTGCGGGGCTTTGCGATCGTAGACCACGAACCGGTTTGCGGACTGGGCCGAGACGGCGATCCAGCCGGCGCCGTCCTTGCCGCGCCACAGCGAGACGCCTTCGACATCCGCCACCAAGCCGGCCGCGCCGCCGACGACATCAATCTGCTCCGGCACAAGCGCGGCATCGCGGTAGGCCATCTTCCAGAGACCCTGATCTTCCTCGCCCACGAACAGCAGGCCCTGCGCCTCGTCAAACACGCAGCCTTCCAGCTGGGTTGCCAGCTTTACCGTCTTCAGAAGTTCGCCGGTCAGTTCTGCGGGGCTCTCGGAAACGGCCCAGATTTCGACCGTTCCGTCTTTGTACGTCACACCCGCCAGGTCCCGCCCGTCTTCGCGGCCCGAACAGATTCCATACGGCTCCAGGCGCCCGGTCGGCACGTCGCCCCGGTGCGAAACAGTGCCCGTGGCGCGATCGACGAGGAACACGGAAATCGCATTTACCTGATCATTGCTCGCCACGGCGACATCATAGGGGCGATCCGCAGACTGACGGAGATCGACATTGTTGATCAGACCGATCGGCAGGCGCGCCGCTTCGCTGCCATCGAGATTGTAGACGACGAGGCCTTCCTGCTTGTTGGTGCCGAGGATCAGCGATTTCGCCGCGTCCTGCGGGTGCAGCCAGAGGGCCGGATCATCCGCCGCGTCGCCGCGTGCGCCGGCCGGGGCCGTCTCCATTGTGGCGGTGACGATGACCTGTCCGTCGATGACCGGAGGGGCGGACGCGCAGCCGGCGATAAGCGCGAAAGACGTGGCGGCGGCGAAGAGGGAGGGGCGCAACATGGAGGAATTTCCTTCTTGAATGAGAATTCTATGGGCATCGCCGGTCCGGCCTGCCAAACGCCTGACTGGCGATGTCAGCCAAATGTCAGTCAGCTGAGCGCCGCTGATAGGCCAGGGTGGCTTCCGGCACGGGGCGGCCGGACATGTCTTCCGGCGTTGTAAAGACGCGCACGGTCATCTCGTCTTCGGTCAGTTCAAGATGCATCAGGCCCCAGACATTGCCCTTCGAAAACGGATTGGAAAGTCCCGGGTTGGCAGCGAGCTGGTTCGCCATGAATTTCGGATGAAGCGGCCGGTATTTGGAACCCGCGCCGGAAACAAGCAGCGGTAGGGGCGGGCGGCCGGTGACGCCTTCGCTGCGGCAATCATCCTCATAGACCTCAAGCATGTGGTCATCGCCGGAGATAAAGACGTCGGCATGCTGACAGACAGCGCCCATATAAAGCGCGCGCAAGGAATGCGCCTTCTCGAACTTGCTGCCCCCGCCGGACCAGAGCGCATGGTGGCCGATAACGATTTTCCAGCGGGCCCTGGACTCCGCGAGCGACTGGCTGAGCCATTCCACCATGCGCTTTTCGCCCTCCGTCGCGGGCTTCACGAAGTCGTCCCAAGCTTCCATTTCGCCGGTCCGGACTTCGCGGCCCTCCGCATCCAGATTGTTGACATGCACCGATGTGCTGGCCAGCAACATTTCGGTGTCCACGACGAAGAGTTCGACGAAGCCTTCCAGGCCGGCGGGTTCGGCGCGGTAGAAAAAATCAGGCATCGTGAAATTGGGATGGTCCTGAAGGTAGTTCATCTGCGCCGTCGTGGCTTCGCGGGAGATGCGCCAGTCGTGATTTCCCATCAGGGCGTAGAGGGTGAAACCCGGCGTACCGGCGCCCAGCTTGCCATAGGGGCGATCCAGCATGTCGTAGAAGCGGCGCGCATCGGTGACGCCGTCAGCGCCGAGAGTGGCGCCATCGGGATAGATATTGTCGCCGACCATTGCCGCGAAATTGCAACCGAGCGTCCGGCAAATCTCGTCGGCAGCGAAAGCAACCGGATACATCCCGCTGGCTTCGATGAAGCCGCCGAGAGCGGATTCGAAAACCCAGGGCGTTGGTGTGAATCCGGTCATGTCCGGGTTGCGTTCCAGCCAGTCGATGGCCTGAGCAGAAAGATAGGAACCCAGCGTACGGTGCGGGATATCCCCTTCGTCATAGCGCTCGTAAGACGGAATGTAGCCGGTGTCCCCCACGACAGCGAACCGCGCCGTCCGGCTGTCTGCGCTTGCAGTGCCCGTATGGCTACATGCGGAAAGCGCCAACGCCAGGACCCCGACCATAAGGGTTTTCTGCATGACGCTCTCCTTCTGCAGTCTTGAATCTCTCCCGAAGGAAGCCACCGGTCCTGGCATCTCGCCGTGACCGGTGCATCTCATCGGAAGTTCGCTTTGACACCAAACTTCGCGGTCCAGCTGTATTCTTCATACTGAAGAAGACGATCACGGTCCGGACCTTCCTGGAGGGCTGTATAGGTCGCGTCGTTCAGGTTCACAAGTTCGCAAAAGGATCCGGAAGTTCTGGTTGGCGGCGCCGAAGCGCAGGCCGGATCGGCAAAAACAGAGACGGCAGCAAGGAGAGTTGGGCGTAGTATGTGACAGGTCTCCTTCAGTTCAGCGCGGCGATTGGCGCCGCCATATCGCTCAGCTGTGACCCAAAAGCTACTGTCACAAAACTGATACTGATCCGTCACCCGATTGCGAAGATCCAGTGGTAGCCGCCCTGCATAGACAACTGGGGTGTTTCATGAAAACCAAACTTTCTCTCCTTGCCGGGGCGAGCTTCGTCACGCTTTGCCTGAGCGCAGCCATCTCCGCATCCGCGCAGACTGTGCCAGCGGCAACCACCGAAGAGGAGGACCCGATCCTCCGCGCCGAGACTGTCGTGGTTCAGGGTGAAATCACCTATCGTAACCGCAGCGAAGAGACCGTTCAGACGCTCGAATACGGCCAGGACTATTTCCAGCGCTTCGAGCCGCTGACAGCTGGCG
Source organism: Caulobacterales bacterium (assembly GCA_038249555.1). Classification (GTDB taxonomy): domain Bacteria; phylum Pseudomonadota; class Alphaproteobacteria; order Caulobacterales; family Hyphomonadaceae; genus Hyphomonas. The sequence goes on from JBBSDJ010000029.1 coordinate 19,338, forward strand.
ACGCCCTCAAGCGCGTGCCTTCGGTCACCTTCCTGTCCGACGTGATCGAGAGCGACGGCGCCCGCCTGCGCGGCCTCGACCCGGGCTACACCCAGATCCTCATCAACGGCGAGAAAGTTCCGGGTTCGAACTCCGACCGCTCCTTCTTCCTCGACCGCATTCCCGCTGAACTGATCGACCGCGTCGAGATCGTCCGCTCCTCGTCGGCCCGCCGTTCGGGTGACGCCCTTGCGGGTACACTGAACATCGTCCTGCGTGACGGCTACGAACTGGACGGCGGTTATATCCGCGTTGGCGGTCTGGCATTCGACGACGGCGAGTTCAAGGAAAGCCTCGGCGGCGTCTATGGCGGCGCGGTTGGCCCGGGCCGCCTTTTGCTCGGCGCAAACCTGCAGGGCCGTTACAACCCGAAACTCAAGTCTTCGCAGCGCTTCGGCGACAGCCCGGAGAACAATCCGACCTTCCGCGTCGATGACTTCGACAACCGCGAAGACCAGACCGACACGCGCGACGGAACGGATTACTCCTTCAACGCCGACTACAGCATCGATTCCGACGACGGCACCGACATCAACCTTTCCGGCTTCTACGTGAAGACCGAAAGGACTGAAGACGAACGTTCGTTCGAGTATGACGATCCGACCGCAATCACCGGTCCGGTGCGCCGCGCCGTCGCGGGCAACCTTCTGACCGACAATGCCAACCTCAACGAGATCAACCAGGAGAACTACTCCCTGCGCGCGGTCGTCGAGGAAGAATGGGCGGCGGGTGAAACCACGCTGAAGGTCGGCCTCGCGAATTTCGACGAGAGCCAGTACGAGACGGAAGACGAAATCGACTTTGATCGTACCACGCCGCGTTACACGGGCGATCTTACGATTGTCGGCATCGTCGATGAAGAGTTCTTCGGCGAATTCGCGCACGAGATCGAGACCGGCGACAACACCGAGTTTGAGTTCGGTCTCTTCTATCAGGTCAAGCAACGCGACACCGACATTCGCACGCAGCGCAACCGGTTCAACGTACCGGTTGCCCTCCGCAATTCCTGGGATCAATTCTCCAACAACCCGGAAGTGGCCCGGATCGGCTGGACGAACCTTCAGCCCGTCGTTGGCGGCTTGAGCCAGATCGACGAGGAACGTTTCGATGGCTTTGCCGTACTGAACGGCGAAAGCGGCCCCCTCGCCTGGGAAGCCGGCCTTCGCTACGAAACCACGACCGTCGACATCACGGACCTCACCGTGGCTCCGGCCGATCGTGCCACGAACAACAACTTCTCGTTCTTCCTGCCTTCGGCGCACCTGAAGTATGACGTCACCGCTGCCGACCGGATTTCCGCCTCCGTGGCGCGCACGGTCCGCCGGCCGAACTTCAACTTCATTTCGCCGGCGCTGCTCGAAGCCGAACTTGGCGACAACGACCTGCTCGGCAATCCGGACCTTGAGCCGGAAAGCGCCTGGGGCGCCGATCTCGGCTACGAGCGCCGCCTCGGTTCGTCCGGCGTGTTCGGGGTCAACCTTTTCTACCGCGACGTCAAAGACCTGGTGGAAGTCGCCAGCACCGGCATCGAAGGCTCGGAAGGGCCAGGCACCTTTGTGCTGCAGCCGCAGAACACCGGTGACGGCAGCGTCTACGGTATCGAACTCGACCTCTCGACGCCGCTGACCGTCGTTGGCCTGCCGAATACGGGCGCCTTCGCGAACTTCTCCTGGCTCGACAGCGACATCGAAGACGAGTTCGGTTCGCGCCGCTTCAACGATCAATCCGAGTTCGTCTACAACTTCGGTTTCATCCACGACCTCGTTGCATTGGACGCGGCTTTCGGCGCAACCTATCGCAAGCAGGGCGACGCTTTCGGCCGTGTGATCGGCGAAGAGATCACCACGTCTTACGGCGCCGACCTTGAAGTCTTCATCGAGAAACGCCTCGGCGACAGCTTCACGATCCGGGCCGTCGGTTCGAACCTTCTGAACGGTTCGAAAGACGAAGTGTTCAACAAGTTCACCACGATCCAGGACCAGATCGACCGCAGCTTCGACGAGTACGAACTCGAGTCCGAAGAAGCCGGTCCGGTGTTCCAGCTCATGGCCCGCTACGCTTTTTGATCCGGTCCTCAGCACACAGATGAAGGCGGGCCGCAGCAATTTTCTGCGGCCCGTTTTCGTTCCGGTTCAGCCCCGCTTTTTCGACCAGGCCGCAAGTCGTGCGGTATAGGCGCGCGGCGTCTCCCCGGCGAGACGGCGCGCGGTGCCGAAGGCGCGGCGCAAGGCGCGGCGGCGGGCTTTGGAGATCAGCTCCAGCGCGGTCGCGGCATCGGATTTGGCAAGCAGATGCACCGGCACATTCATGACGGCCGCTTCCAGTAGGCCGAGATCGCGCCAGTCGCCGAGATCATCGCAGAGCTGCCCGGCAGCAGCGGCGTAGCCATCCATCACTTCCGGAAAGGCGCTGCGCAGCAGCAGCGTCTGGTACCAGTGATCCTTCGCGCGTTTGCGGAACTCATGGACGGGTTCTTCGTCCCGGCCACGCCGTGCGGCCTCGAAGGACTTGCGGAACCGGCGGTGGCTGCGCTGCAGGCCCGGCGCGAGGGCGGGCCAGCCGGTTTGCGTCAGCGTCCAGGATTGCGCGCGCCCGGCCGCCGCGTCCATCTCTTCGGCGAAGGTTGCCAGCAGGCGTTTCTGCGCGGCGGTGCCAGCAGCGCGGCGCTTGTTGAGGGCAGCGCCAAGGTTGGCGGAGACGTCCTCCGGCAGGTCCAGCCGCGCCAGCGTTTCGGCCAGGGCGCCCTTGTCTCTCAGCTCGGACAGGCGGGCCGCTACGTCCCGCAGCACGGCAATCTCTTCGCGGGCCTCCGGAAAAACCGGTGCAACAAGGCGCAGCAGGGCGCGCAGCCGTTTGGTCGCCTTGCGGCCTTCGTGCACCTTGCGGGGAAGCGGCACCGACGTGTCCGCCAGCGCTGAGCCAATGGCCGCGAACTCCTCCGCCGCAATCCGGCGCAGGGCTTCGGTCGTCGACGCGTCGCCTGACTTGAACCTGTAGGCCATCGTGTCGCCGGACCTCCTCGCGCCCAGATTGCACAGGCCAATCCCCGCCGCCAATGCTCTCGCGCGGGCGGCGACTACAAGAATCTGGAGGGTTTTGGCCGGTCCGCCTTTAGGCCCTTCCCGAACGCGGGCGAATCCGCCGATACAGCTGGTCCATGCCCGAGACCCTGCAAATCGTCCTGAACAATCTCGCCCTGATGGCCTGCGCGCTGGCCATCGGCGCCTCCTGGGTGGCCGCGATCGTGTCGCCCAATTGCAGCTTCGACAAGCTGACCGGCGCGCGCGCTGACGGACACGTGCGCGAACTTATCCACCGGACAAGCCCGCAGCTTGGCTTCCTGATGGCGCTGGCGGGGGCCCTCTTCCTGTTTGCCTCCAGCCTCGTGTCCGGCATCGTGGCGCTCGTCGCGGCGTTCGGTTTCTACGCAACCCGGATGATGCTGGCGCCGAAGGAAGGCAAGAATGCCCCCGGCGTGCGCACCAAGCGCAAGGAACAGCGCGGCACTTCGGTCGGCCTGATCCTGATGTTTACGGCGACCTCGCTGATCGCTGCCATCCTCGGCCTGTTCGGCCTCTAGCCCTTCACCAGCCAGAGACAGCCCATTTCGTGCAACTGGCGGAAGCTCTCGGTCGAGCGCTCCGTTGCTGCGCGGGCGAGGCGCCCGGCGGTTTTCCGGTTCACCGCCAGCATCAGCACGCAAACCAGCACGCCCACTCCGGCCGTCCACCAGCCCACGGGCAGGGCAGCCAGCACGCCGATCAGCACCGCCAGATAGGCCAGCGCATCGAGCACGCGGATCCGCACATCAAGGCCCCGGCCGAACGGTTTCAGCAATTCCGGCTGGCGGTGCAGCGCTTCGGCATCGATGGCAAAATGGGTGCCCGGTGTCTTTTCGAACACCAGAGCGCGGGTCATCCGTCCGCCATCGTGGGGGTTCGGTCGGCAGCTCAGGAACATCGCAAATCCCTCCTGTTTCGGCCCAGCCCCTGCAGTTTTAGCAGGGACGCCTGAGGGCGGTGTTCCCCTGGGAGGCGAAAATTGTCACTTTTTCAGCACTTTGCGTTCACCATGGAAAATTGCGCGCGTCTGGCGAGGCCCATTGCGGGATCGCAATCCCCGGCTTACGCTGCACTGCAACATGAAGGGCAGGTTACACGATGCTGTATTCCCTTGTCGAAATGAACCGGGTCGCTATGGCGCCCATGCGTCTGGCCGCCAAGGCGGGCCGGGCCGCGCTGGCGTCGCCTCTGAACCCGCTTGGGCAGACAAGTTACGGCAAGTCCCTCGCCGCCATGGCCGACGTTTTCGAGAGCGCGACCCGGTATTACGGCAAGCCTGAATGGCGGATCGACTCGGTGCGCATCAACAGCGTCACGGTCCCGGTGACGCCGGAAGTCGCCTGGCGCTCGCCCTGGTGCGGCCTCGTCCACTTCAAGAAGGATGCGGACATCCTCGCCTCCTGCCGCCGCCCCGGCGCGGCGCCGTTGCCCCGCCTGCTGATCGTTGCGCCGCTGTCCGGGCACTACGCGACGCTGCTGCGCGGCACGGTCGAAGGTTTCCTGGCAACGCATGACGTCTACATCACCGACTGGACCGACGCGCGCATGTCGCCTGTCTGGCTCGGCCGGTTCGACCTTGACGACTATATCGACCATATCCGCAAGATGCTGACGCATCTCGGCGGCGGTACGCACGTGCTTGCCGTCTGCCAGCCCGGCCCGCCGGTGCTCGCGGCCATCTCGATGATGGCGGAGGAAGAAGATCCCGCGCTGCCGGCCACGATGACGTTCATGGGTTCGCCGATCGATGCGCGCCTGTCGCCCACTGTGCCGAACAAGCTGGCCGAAGAGCGCCCGTTCTCCTGGTTCGAAGAGAACATGATCCACACGGTGCCAGGTCCCTATCCGGGCATGCTGCGCCGCGTCTATCCGGGCTTCGTGCAACTCTCCTCGTTCATGAACATGAACTGGGGGCGCCATGTCGATGCGCAGTGGAAATTCTTCAACCACCTCGTCGGCGGCGACGGCGACAGCGCCGGCAAGCACCGCGAGTTCTATGACGAATACCTCTCGGTGCTCGACCTGACCGAAGAGTTCTACCTGCAGACCATCCAGCGCGTGTTCCAGGAGCACCACCTGCCGCGCGGCATTTACAATTATCGCGGCAACCGCATCGTCAAGCCATCCGCCATCCGCACCGTCGCGCTGATGACGGTGGAAGGCGAGAAGGACGACATCTCCGGCATCGGCCAGACCCAGGCTGCGCATGATATCTGCACCAACATCCCGAAAGACATGCGCTCGGACTATATCCAGCCGGGCGTCGGCCATTACGGCGTGTTCAACGGCTCACGTTTCGAAACCGAGATTGCGCCGCGCGTCACGCAGTTCACGCGCCGTTTCACCAGCCGCCCGGCCGAGGAAGCTGCAGCGGCTACCAAGAAGCGCTAGATCGATGTCCGCTCAAGTGGGTACCGGTTGAGCGGAAGACATCGCGACAAAACAAGAAACCAGAGCCGGCGATCTGATTCCATCAGATCGCGCCCGGCTCTAGGCGCCGCAACAGGACGCATCAAAGTCCAGCAGCTCGATACCGGGGCCGAGATCGCCGTCCTTCGCGGGCTCCTCGGCGGCGAGCGCAGTCGAGAGATACTTCTTGTTGTCATCGCAGAACACGGTAGCGACGCAGGCGCGGGCATCCAGCCGTTCGGCCGCCATCACGGCGCCGATCAGGTTCGCACCGGATGATATGCCGACCGCTAGTCCCAGTTCGCGCGCCAGCCGCTGCGCCATGCGGATCGCATCACCATCCGAGACGGCGATCACATCGTTGAGTGCACTGAAGTTCACGAGCGCCGGTATGAAATCATCCGAAATCCCCTGGATACGGTGGCTGCCCACCTTGTGACCGGTCGAGAGGGTGGGGGACTCCTTCGGCTCCAGCGGATGGATACGCACGCCGGGGTGCACAGCCCGCAGGGCGGCGCCAACCCCCATCACCGTGCCGCCTGTCCCGACGCCCGCAACGAACGCGTCCGGGGCAAGACCCAGGCATGCGAGCTGCGCCAGAAGCTCCGGACCCGTCGTTTCGAGATGCGCTCGCGAATTGTCACCATTTGAAAACTGGCAGGGCAGGAACACGTCATTGCGCGCGGCGGCCAGTTGCTGCGAGGCAGCAATGGCGCCGAGGAAGCCGCCGTCGGCCCGGCTGATCAGGTTGAGGCGCGCGTCCAGGCTGCGCAGCAGAGACTTGCGCTCGTCACTCATCCAGTCAGGCATGAAGATCTCGACCGGATGGCCCAGCGCCCGGCCGAGCGCGGCGAGGGCGATACCGGCGTTCCCGCTGGTCGCCTCGGCAATCGTGTCGCCAGGTTGCAGGGCGCCGGAGCGATAAGCGCGCGTCAGGATCGAAAGCGCCATCCGGTCCTTGATCGAACCGGTGAGATTGTAATGCTCAGCCTTGGCATGGATCACGTGCTCGCGGCCATGATAGCGCAGGCGGATGGAAATCAGCGGCGTGCGCCCGATCAGCGCGCCAAGGCTGCGCAGGCGCGCCGGTTCGCAAGTCGTCAGGGGCGGGACCGTCAGGCGGGCGGACGAGGTTCGGAGAGGCAGTGCGGACATGGAGCGCTCCAGCTGTAGAGGCGCATCATGCAGCCGCTCCACCGCGGGATCATTCTAGAAAATTGGACCGAAAGGCTCTAGAATGGCAAGAACTTTCGGGTAATAGTACAAAATATGGAAAATATTGATTATACCGACAGGCTGCTGCTGCGGGCCTTGCAGGCGGATGCCAGTGAATCGCTCGAGACATTGGCCGCCCGCGCCAGCATTTCCGTCAACACCTGCTGGCGGCGGGTCAAGCGGCTGGAAGAGGCGGGTATCCTGCAGAAAAGGGTGGCCCTGATCGATCCTGAGCGCGTCGGTCTCGGCCAAACGGTCTTCGTCGCCATCCGCACGCGAGAGCATTCGGCGGGCTGGGTCGAGCGATTCGCAAAAGCCGTGCGCGCGGTTCCAGAAGTCGTCGAGTTCTACCGCATGGCAGGTGACGTGGACTATCTGTTGAAGGTGCAGGTGGGCAGCGTCCAGGATTATGACCGGGTCTACCGCGACCTGATCAGCCGCATTGATCTGGCGGATGTCAGCGCGACATTCGCGATGGAGTGTATCAAGAACACGACCGAGCTGCCGCTCTAGAGCAAATTCCGCTCAAGTGGCCACCGGTTGAGCGAAAGAATTTCGCGACCAAACAAGCAACTGGAGCAAGCGATCTGATTGCATCAGATCGCGCCTTGCTCTGGGTCTGCGCTCCGCCTACGGAGTGATCTCGGCCGGCCCGGTCGCTGCACCGCTCCCGAACCTGGCTTCGTGACGCTCCATGGCCGGCATCGCGAGAGTGGTCGACACCACCGCCGCAATCGCGGCGCCGATGGCCGCTCCGATCACCTGCCGGACATTCTTCGATAGTTGCACCGTGTGCTCCCCCGCCTTGTCTGGACCGGGGCCGTGCAAACGGTATGCCGGACAGGCAGGCGCTGGCGCCGGCGGGGTCCGCTCAGTGAGCCGGCGGCGCCAGTGTGCCGGGTGTGCGGAAGTCGATCTCCGTGTGATCATGGCCATGGCCATGGTTATCGAGCACACCGTGATCGTGGATCGGAAGCGCCAGGACGGCGAGCGCAAATACCACGCCTGCCCCGAGCGAGCCCATCGCCCGGACCGGCGAGACTTCCTTCAGCGGCTCCATCATCGGCCCGGTCGCGACATAGATCAGCAAGCCCGCCGACAAGGCATAGAGCGCCGTGATGGTGCCCGCACCCAGTCCGTTGACGAACAGGCCGGAGACCAGCGCGCCCAGCGGCGTGGTCGCGGCGGCGGCAATGAAAGCCCAGACGAGGGCCTCCTTCACCTTGAAGCCGTGCCGCGACAGGATCGCGAACGCGATGATGCCTTCGGCAAACTCGTGCAGGATCAGACCCAGAGAC
>JBBSDJ010000030.1:0-25981 GCA_038249555.1 Caulobacterales bacterium
TCTCTTTTCATCCGATATCGCTTAGGCTAAAGCCCCGAAACGAAACCGGCAATGCCGCCTTAGCTCAGGGGTAGAGCGCGTCATTGGTAATGACGAGGTCGACAGTTCAATTCTGTCAGGTGGCACCATCGGACGCCGGTTGTAAGACGCGCAAGCGCTGCGCTCACCGATTTCTTCCCAGCGACCAAATAACCAACACGCCCGCCAGAAGTACGCCCAATCCGAACAGCGAGCCGCCTTGCACGTAGAGCACGGCGGACACCAACATGGCGGAACTGGTCAGCACAAACAGCGCCGGCACCAGCGGATAGAGCGGCACGCGGAAGGGTCTTGGCACGTCCGGCTCAAGTGCGCGAAGGCGGAATACGGCGAGGCCGCTGGCGATGAGGAAGATCCAGTAGACCGGCGCGGTATAGTCGACGAGCGTGGCGAAGCCGTCATAGGCGGCGCCGAGCCCGACCAGCAGCAGCGAGACGGCGCCTTGCGCAAGGACAGCGTTGCGCGGACTGCGGGTGCGGAAATTCCAGCGGCCGATCCAGTTCAGCGCGGGAAGATTGGCGCAGGCAGCATAAGTGGTGCGGGCGCCTGCGATGATCGTGGCATTTACGGACGTGACGGCGGCTGCGACGACCGCCAGCGCGAGCACGACCCCGGCCCCCGGCCCGAAGGCGCGGCTCATCAGGTCCGCAGCGGGGGCCGGGGAACTGGCGAGGCCGGTTAGGCCGAGGCCGCGCAGCATTGCCCATGCGGTGAGCAGGTACAGCGCCGTGATGAGCGTGATCGAGATGATCAGCGCCCTGAGCATGCCGCGTTCACCGTCCTTCACTTCGGCCGAGAGGGTCGCGGCCTCGGTCCAGCCGCCATAGGCGAGCAGGACGAAAACCAGACCGTAGCCGAGGCCCCCGAGCCCTGGCGCCACTGGCGTGCCGGGATCGAGCGGGGGCGTGCCGTCGAGCACGAGTTTGGCGGCGGCCGCGGCGAGTGTCACGAGACCGGCGATCAGGACGATGACGAGCGCGCTGTCGCTTGCCTCGCCAGCCGGGAGCAGCTTGATCGCAGTGAGCAGGAACACACTGGCAAAGGCATAGATGGCCGGGCCGTGGGGGCCGAGATCGATGACGCGGTTGAGATAGTCGCCGATGACGAAGCCGAGCAGCGCGATGGCGCCGTTATTGATGACGGCGAAGCGTGCCCAGGCGAAAAGGAACGCGAAGCGCCTGCCCCAGGCGCGTTCAAGGAAATGATAGTCACCACCCGGATGGGCAAAGGCGGCAGCGAGCTCGGAATAGCAGAGGGCCCCGGCTAGCGAGATCAACCCGCCGATGGTCCAGAGCAGGTAGACCATCTGTTCGGAGCCGGCATTGGCGGCGACCAGTGCTGGCGATTTGAAGATGCCGGCGCCGATGACCATGCCGAGAATGACGATGATGACATAGCGGGTCGTCAGGCGGCGGACGGGTTTATGTGCTGCGTCCGCTTCCGGCACCATCAGGCGAGCGCCCGGCCGAGCGCGATATCCCATCCCTTGAGCAGGCCTGCCCGGACATCGGATTTCATGCCGGGCTCGAAGCGCTTGCCGGGGACGGCGCGAGCCGCCCAGTCTGCGGCCGTGGTCCAGCCGAGCTGCATCGCGGCAGCCGCCGCGGCGCCGAGGGCTGTCATCTCGCGGTAGTCGGGGCGAAGCACCGGCAGCGCGCAGACATCGGCGAGGAATTGCATCAGCCAGTCATTCGCGACCATGCCGCCGTCGACACGCAATTCCGCGATCGGCGCGCCATCGCCTGCGAAGGCGGCGAGCAGGTCGTGCGTCTGATAGGCGACCGATTCGAGGCCGGCGCGGACGAGATGGGCGCTGGTTGCGGCGCGCGTAAGGCCGGCGATCAGGCCGCGCGCTTCGGCGTTCCAATGCGGGGCGCCGAGACCGGTGAAGGCGGGCACTATGTATACGCCGCCATTGTCCGGCAGGCTGGCCGCCGCAGCGGCGCTTTCGTCCGCACTCTGAATGAGCTTCAGGTCGTCGCGCAGCCATTTGATGACCGTGCCCGCATTGAAGATCGAGCCTTCGAGCGCCATCGCGGCCGCGCCGGGCAGCGCGTAGCCCATGGTGCCGAGCAGGCGGTTACTCGAGGCGGGGCGGACCTCGCCGGTGTTCGCCACGAGGAAGGCGCCGGTGCCGAAGGTGACCTTGGCCTGACGGGGATTCAGGCAGCCCTGCCCCACGAGGGCCGACTGCTGGTCTCCGAGGACGGAGCAGATCGGGATCGCGCGCCCGAACAGGGCGGGGTCGGTCGTGCCGTAATCTGCGGCGCTGGGTTTCACCTCTGGCAGCAACGACGCAGGCACTTGCAGGATGCCCGCCATCTGTGCACTCCAGCCGCCATCTTTGCCAAGGCCGAGGCGGTAGAGCAACGTGCGCGAGGCGTTGGTGACATCGGTGGCGTGCACCTTGCCGCCGGTGAGGCGCCAGAGGAGGAATGCGTCCACGGTGCCGAAGGCGAGCTCGCCTGCCTCTGCGCGGGCGCGGGCGCCCTTCACATTGTCGAGTATCCAGCCGATCTTGGTGCCGGAGAAATACGGATCAAGCAGCAGACCAGACTCGGCCTGAACGGCGGCTTCATGGCCGTTCGCCTTCAGCGCGTCACACGCGGCGGCGGTGCGCCTGTCCTGCCAGATGATGGCAGGCGCGATGGGTTTGCCGGTCGTCCGCTCCCAGACGAGCGTAGTTTCTCGCTGGTTGGTGATGCCGATGGCGGCGATCCGGTCAGCGCCGCCCGCCTTGGCGATCACCGTGCGGCAGACCGAGAGCGTGCGCGACCAGATCTCCTCACCATTCTGCTCCACCCAACCGTCGGCCGGATATTGCAGCGCGACCTCTTCCTGCGCGAGAGCGACTTCGCCGAAGTTGCCATCGTACACGATGGCCCGCGTCGACGTCGTGCCTTCGTCGATGACGAGAATGAAATCAGGCATGGAGACTCCATAAGTATCGCTGCTGAATTAGACCTTCCGTCACGCTGACTCCAGCACCTGTCTGCGAGGCACTATGCGCTTCGACACTGTTCTTCCAGAGGTAGAACCCGGCAGAAGCGGCTCTGGGTAAAGAAGAATTTCCAAAGCGGGCACCCGCCAAGATTATCTCAGGCCTCGGTGACCAAGATTGCGACCGGCCGGGCAAAGAAAAAGAGGGCGGCCCGGGGGCCGCCCTCTTCAATTTCAGAAAGTCTGTCGTCGGATCAGAACTCTTTCGACAAGCGCACAAACGCAGAGCGACCGCGAAGGTCTACCTGGGATGCGTTGAGTGACGCATTCCCGAGCCTGTTGTCTGTGCCCGTCGAGACGAATGGAGGATGTTCGTCAAACAGGTTGGACACGCCAACAATCGCCTGCCAGTCGCTGCCGGAGTAACGTACGGAAGCGGTGTGGGTCGCATAGGGCTCATTGAACTGCTTGAAGTAGCCTCGCTGAAGGCCGTTCGTGCCGCGGAAGTTGAACTCCGAGGCGCCGAACACTTCATCGTTCGACATCCGGCTGACAAACTCCGTCGACCAGAAATAAGTCCAGTCGCCTTTTTCGAACTGCACAGTGCCGTCGGCGACAAAGTCGGGCTGCCCGAGCGAGCCGTTAAAGTCGTTGGTTGCAAAGCCGGAAACGCCCTGGAAGAGTTCTGCCTCGTCTTCAAACGTCCAGGTCCCGGTCATGTCAACGGTAAGGTCACCAAACGTGAACTCGTGTTCGTAGCGGCCAGTCACATCAAGACCACGGGTCGATTGCTTATTCACGTTCACGAAGTTGTTGTTCACGGTAAGGATGTTACGGAAGTTCGGCAGGGTCGGATCCGTTCCCCGGGTGAACAGGTCACAGAAAGCGTTCGGGAAGTTCGTGCCGCCATAGCATCCACCCAGAATTGCAGCAGCACCAAGCTGTGCAACCTGATTGTCAACCTGAATCTCGAAGTAATCGACTGCAACCGAAAGATCGATGGATGTTGGCGAGAAGATCGCACCGAGCGTGGTAGCTTCAGAAGTTTCTGGTGTCAGGAATCCTGCACCGCCGCCCGAGATGATGAGGGCCGAGGAGCCAACGCCGCCATAATTGTCCGGAATGCCCTCGGCCGCACAGTTTGCCTGAATCTGGGCATTCGTGCTGGTGTTCCAGTTGATGCAGGGGTCCGTACCCTGCTGAGGTCCGAAGCCTGTCTGGTTGCCGAGGTAGAGTTCGAAGAGACCAGGAGCGCGGAACGACGTGCCTTTGGTCGCGCGAAGACGAAGCATCGGATTGATCTGCCAGTTGAGGCCCAACTTGTAGACAGTGTCGGCATCATAAAGTTCATAATCGAACCAGCGAAGCGAGCCGTTGAACGTCAGGCTGTCGAAGAATGGCTGGCCCGCGACCAACGGAACCTCGACTTCGGCAAACGTTTCATAGAGTTCGTCCTGGCCTGTCGTGTTGACAGCGGATGTCAGGCCCCATTGGTTGTTGTTAAACGACAACGGACCTGGCTTGTCGTCGATTTCCGACTTGCGATACTCAAAGCCGACTGCAGCACCGATCTTGCCGGCGGGGAGTTCGAAAAGCTCGCCCGCAACCACTGCGTTGAACAGCGTCTGCGTGAATTCGGTGTTGCCCGTATCTGTATCAAGAAGGAACTCGCGCTCGGCATCAGTCAGGTTGCCTGCAAGGAAGTTTGAGGAGAAGTAGTTGATCGGAACGGCCGAAGGATCGAGTACCGGGACACCGGCAACTCTCCGGTAGCCACGAATGGTACCAGTACCGTCATTGCGGTAAATCAGGTTCGAGCGCGCATCCAGCGCATCCACGACGTTGCGAACATCTACTGTATCGCGAGTATAAGAGCCATCGGAAATGGAGTGCGAAAGGTGCGTGTCCCATGACCATCCGGTGTTAAAGATATCACCGCGAGCTCCAGCAACGCCGTACCAGTAGTCGATGTCGACCGACGTATCGAACGGAATCAGAGCAATTGGACGCACAAGGTTGAATGCACCGCCGCAGGTAGCCGTCGCTGGGCCACCGACAGTGGTCGGACAATTTGCCGGCAATGCGCTGAACGGTACGAAGTCATTCGATCCGGCCCCCACGGCCAGGCTGCCAGGACGGCTCCAGGGGAAGAATTGCCGGAAACGCACCTGTTCTGTAGTGCGGTTATTGTAGAGCAATTCGCCGTAGACGTCTGCAAAACCGCCAAGGTTGTATTCGCCGGTTATGTAGGCACTCATCCGCTCTGTAGCTGGCAGGATGTCCTGCGCCAGCTGACGGGGATCGTTTGTATCCGTTTCTTCAGTTCCCAACGGCTGGCCCGTGGGCAGGTTAGGCAATCCGTTGATGCCGACAAGCCGGAAACCATTGAACAGGTTACCTGCGTTGCGCAGCGATGACACGCTGGGGTCCTGGGTGAAACGCCGAATGCCTCCGCCCGTGTTCACATCGATAGAATTCACGACGCCAATGTTGAAGCACTTGAAGTCGCCCTGGTTTGGAGCGAGCGGGTTGCGCTCGATCCGGTCAATGCGTTCTCCGGTGTTGATGTCGAAGACAAAGTCTTCAGCGCACTCGTAATAGTCACGGTCCTTACGCTGCAGCGGCTCGAGCTTGCTGTAGGACGCGGAGAAGGTCAGGAAGCCGTCGTCGAAGTTGAGGCCGAAAGCGCCATCTGCGGAGAAGGCCTCACCGCCGCCCTCAAACGGAGCATTTGCTGAAAGGTTGAGGATCGGCTTGTCGATTTCGCGCCGCGTGATGACGTTGATAACACCGGCAACTGCGTCTGAACCGTAGATCGATCCAGCCCCGTCCTTGAGGATCTCGACGCGCTGCACAACTGATTGAGGAATCGTATTGAGGTCGACTGCGCCGACGCGGCCTTCGACACCCGAGGGCCCGAACCGGCGGCCGTTGAACAAAAGGAGGGTGCGCTGAGCGCCCAGGCCGCGAAGCGAGACTGAGTTCACGCCCGGGCCGCCATTGACGATGAAGCCACCGAACTGGCTGTTGATCTGCGTGGAGCCTGCAGCGATGGAGCTTCCCTGAAGGATCTCTGCCGTGTCGACGAGCCCTTCGAGGCTGGCGATCTCAGCCGTGATCACCTGAATGGGCGAGGAAGACGTAAATTCATCACGCCGCAGCAGCGATCCGGTCACAACGATCTTTTCCTGGCGGGCTTCGTCCCCGGAAGCGCGCGTTGGCGCCGTTGTCGTTGCGGGCGCTTCTTCAGCCGCTGGTTCGGCCCCAGGGGCCGTTGTTTCTTCCGGTTCAGTCTGCGCAAGTGCAAAGCCGCTTACCGAGAGCGCGCCAAGCGCCACTCCCCCAAGGACACCACGGCGGAAATTACGAAAAATCATCAGTTTTACTCCCCGAGAATGCTATGCGCCGACGCCACAGCCGACACATTACAACACTTTTAATGCATGGCTGCAGCAGCCGATCAAGCGACCGGGCCAATAACATCTTGGACAAAAGACACTACTGTTGCGGTTGTGGCATTTTAAGCACAATTTTGTCACACTAGCATCGAAACTTGACCTGTCCTCGCACCGAGGCGCCGTTGAAGGGCATGTCCCGCCCCTGAATAACTCTCTGCTGTGGGGACTTGATTCATCGAGCGCATTGTCCAATCGATAGCGTTCTGTTTATCGAGGAACCCGCACATGAAACGTAAGCTTGCTTGCCTGGCAGGGCTGACGGTCTTTGTACTCAACGGCGTAGGGTATGCTCAGCCCATACCTATCGAAGACTTCGCCCGCTATCCGTCGATCGCCAGTGTCTCCATGTCATTGGAGGGCGACATGCTCGTTGGACTGGTCGCCGACCCTACACGGGACGGAAAGGAACAGGCCGCAGCCATGTGGGACATCAGTGGCGCGATTGACACAAAAAAACCTCTGATCCCAAGCAAGATCACCCCGCATAATGGCAAGATGCGGTTTTTCGGCATCTCTGCCTTGAAGCAGGGCAAGTCGCTTGTGTTCGCGCGCCAGGAATGGACGGGCCGGCTTGCTGGATGCGGTGAAGGACGCACAACAGGCGCAACTGAAACATTCGTGACGAAAGTTTACATGGCGGACGCTGACCTCAAGGTCGGTGACCTTCCTGGCGGAACGAAGGAACGGTTATCAGAAGACCTGCAGCGCTGCCTCGATATGTCAAACACCACAGGCCTCGTGTCGATCATGGCGGGCGACCCTGAGAACGTTATCATCAACCGCGTCACGCTGCGTGACGGAGAGCGCTACTTCAAACACAACCTGCGGACAGGCAAGGAAGAGCTCCTTTATTCCGACGCCGGAGCGGTTGCAGTTGATCAGATTTCCGGTGTGGACGGCATGCCGATCAGCAAGACCGAACTTGAAACGGCAGGCGGTGAATACAAGTTCCATATTCATCTGATCGACAAACGGTCTGGCAGCTTCAATCGCGAGGAGCCGCTGACAACAAAAGCAGCAGAGCGCTTCCAGGTTGAAGTTCTCCGGCGCGACGCCAGCACAGGCAAGTACTACATCCTCACCGATAAGTTCTCAGACAAGCAGGCTATCTATCTGTATGATCCGTCTACGGACTCATTTGATGCGGAGCCGGTTTTTGCACATCCGGATTTCAATGCATCCGGTATCGTCGCATCGAGCCGTAAACGAGATTTCGGCGACATAGTCGGGTTCACCTATCTCGGCGCAAAGAGTGAAGTTTACTGGCTCGACAGTGAACTCAACTCTATCCAGCAGGGTCTCGAAGTCGCCTATCCCGGTCGCAATGTCAGCCTCAACAGCTACAATGACGACCTGAGCCGGGTTCTGTTCACGGTCTCGAGTTCAGCCATGCCGCCAGCTTACTTCCTGTTGGTCGACAAGCAGCGCGTAGCCGTGATCGGATCGTCGCGTCCGTGGATCAAGACGGACTCGATGAAAGAAACTGAACTAGTCTACTATCCGGCGCGCGACGGCCTTCAGATTCCCGCCCTGATAACAATGCCCAAGTCTCTGGCCCCGGGTCAGAAAGCACGCGGCGCGGTGATCCTGCCGCATGGCGGCCCCTGGGCGCGCGATTCGGCGAACTGGGACGGATCGGGCTGGCCGCAGTTTTTGGCAACCCGCGGGTTCATCGTCATGCAGCCTCAGTACCGGGGAAGCACAGGTTGGGGGCGTGAGCTCTGGCTGGCAGGGGATGCCCAGTGGGGCGAGCGCATGCAGGACGACAAAGACGATGGCGCAGCCTGGTTGGTAAGCCAAGGTTATGTTGCCGAGGACAAGCTTGCGATCTTCGGCTATTCCTACGGGGGCTTCGCTGCGATGGCCGCAACCGTCAGGCCGAACAGCCCCTATCAATGCGCTATTGCGGGTGCAGGCGTTTCAAACCTTACGCGCCTGGGCAACAACTGGAGTGACAACCGTCTCCAGAGAGCGTTCCAGGGCGATACCGTAAAGGGCATGGATCCGATGAAGAATGTCGCGCTCGCAAACATTCCTATCCTCGTATATCACGGCAATCGCGATGTCCGCGTGCCGCTTTTCCATGGCGTTGATTTCTACAATGCCGTGAAAAAGGTGCAGCCTGAATCACAACTCCTGATCGTAGATGACATGCCCCATAGTTTGCCCTGGTACCCAGAGCATCATCGGGAAACGCTTTCCGCGATTGAAACTTTCCTGACATCCAAGTGCGGCCTTTGAAACTAAAAGTCCGGCACAACTGAAATAAGGCGGCCATGAAAATGGCCGCCTCTTTTTTAACCTGGTTGTCCGGCTTGCAATCAGGACTTTGCGAAAGCCGGGCAATCGGCAACGAAAGTCCTGAATGAGCTATCTGGAGCCGGAAGATCGATACTGACCGCATCGAACCCGGGCACTTCTAAAGACAAAGTCTGCCCGGCATAGAGTGCGTCCACCGCCGTAAAAGCTTCTTCGGAGCTGACAGACTGTGCCACACCCAGCTTCCGCCGCACGACAAAGCGGCTGGGAAGTTGCGGAGGCTCGCCCTCTACGCTGAGGCGACCATTGAAAGTACGGGCCTGCCTGCTGGACGCAAAATAGTCCTGGTCGGAAAAGTCGACAGGCTTCAGCGAGAACATCACTGAAAGTCCAAACTTTTCGCTGCAGGTTAGAAGAGCTCCGCGTTGGCTATTGTCCACGGTATGAACTATGACGCCAGAGTAGCTTATCCGCCGCTCTTGGACCGGTTTGTCAAAGTCGTTGCGATCATAGACGGTGAACGGACGCAGCTCCCAGTTTGCAGCCTTCTTATCATTAGCACCGGAGCCTTCAACCGGAGTAGCCGAGGCTGAAATCGCGCAGAGCGCCATAGCGCTGGCCGCAACTAAAAAACGCATGTGAGAACCTTTCCTTTTCGTTTTTCAACTAATGTTGATTGAAAAACAATAAGTCAAGTGCCCTTCCAAAGGAACAATCAGCCGACGAATGATTGCACCGCTTGTCTTTTGACTGGCAGGCAACGCCTCCAGCCCGTTTTCCGTGCCGTATCTTGCAGGGCCGAGTGTGCACGCGCACATCGGAACGTCCGTGGTCTGCCTCCGATCTGCCCGTCACATTGCACCAACGCCAATTGAGGGCCTGCCGGATGGTGCTGCGACCTGCATGGAGGTGACACGAGGCGCGATCAAAGTTGCCCAAAACCGGTGCCCGCAATCCGGGTCTCACCGAGTTCCGTTTAGTTCAAACGACCGCATCAGGCGCCTTACGGACGAAGCCGAGGCCCTTGGCGAGGGCTGCGCGAGCGTCGTCGTATTCGCGGACGAGCTGGTCGACGAAGACCTTCACCGGCACGCGTGCCTTTACGGCGCCGATGCCTTGGCCGCAGCCCCAGATGTCTTTCCAGGCTTTCGCTTCGGTATTGCCACCGGAGCCGAAGTTCATCTTGGAGGGGTCGCTTTCGGGAAGGTTGTCGGGATCGAGACCGGCGGCGATGATCGACGGCTTGAGATAGTTGCCGTGCACGCCGGTGAAAAGGTTCGTGTAGACGATGTCCTCAGCGCCGTAAGCAGCGATCGCGTCCTTGTAGCCATCCGGAGCATTGGCCTCGTCACAGGAGATGAAGGCCGAACCGATATAGGCGAGGTCTGCGCCCATCGCGAGAGACGCCGCCACGGCGCCGCCATTGGCGATGGAGCCGGAGAGCGCGAGCGGGCCGTCGAAGAACTCGCGGATTTCCTGGATCAGCGCGAAGGGCGAGAGCACGCCGGCATGTCCGCCGGCGCCGGTGCAGACCGCGATCAGGCCGTCGGCGCCTTTCTCGAGGGCCTTCTTCGCGAAGCGCGTGTCGATAACGTCATGCAGCACGACGCCGCCGTAGGAATGGATCGCGTCGTTGAGGTCCTTCTGCGCGCCGAGCGAGGTGATGATGATCGGCACCTTGAATTTCACACAGGCTTCGATGTCGTGCTGGAGGCGGTTGTTGGTCTTGTGGACAATCTGGTTGACCGCGAAGGGCGCGGCGGGGCGGTCCGGATTCTGGCGGTTGTATTCGGCGAGCTCCGTGGTGATCCGCTCCAGCCACTCGTGCAGCACCGGGCCGGGGCGCGCGTTGAGCGCCGGGAAGCTGCCGACGATGCCCGCCTTGCACTGGGCGATCACCAGGTCCGGCGTGGAGATGATGAACAGAGGCGAAGCGATCACCGGGATACGCAGGTTCTGCAGAACGGGCGGCAGGGCCATGAGGGTCAGTCTCCAAGGGGGCAAGTAGCTGGCCGAAACTTAGCTTTAGGACGCGGCGGAGCAAGCCTTACGCGGGGAGAAGAGCAATCACTTGGCGAGATCCGGGTCGAGCGTCAGGTCATCGTCGAGCTGAACGCCGAAGGAATTCAGGATCATCGAGACCTGCGTGTACTGGCCGACGGTCATCACGAGATCCATGCGCTGTTTCTCGGTCAGTGAGGACAGCTTCGCCCAGGTCTTGTCGGTGATGAAGGCGTCGGAGGTCAGTTCGTCGGTCGCGCGCAGGAGGGCGGCGTCGATGGCGCTCCAGCCGGGGGCGTCCGGGCCAGCCTTGATGCGGGCGATCTCTTCATCGGTGAGGCCGCACTGCTTGCCGATGCGCACATGCTGGGCCCACTCGTAGCCGGATTTCCAGTTGAAACCGGCGCGCAGGATGACGATTTCGCGCTCGCGCGGCGGGAGGCTGTTATAGTCCGAAAGGATATAGCCGCCCCAGCGCATGAAAGACTTGTAGGCCTTCGGCGCGCGGCCGAGCGTGCGGAAGATGTTGAAGACCGGGCCGCGCCCGAACTGGGCGGCGAGCGCCTCTTTCTGCTCCGCGCTCATGTCTGCATCGGCGAGCGGGGCAATCCTGGGGGCCTTGAGCCGCATCTTCCTGTTTCCTCCGGTTTTTCTGTTGCGGAGGATTAAAGGCCGGTCCGGCCCTGGCAGCAAGAGCCGGCGAAATCAGGTCGTGGGCGGGCCGAAGATCGGCGTGTTGTCGCGGTCGAGCGTTGCGGCGCGGGTGCGGGCGGGATCGGCCGCCGCCAGGTCGATGGCCGTGATCGTGGCCGCGTCGGCAATGCCGGTGACCGGCAAGCCGTTCTCCTGCTGGAAAGCAACGACCGCGCGCCTTGTGCCCTGCCCGAAGATGCCGTCAGCGCCGCCGGTTACGATACCGAGCGATTCCAGATCGAGTTGTAGTTCGCGCACGCGCTCGCCCCGGCTGCCGGCTTGCAGCGGTTTGAGAGACGGGGTTGTGGGCACCGGTTCGGGCGCGACGTTCTGGGGTGCCTGCGTGACCGAGAGCGCGGTATTGGTCCAGAGGATGCGCAGGTCCTCATGGTTGGCGGCGGCGGTGTCGTTGGGGTTGCCGCGGTTTACACCGCGCGAGACTTTCACGGCATCGTTCTGGTCTGCGTAGGCATTGAGGCCATTGGTTTTCCAGAAAGCAGCCGCGACTTCGACCGATTTGGTGAGGTCGCGCTTGATGATGTCCGGATCATTCGCGAGATCGATGCTGGCGGCCTCGCCATACTTCGTGTAATTGTAGCGCCCGGTCAGCTGGATGAATCCGCGGCCCCGGAATTTCCAGCCGTCGCCGGGCTCGGTGTTGCCGAGATCGGTGCGGCCACCGTAGACGGTGTTGGCGATCAGTTCCGGCTTGCGGGCGTGTTGCTTGGCGAGGTCCGGATTGCGGCGGTAATGGCGGAACGTCTTGATCAGGCCTTCAGCGGAATAGTTGAAGCCTTCCTCGGTGTATTTAAGCCAGCCGGTTTCGACGAGGCCTTGCCCGAAGAAATGACCGAGGCGGAGAGGCGTGTAGATGTCGTAGCGCTCCAGCGTTGGCCAGGAGTCGATGATCGCCTTGATGTAACGGCCTTGCGTGCCGAGTTGCAGGATATCCCAGCCATTGCGGCCGGGCAGCAGCTTCGCGATCTTGTCGAGATCAATGTCGCCGACACCGTTGATGGTCACGATCTTTGCCATAGCCCGCCCTCCCGGCCTGGCACCTGTGTGCCATGCAATGGGGGTTAGCTATAGTGTGATCTGAGTCGGAAATATGACTTTTAATGAAATCGCGAGCGCGCTTCAGTCGTCGCTGCCGGACTTGCCCCGGGGATCCAGCAGGCCGCCAGCGATCACCCCTGCGAGCGCGGCAATGATCAGCGTCCGGGTGGAGCCGCCGCCGACGGCCAGTCCTGTGAGCGTGCCCAAGGTGGCTTTCTGGCGGGCTGCGGCGACTTCCCGGGCACGTTCCGCTTCGGCGCGGGCCGAGAGCGTGCCGTACCAGAAGATGAGGCCAGCCGCGCCAGCGAAACCGAGGGCGATGGCGCCGAGTGCGCCCCAGGTGCTCATGTGCTGGGACAGGTAGAACGCCAGGGCGCCGACGGCCAGAACATAGGCCGTCAGCAGGAACAGGAT
This sequence comes from Caulobacterales bacterium, assembly GCA_038249555.1. GTDB lineage: Bacteria > Pseudomonadota > Alphaproteobacteria > Caulobacterales > Hyphomonadaceae > Hyphomonas. The sequence goes on from JBBSDJ010000030.1 coordinate 12,861, forward strand.
CGCAACCAGCGTATAGCCCAGCCCCTTCGCCTGTCGCGAGACGGCGCCGCCCAGATCAAGACTGGCGAGCGACATCAGGGACGAAAGAAGCGGCAGGAAGCGCATTGCGCAGGTTCAGCGCCGCATCAGCAGCGAGGCGAGGAAGCCGACACCGAACGCAACGAGCAGGGTCTGCACCGGGTTGTCGCGGGCGGTCTGGACAACCTTCTTCTCTGCCGCGCCGGCCTTCTCCTTGATCTGGCTTACCATCTCGCGAAGCTCGTCCATCACATCTTCGACGGCGTCGCCGGAGAAGACATCCGCCAGCGCATCGAACTTCTTCTCGGCGGTCTTGCCGAGGGAGGCTTTGATCTCTTCCATTTCTTCGCGCAGCGCTTCGAGGCGAGCCTCGAGTTCGCGGGTTGCCTTGTCTGCAGCGGCCTTGGCGCGCTTGGAGGCATTCGAAGATGTATCGGACATTTGGGTCACCTGTTGGTTTGCTATGGATACCGGCGAGAGGCGCCACGGTACCACAAGGCTGAGTTGATCCCTTAAGGAAGAACACTGAAGCCGGAGTGTAAAACATGGTTCAAATTGCGTTCGCCAGCTGATTCACTCAAGTGGCGAAGCCTCAACGCGCCAGGCGGGAATGGGTGTCAGCCGCGGCCCATGCGGGCACGGAGCAGTTCCAGCCAGCCCTGCTGGCGATGAACCATGCTGATCAGGTCGCCCGGATCGCCTTCCGCAATCAGGCGGTCGAGCCAGAGACCAGGCACATTCGCCTGCGAATCGATCCAGTCACAAAGGGGCCCGCTGACCGGCATCGGGGAGGAAACGGGGCCGGCAGGGTCAGTCATGTTCAAGGGACAGGTTCGGCAGATGCCCGACATTTCGGGTGCGCCTGCGGCTTCCGGCGGGGGTGACCGGAAGCTTTCGGCATCGAAATGGCGGGACGGGCGCATGGCTTGGCCTCCAGTTTGCGAACAATTCTCAATCGCATAATGGCAGGCCGAGGTCAAGCCCTGCCGATGTGTCGCGGTGTCCCAAAGGAAATGGTTCCCAAGGCCCACCGGATTGCCCTAAATCCCGCGTTATGGCCGATGACATCCTCCCCTTCACTTCCGCATTTCCCGAAGCCACCGAAGCCGACTGGCTGCGCGAGGTCGAAAAGGCCTTGAAAGGTAAAGGCGCCGACACACTGACCCGCAAGACGGCGGACGGCATCGGCGTCAAGGCGCTCTATCGCGAAAGTGACTTTGCAGGCGCGGGCGACCCGCTCGGCATTCCCGGCGCCGCGCCCTTCCTGCGCGGGAAAACGGCCGCACCAGACAAGTGGCTGCCCTGGGACATTCGCCAGTCCTTCGCTCATCCGTCTGCGGAACAGACAAATACTGAAATCCTTCGCGACCTCGAGCGCGGAGTTTCTTCGATCGAAGTGCGCGTGGACGGCGAAGGCCTCAGCGGCGTACAGCTTTGCTCCGTCGAGGATTTCAACTCCGCGCTGAAAGGCGTTGATGCGTCGATTGCAACGATCGCGCTTGATTCGGGCCGGGGCATGGGCGCCCGAACCGCCGGGCTGCTGGGCCATTGGGCCGAGGGACAGGGCAATGCGGCGAAGCTGAAGCTGGACTTCAATATCAATCCTCTCGGCGCACTGGCAAAAACGGGACGTATCGAAGGCGGACTGGACGCAGCCATTGCGAAGTCCGGCGCGCTGGCGGCGGCACTTGCCGACAAGTTCACGGCAGCGAACCTGTTCCGGATGGACGGCGCGCTCGTGCACGAGGCTGGTGGGTCGGAAGCTCAGGAACTGGCGGCACTCATCGCCTCGGCGATTGATACCTTGCGGCGCCTGGGCGAAGCGATGGACCGGCAGACAGCTTCTGCCGGCATGCTGTTCCTCGTGGCGCTCGACACGAATTATGGCGTGGGCATCGCGAAGCTGCGCGCTGCGCGGCGGCTCTGGGCGCGCTGCCTTGAGGCACTGGGCTTGCCGCCCTCGCCGATGAAGCTGCAGGCCATAACATCGGCGCGGATGCTGACGAAGTATGATCCGTGGACAAACATGCTGCGCAATACGTCGGCAGCGTTTGCAGGCGCGGTCGGCGGCGCTGACATTCTGACCGTTCGCGCGTTCAATGAAGCGCTCGGCCTGCCGGAAGAACTCGGCCGCCGGATTGCGCGCAATACGCAGATCATCGCGATGGAAGAAAGCCAATTGGGCCGGGTGGCGGATGCAACCGGTGGGGCATGGTTTACGGAGACGCTGGCGGACGATCTGGCGAAGACGGCCTGGGCAGAATTTCAGAAGATCGAGAGTGAGGGCGGCTTTGCGGCCTCCTTGATGGCAGGCGCGTTTCAGGCGCGGGTCGCCGCCGTACGCGAGGCGCGGGCGAAAGACGTCGCGCGACGAAAGATTCCGCTAACGGGCGTATCGGAGTATCCTTTGCTGGAGGAGATCGGCGCGCCAGTCGCCGAAGTTGCGCCCGTGAAGGCGAAGCGCGTTTCGGAATCCGGCTTGAAGCATTTCGTGAAAACTCTGCCTACAAACGGCGTGGAGTCTTTAGCAACAGCGCTTGAGCCTATCCGCCTCGCCGCGCCATTCGAAGCGCTGCGCGACGCCGCGGCGAAAGCGGATCGTCCGCCCACGGTGTTTCTGGCGACGCTGGGTAGCCTTGCAGAATTCACGGCGCGGGCGGACTTTGCGCGCAATTTCTTTGCGGCGGGCGGGATCATCTCGAAAGAGCCGCCCATTCCGCCGAAGACGGTGGCAGAACTGGCGTCTGCTTTCCGGGCGTCCGGCGCGCGGATCGCCGTCCTGTGCAGCACCGACAAGATGTACGAGGCCGAAGCCGCCGGCGCTGCAGAGGCATTGAAGAAAGCCGGGGCCCAGCGCGTCTGGCTGGCGGGCAAGCATGAAGGCGCGGGCATCGATGCCAACATCTTTGCGGGCGCGGATGTGCTGCATCTGCTCAAACTGGCGCAGACTGAGCTCGGAGTGGCCCAATGACCAAGTTTCCTGATTTCACGAAACTCGCGCTCGAGACACCCGCCGTGAAGGCCGGCACCCCGAAGCTGGGCGAAGCCTGGGAGACGCCGGAAGGCATTGCGGTGAAGACCGCCTACACCGCAGCGGACCGGGCGGGTCTTGATTTCGTCGATGACTATCCGGGCCTGGCGCCGTTCGGTCGCGGCCCCTACCCGACCATGTACACCAACCAGCCCTGGACCGTTCGTCAGTATGCGGGCTTTTCGACGGCAGAGGATTCCAACGCTTTCTACCGGCGCAACCTCGCCGCCGGGCAGAAAGGCCTGTCGGTAGCCTTCGATCTCGCCACGCACCGGGGTTACGATTCCGATCACGTGCGCGTTTCCGGCGATGTCGGAATGGCGGGCGTGGCGATCGATTCCATCTATGACATGCGCACGCTGTTCTCCGGCATTCCGCTGGACCAGATGTCGGTGTCGATGACGATGAACGGCGCTGTGTTGCCGATCCTCGCGCTCTATATCGCGGCCGCTGAGGAACAGGGCGTGCCGCCGGAGAAGCTGGCCGGGACCATTCAGAATGACATTCTGAAAGAGTTCATGGTGCGCAACACCTATATCTATCCGCCGAAACCCAGCATGCGGATCATTTCGGACATCTTCGCCTACACCTCGCAAAAGATGCCGAAGTACAACTCGATCTCGATATCCGGCTATCACATGCAGGAAGCCGGCGCGACGGCGGACCTGGAGCTGGCCTACACGCTGGCGGACGGCATTGAGTATATCCGCGCCGGCGTGGCAGCAGGGCTGGATGTCGATGCGTTTGCGCCGCGCCTCTCCTTCTTTTGGGCCATCGGCATGAACACGTTCATGGAAGTCGCCAAGATGCGCGCCGCGCGCCTCATCTGGGCGAAGCTCGTGAAGGAAAACTTCAATCCGAAGTCCGACAAATCGCTCAGCCTGCGGACGCATTCGCAGACGTCCGGCTGGAGCTTGACGGCGCAGGACGTTTACAACAACGTCATCCGCACCTGCCTCGAAGCCATCGCAGCGGCCGGCGGGCAGACGCAGAGCCTGCACACCAACAGCTTCGACGAAGCGTTGGCCTTGCCGACCGACTTCTCCGCCCGCATCGCCCGCAACACGCAGATCCTGCTGCAGCAGGAGGCCGGAGCTTGCCAGTCCATCGACCTGTTCGGTGGAAGCTATTATGTCGAGCGCCTGACGCATGACCTCGCTGAAAAAGCGCTGAAGCGTATCGCCGAGGTCGAGGCGATGGGCGGGATGGCGAAGGCCATCGAGGAAGGCCTGCCGAAATTGCGCATCGAGGAGGCCGCCGCCAACACTCAGGCGCGTATCGACAGCGGCACGCAGACCGTGGTGGGCGTCAACAAGTTCTTGTTGGACGAGGATGAAGACGTCCCTGTACTGAAGGTCGACAATGCCGCTGTGCGGCGGATGCAGCTGGAGAAGCTGACGCGCCTCAAGGCGGAGCGAAATCAGGCCGAAGTGACCGTAAAGCTGGACGCGATTGCGGACGCGGCGGCGAGCGGCAAGGGCAACCTGCTGGAGCTGGCCGTGGCCGCCGCGCGCGCCAAGGCAACCGTCGGCGAGATTTCCGAAGCGGTCGAGCGTAGCCAGGGGCGGCACAGCGCGGTCATCCGCTCGATCAAGGGCGTGTATGGCGGCGGTGTAAAAGGCAACGACAAGGCTGAGCACGCTGAGGCGCTCGCCGCGAAGTTCGAGAAGGCGCATGGCCGCCGGCCGAAAATCTATATCGCCAAGATGGGACAGGACGGTCATGACCGCGGACAGAAGGTTGTAGCGTCTGCGCTGATGGACCTCGGCTGGGATGTTGAGATCGGGCCGCTATTCCAGACGCCGGAAGAGGCCGCAGCCGATGCGCGCAAGGCGGGCGTGGATATCGTCGCGGCGTCGTCGCTGGCGGCGGGCCACCTGACGCTGGTGCCGGAACTGAAGCGCGCCCTGGGCAACGAAGGCGCGGCGAATGCGCGGATCATTGTGGGCGGTGTTATCCCGCCGCAGGACTTCGACGCCTTGCGCACCGCCGGCGCCGCCGCCATCTTCCCTCCAGGCACCGTGATTGCTGACAGCGCCATTCGCATGCTCGAATTGCTGGACGGCAAGACGGATCCGGCCCTGACGGCAGCGGAATAGGACGAACACATGATTATCACCACCACCTCCTCCATCGATGGCCGCAAGATCGTCGCCTACAAGGGCATTGCCTGCGGCGAGGTCGTGTTCGGCGCGCACCTTGGCAAAGACATTCTCGCGAGCTTTACCAACCTCGTGGGTGGGCGGTCCGAGTCCTATGAGAGTTCCCTGCGTGAGACGCGGGACGGGGCGATCAGCGAGATGATGGAAGAGGCGCGGCGCCTCGGCGCGAACGCCATCGTCGGTGTGAAGTTCGATTATGGCGTCGTCGGCCAGCAGGGCTCGATGATGATGGTCGCCGTGTCCGGCACGGCGGTCGTGCTCGAGTGAGCGCGTTCGCGCTGACGGCGCCGGGCGTCGAGGAATTCCTCGCCTGCGCAGAAAAGTGCTTCGCGGACTTGCCGGAATTCATGCGCAAGGCGGCCGGCGATGTGCGCATTCTGGTGATGGACTATGCCGAGGACGAGATCCTCGACGACATGGAAATCGATGACGCGTTGGACCTGAGCGGCCTCTATTCCGGCGTGCCGCTGACGATCGAGAGCATTACCCAGCCGGCGATGGACCGGCCCCTGATCTATCTGTACCGCATGCCGATCCTGTTCGAATGGGCACAACGCGGCGACGCGACCATCGAAGACCTCGTCACCCACGTGTTCATCCACGAACTGGGCCACCATTTCGGCTGGTCGGACGAGGAAATCGACGCCAAGCTGGCGGAAGACGACGAAGGCTGATCGGCTGTTTTCAGGTTCGCCGAATTGTGCGACCCCTTCTTCGCCAGATGCATGAGGGGACGCTTTATGAGACCATGTTCATTGATCGCCGCTGCTATGCTGCTCGGCGCCTGTTCGCAGGCCCCTGCCACACCGGCGGAGCCTGTCGTTCCGGCTGTCGTGGAATCGCCCGCACCTTCGGAATCTGTAAGCCCGGTCGCGGAGACAGTGCGCGCATCGCCCGCCGCGCCGGACGAAACCGCGCCCGCACCCGCTCAGCAAGCACCGGCGAGCCCCGCCCCGGCCCAGCCGGTTCAGCAGCCCGCAGCGGCGCAACGTGATGCGCGCATGGTCGGCATCTGGGTGAACGAGAACATGATCAACAGCGGCGGCGGCAGTTTCGCTTCCTACACGACAGTGATGACGATGGAGCTGCACCCGGACGGCCGGGTTATTCAGTATACGGAATCCATCGGCGGCGGCGGAGACTGGTCCTATGACGGCGGCCGGACGATCGATTTCGATGGTCAGTGGCGCGCTGATGGGCAGACCTTGTACGTATACGCCGCTCCGCTTCCGGATTTCACACCGGCGGCCACTTACAGCTTTTCCGGCGAGTATCTCGTGACCCAGTCCGACATGGGCCGTCTGATCTGGCAGCGCCGGGGATAGAACAACAGAAACGAAACGGGAGGAAGTGCGATGACGGAAATGGATGGCCTCGGCCAGGCACAGCTGGTTCGGGACAAGCAGGTATCTGCTTCCGAATTGCTCGAAGCGGCGGTCAGTCGCGCGGAAAAAGCGCAAGGGAAGATCAACTGCTTTGCGGCTTTGTTTCCGGACCTAGCGCGCGAGCAGATTGCCAAAGGCGAGCTGCAGGGACCGTATGCCGGTGTGCCGTTCGTCACCAAGGACCTCGCGGTGGGCGTAAAAGGCGCGCCGCTTACGGGGGGCAGCCGCGCCTACAAGGATGTCGTGAGTGCGGACGATACCACTTTGGTGAAACGCTACCGCGAAGCGGGACTGGTTTTCTTTGGCTCTACTACGACGCCGGAGTTCGGACTGACCCTGACAACCGAATCGACGCTTTACGGCCAGACACGCAATCCCTGGGACCGGACGCGCATCGCGGGCGGCTCATCCGGCGGTGCGGCAGCGGCAGTCGCCTCGGGCGTCTTGCCGGTGGCGCAGGCGAGTGATGGCGGCGGATCGATCCGCATTCCGGCCGCGTGTTGCGGCGTGTTCGGTCTGAAACCATCGCGCGGGCGCATCCCAATGGGCCCCTCGCGGACGGAAGGCTGGAATGGCCTGTCCACGGTGCATGTGGTCAGCCGAACGGTGCGCGACAGCGCGGCGTTGCTGGACCTGACGCACGGCGCAGAGACCGGGAGCCGCTATGCTGCGACACCGCCGGCCAGACCTTACCTGTCGGAGCTCGAGCGCGACCCGCAGCGGCTTCGCATCGCGCTCTGGCGCACCGCGCCGAACGGCACGAAACCGGATGCGGACGCCACTGCCGGGCTGGAAGCGACTGCCAGGCTGCTCGAAAACCTGGGGCATATCGTTGTCGAGGCCGGACCGATGCTGAACGGCGAGGCACTAGGCAAGGCGGGCCTTTTCACGATTTCCGCATACATTGCAGCTCAGCTCGACGAGCATGGCGCCGCGCGTGGCCGTCCGGTCACGGATGATGAGATCGAGCCGGTGACGGCGGGCATGGTGCGCCTCGGCCGGACGGTGCCGATGGTGGAACTCGCGAAAGCCAATAATGTGTTCATCACTGCCGCGATCCAGTATGAGCATTTCCTCGACGCGGGCGGGTTTGACCTGACCCTGTCGCCCACCCTGCACCGTGTGCCAGACCTTCTGGGCACGATGGCGCTGACGGCCGATCCGCAGAAGATGAGCGAGGCGGTTGCCGGCTTTGCGCCGCATTGCGCCGTATTCAACCATATGGGCGCGCCGGCGATGTCCGTTCCGCTGCACTGGACCGCGCCGACGGCGACTTCGCCGGCCGGCCTGCCGATCGGCATGATGTTCGGCGCGCGGTACGGTCAGGAAGGGTTGTTGCTGGCTCTCGCGGGACAGCTGGAGCGCGCGGCGCCCTGGGCACACCACAAGCCGCCGGAATGGGTGGGATGAGCGGAACTGCGCGCAGATGGCATGACGGCGGCTGCCATTGCGGCGCCGTGCGCTTCTCGGTCGAACTGCCGGAGGCGTTCGAGGTCGAGGACTGTAACTGCTCGATGTGCGCGATGAGCGGCAACATCCACGTGATCGTGCCGTCCAGCCGGTTCCGGCTTATTCAGGGGACGGACAATCTGGGCGAATACACATTCAATACCGGCCGCGCGAAGCATCGTTTCTGCAAGACCTGCGGGATCAAGAGTTTCTATGTGCCCAGATCAAACCCGGATGGGATCGCCGTCACCTGGCGTTGCCTTGATGATTGGGATCAGCTTGACGTGACCGTCACGCCCTTCGACGGCCAGAATTGGGAAGCGAATGCCGGGCGGCTTGCCCACAAATCGAAGGACTAGGGCGGGCCTTCGTCCGGACCGCCCTCGAGCCGCTCCTTGCGCCGTTCGCGGAATTTCTCGAGCCGCTCTCCGGCCTTGCCGCGCTTTTCCATGTTGCCGGACATGATCCTGGCGACAAGGGCCCGCTGGTTTGGATTGAGTTCGTCCAGTCCGTCGAACATGCGGTCCGCCACAGCGTCGCGCGCAAGGCGGTCCGCGTCCCGCAGGGACGAGAGCGCGGAACGGGCGGCGGCTTCATCATAGGGTTCAGCCCGCAAGGCGTCGGCCAGGCGGCGCTCGGCGGCGCGGCGCGTCTCGAGGGCTTCACGCCCGGCTTCGGAGCTCTCGCGCATCAGGTGGCGCACGCCGTCGCGCTCTTCATTGCTGAGTTCAAACCCGGGTGGCGCTCCCGGGTCGCCCCTTCCCCAATCAGGCCGCTTGGGCGCGTTGAGGAAAATCCCGGCAAGCAGTCCGACCAGCATGAGATTGCCGAGGACGGACAATGTCAGCCAAAATGGAAAGCGGCGGACCTGTGGATCGCTCATTGGCCCAATTCCTCGGTGTAGGCCGCCGGATCATAGCCGAGCGCGTGTTCGAGCACGGATTCAACTTCGGACGTGTCACTCGACGCGCTGGCGGCCGGCGCAACCATGACACCCATGAACAGCCCGGCGGCCAGCGCCGCAAAGCCACTGGCTGGCGCCCAGGGGGCAAACTTCGGCAGCCGGAAACCGGTCTGAGCGGGCCGGGCTTTCGGCGCGGACGCAATCAGCGCTTCAGTCAGCGCCGCAGGGGGAAGGATTTCGGGCATGCGCGCCAACGCCGCGTCCAGCGTACGCGCTTCGGCAATGGCCGCCGCAAACCGCGCCGGTTGCGCCGCGAGCATCGCCCTGGCGGCGGCGCGTTCAGCCTCCGGGTAGGCTGACGGATCAGCGCCCCAGGCTTCGATGAGTTCAATCAGCCGGTCTTCGGTCATGAGCTGGTTCTCCCTTCCAGCAATTGTGCGCGCAAGGTCCGCCGCGCGCGGGCAAGAAGGCTTTCGACGGCTTCGACGCTGATCTCCAGAATCTCGGCCGCCTCGGACTGTGAGTGTCCCTGCAAAGCGCAAAGCGTCAAGGCGGCGCTCTGGCGTTCCGGCAAGGCGCCGATTGCGCGTTCGATGGCGCTCACACGCTGGGACTGGTCCAGTGCCTCGTGAGGGGCAAGCCGTGTGTCGGCCATGTCCGGCAGTTCGCCGGGCAGCGATTCCTTGTGCTTGCGCAGCCGGTCGTAACAAAGGTTCAGGGCGACCCGGTGCAGCCAGGTCGAGAACTTCGCCCGCGGCTCCCAGCCGGGCAGCGCTTTCCAGGCGCGGAGAAAGGTTTCCTGTGTCACGTCTTCTGCCTCAGCGCGGTCGACCAGCATCCGGGTCGCGAGACTGAGGACGCCGGGGCTGTAGCGGTTGACAAGGGCCCGTACCGCAGCCGGATCGCCCGCTGCGGCACGTGTGATCTGGTCAAGGTCAGACGTGAAAGCCACGCAGAAACATCTAGCCGATTCCGGACCGGAAACCCGAGAAACAAATGCAGGGGGAGCGCAATTGTCCCGTCTGGGCTCCGGTCCGGTCCGGTTGTGCTTACTGCCCGGCCGGCTTGTCCCGCCATTTGCCGCGGCGCTCCTTCATCTTGGCTTTGGCCGCTTCCTGCTCGGCGGGCGTAATGTTGCCATCTGCGTCCGTATCCAGCCTGGTGAAGTGTTCAAGGCGGTGAGCGGTGTATTCAACCTTGCTCCAGCGGCCGTCACTGTTGGTATCGACAGCGGCGAAACGCTCAGCGGCTTTGGTTTCCATTTTCGCCTTGCGCTCTTCCTTCTTGGCCTTCCAGGCTTCCGCCTTGGCGGGGTCAGCATCGGCCTTCGGCTCACGCGGAGGCTTGCCTTCACGCTTCTCGGCCCATTCTGCTTTCATTTCGGCGCGGTGGGCTTCGTGGCCGGCTTTCAGTTCGGCCTGCGTCAGGAAACCATCGGCGTTTGCGTCCATCTTGCCGAAGGATTCGGCGGCAGATACTTCCACTTCGGCGCGGGCAATCATCCCGTCGCCGTTGGTATCCAACATCTCGAGGTGCTTTCCGCCGCTCTTATGGCCGCCGGCTTGCGCAATCATCGGGACGGCCAGCGCGAGTGTCAGCGCCGAGGCCGCAGCGAGGGTTAATTTCTTCATGGGTAGCTCCTTGTTGATCCCAGCGTTGATGAAACGAGGGGCCCTCAGGATTCCGTCGCCGGCAGGTGCAGTTTTTCTCTTGCGAGCTGGTGAACGCGGGCCTTTACCCCCGATAGACGCACTTCCAGGCCTTCAAAGTCCTCTTCTCCTGCTGCGCGGCATAGGCGGGCCTTCAGGCCTTCCGGCATCGCCTCTTCGACCGGATCACTGCCGATGGCGAGCCGTTGCAGCTGCTGCATCGCGGAAAGCAGGTTCAGCGCGGCGCGCAGGAAACACCAGTCCTCGCTGTCTTCCCCGTCGGCGTCGGCGAGGCCGGACAGCGCCATGCCGGTGTTCGGCCGCACAAGATCGGGCCGGGCGCGGAGCAGGATTTCCTGCTGCGCCATGAACTCGATATCGATCAGCCCGCCTTCAGCCGTCTTGAAGTCCCATAATCCGTGCCCGGCCTTTTCGCGGTAGAGCGTCTGGCGCATGTCGGACACATCCACCGGAATCTGCTTGCGGCGCGCGCTGCGCGCACGGGCGCAGATCGCGTCTGCTGCTATCTGATGTACCGCCTGCCCCAGTGATTCGTCACCGCAGATGAACCGCAGACGGGTCAGCGCCATATGCTCCCATGTCCAGGCCTCTTCATTCTGGTAGTGAAGAAAGGCATCGAGACGCACGGCAACCGGGCCCGCGCGGCCGGAGGGGCGCAGGCGCATGTCGACTTCGTAGAGCTCTCCCTCCGCTGTTGGCGCCGTGAGGCCCGTGATCAAGCGCTGGGTCAGCCGGGTGAACCAGTTCTGCGCATTGTCCGAACTGGAATCGTAGATCACGATCAGGTCCAGATCAGAGCCGGCGGTCATCTCCTCGCCGCCGAGCTTGCCCATGCCGAACACCGCCCAGCGGCCCGGCACGTCGCCATAACGGCGGGTCGTCTCCTGTTCGCCAACAGCGGCCATGTACCGGATGGTATCATCGGCGAGGCGCGTCCAGACCTGTGCCGCTTCGTCCGAAGCGATCAGCCCGTGCAGCAGGCGATGTCCCGTCAGGAAGCTCTGCTCACGGTGATAGCGGCGCCAGTTGTCCAGCGCCGCATCGAAGGTGACCGCCCCGGAGACATCAGGCGCCTTCGGGATGGTATTCGAGACAAGCGCTTCGAGCAGGTCCGGCCGCCGCGCCAGGATGCGCGCAAGGCGCGGCGCGAGCGCGAGTGTTGCGACGAGATCGGACAAGAGATCAGGCCGCGCGAGCAACATTGATAGCGTTTGTACGCCCGACGAGAGGCCTTCGAAGAAGCGTGAGTACCAGAGGAAGGCCTGGTCCGGTTCACCGGTCTCGCCCATGGCTTGAAGCATCCCGGGGAGGATGGCAGTGAGCAATTCTCGTCCGCGCGGTGTACGCGTCGCCGGCACCCGCCCCCGGTGCCAGTTGCGGATCGTATCGATCGCCGAGGACGGATTGGAGAAGCCGAGGCCTGACAGGGTTTTGACCGTACCCGGATCATCGTCCACGCCGGTGAACACAAGGTTGCCAAGGCTGTGCGTCTCGGCGGCGCGGTCTTCCTTCGCAAACAGGGCGTCATAGGCTGCCTGCACCTGCCGGCGCGTATCCAAAAGGTCGCGGTCAAATTCGGACAGGGCGCCATAACCGCAAAGGTAAGCAAGGCTTTCGCGCTCCGCGTCGTCGGCGGGAACCGTATGCGTCTGCTCGTCCTGACGCATCTGGATGCGGTGTTCGACATTGCGCAGCGCCTTGTACGCCGCCGTCAGCATCGTCGCGGTCGGCGCGGAGACGACGCCAGCATTTGTCAGCGCGGCAAGCGCGCCGAGTGTGGTGTTGTCGCGCAGGGCAATGTCTCGCCCGCCAAGGATGAGCTGCTGCGTCTGGACGAAGAACTCGATCTCGCGGATGCCGCCCGGCGCAAGCTTCACATCCGGCGAGCGGGCATCGAAATCGTTAGCGCCGACTTTCGTATTGATCATCCGCTTGATCGCCTGGATGTCGCCGATGGCCCAGTAATCGAGATTGCGGCGCCAGATGTAGGGCTCCATCCGTGCAAGGAACTTTGCGGCCGCGGCGCGATCACCGGCGGCGGGGCGGCCCTTGATCCACACCATCCGTTCCCAGTTCTGACCGACGCTCTCGTAGTAGAGTTCCGCCATCTCGGTGGACACGGCAACCGGCGTAGAGCTGGGGTCCGGACGCAGGCGCAGATCGGTGCGGAACACGTATCCGCCCGCCGTGATCTCATCCATGATCTTCACGACATCGCGCACGACGCGCTGCGCCGCTTCGCCGGGGTCGCGGTCGCCGCCGTCAAACCGGTCCCGCTCGTAGAAGGCGGCAATGTCGATATCGCTCGAATAGTTGAGCTCGAACGCGCCCATCTTGCCGAGCGCGATGGCGAACAGGCCCTCGCCCTTGAGCCCCCGGCTGGCAAGCGCGACGCGGAAAGCCGCCTCCAGGCAATCAATGGAGAAGCCAGTCAGGCAGTGGGTGACGTCCATGACGCCTCGCCGGCCCGACAAGTCATCGCCTGCGAGAGCAAGATGGACA
>JBBSDJ010000031.1:0-25437 GCA_038249555.1 Caulobacterales bacterium
GCAGGCCGGGTCCGACCTGTCTGCCCTGACGCTTCGCGCCGAACGCGACGGCGAGGATTTCATCCTCACCGGCAGCAAGCTGTGGACCAGCTTTGCCCAGTACGCGACCCACATGTTCCTGCTCGCGCGGTGCGATCCGCAGAGCACCGGCGGCGCAGGTCTCGTTTTCCTGCTGGTTGAGATGGACCGGCCCGGCATCTCCGTGAAGCCGATCCGCTTCATCGACGGCGACTGCGAAACCAACGAGGTGTTCTTCGACCGCGTCCGCACGCCCGCGGCCGACCGTATCGGGGATATCGGTGCGGGCTGGAAAGCCGCCAAGCGCCTGATGGCCATCGCCCGCTCGAACAATACCACCACCGGCCTCCTGCGCCGGGCCCTGCGCGCGGCGCAGCGCGGCGTGGTGGCGCAAGACTGCGAAGACGACGCGTTGCGCGCCAAACTCGCATCGCTTGCGCGGCGCATCGATGAGTTCGAAGCTTTCGAGATCCATGTCAGCGCAGGCAGGATCGGCGCCGCCGAAGGACCTGCCACATCCGCCCTGAAGCTCATCGCGACCGAACTGCATCAGGCGATCACGGAAGCAGGCCTCGAATCCGCGGCGACCAGCGACTTTGCACAGGCGAAATATTTCGCAACGCGCGCCGCAACCATCTACTCCGGCACCAGCGAAGTGCACCGCAACATTCTTGCCCAGGCGATCGGCTGTCCGTGACGTTCTCGCGGCCTTACGCCGCGCCGGAACTATTGGGAGCGATCTGCGTTCAGACAGGATCAACCCGTCGCTGAATGGAGAAGTGGTCCCATGATTATTCGCAATGTTCTCATGCTCTCGGCGGCCTTTTTCACCGTCACCAACTGCACGCCGTATCAGGAAGTTGATCGCGGCGACACGGCGCCTGTCGCTGCCGAACCGGCGGACCCGGCGCCCGGCGAGACCATTCCGGAAGTCAGTACCGGGACCAATGATGGCGGCGCGATGGAAGTCGATCAATCCGTTGCCGTGATTTATGAAATTCTCAATCGCGACGACATTGGGCCCTTCGTCGATTCCCAGATGGAACTCGCCGACAGGGATGGAGATGGTCAGCTTACGGCCGACGAGTATGACCTGCTCGCGCCCGCCCTCGGGCAGGCCGACAACAGCCTCAACCCGAGCATTGAAGGCGGCCCCGTAGCAAATCCCGGCGCTGGTGAGGTCGTCGATGGTTCAGACAGCGAACCGGTTCGCAGGAGCACTTTCTTCACGATGGTGGCGGGACAGGACGGCGTGATCTCGAGATCGGAGCTTGAATCGGCCCTGACGTCGCGTTTCGATGAGGCGGATGAAAACAATGACGGCACGCTGCAAGGCAGCGAATCCAACGCTTTCGTTGCGAGCATGCTGTCTGATGGCAACTAGCCGCGCGTTGGATCGCGCAAGGCGGATCAGCCGATCCCGCGAGCTTTCACGAGATTGCGGCCGGAGTTACGAGCGTCGCGCATGAAGGCGTCGGCCTGCTCGATCACCGCGCTGGCGGCCATGCCCGGCTCGCCGCGCGCGAGGCCGTAGGAGGCGGTCAGCCCGGCGAAGGGCTGGTCCACACCCGCAACGGTATGCGCCGTGAGCTTGTAGGCATGCTTGATCTTGACCAGCAGGTTGTAGGCAGACATCAGGTCACGGCCCGGAAGGATGAGGGCAAACTGGTCGCCCCCATAACGGGCCACCATGTCCCCTTCACCCAGGTTACCGGAAACCAACGACGCAAAGATGCGCAGGATCGCATCGCCTGCCGCCGGACCGTAGGCATCCGTCAGTCCACTGAAGTTATCGAGCTCGGCAAAGACCACGCAATAGCCTTCGTTGGTCTTCGCCGCGCGATTGACCGTCTCCTGGAGCTGCGTGTCAAAGGCACGGCGGTTGAACGCGCCGGAGACCGGATCGCGCTGGGCCTGGGCCTGAACTTCTTCCAGTTGCTGGTTCAGCGTACTGATCAGGGTCTGTGACTTTGCGAGACCTTGGTTGAGATCGCGGGTCAGGTCGGCCATCCGCCGGTTCTCTTCGAGCAACGTAGCGACCATGGCCGACAATCCCTCGTCCGAAGTGGCTTCCGGAACTCGCTCGGCAATTGTGTCCAGCGAAGTCGTGAAGGCATCGTTCTGCTTGAGGCCCTTCTCGATGATCTCGAGCACCGCGCCAATCTCGTTACCGATCGCCTGGCCAATGCCTTGCGTCGTGAATGTCGTCGCATCATCGACAAGGTATTCCTGGAACAGGGAATCGATGTCGTAGGGGCTCAGCTGGTCCTTGAGCAGAAGCAGGCTGTTGATCTCGGCCACCAGCTCTTCATCCGAACCGGTCGTATACGCAAACAGCACGGCATAGGCATTCGGGTAGGGCGCCGTGTGATACTTGTCCATCATGTTGAAGACACGGATCGCCGCCTGGCAGACCTCCCGGAACGAGCGCTGACCAGCGCTGGCGGGAAAGGTTTCTGGGGTCTGTCGAGCGGGGGATTGCATACGTCTAACCTGAGCTGCGCGCCAAACGGCGCCGTAGTGGGATTAGTTCGCAAACTATGGTTTTTTTCGCGTTAACGATGCCCCCCAAGCCGGGTGGCTTCACGTAGAAGAAAACTCCGGTCACGGGCGAAAGCGCCCCGAAATCAAAGGTCTTGCCGCAAACCAAAAATGAGGCCCTACCCATCCGCTACTACAGGTAGAGCATCTTTCGGGCTCTCCCCGGTCGCGGTTTGGGCTCTGGCAGAGGCTCGCCGTCAATCGCGATAAAAAATGAGAAAAATTGCGCCCCGGATGAGAAAATCCGAGGCACAATTCGACAGGATCAGTCGTCCCAGCGATCGTCATTGTCGTCGTCGCGGCTGTCACAATCGTCGTCACGTTCGCGGCGCAGCTCCTCGCCGGAGGCCGGGTGGAAATAGATTTCCATGCATATTCCCGACGCATCCGTACCCTTCACTTCGATCTTCCGGTCGTCATACTCGACCTCGCGCAAGTCGAAGCCCTGCTCGCCGAGACGGGCGCGCACTTCGCTGAAACTGGGGTCGCTGCCCACGTCGAAGCGCACCGGCTCAGCCTTGGCGCTGCCGGACTGGGCGAAGCCGAAGCCCGCACCCAGAGTGGCAGCGCCAAGAAGCGCGGCGGAAGCGGCAAGTAGTATTTTTTGAGTGAACATGTCGTTGATCCTTTGCTTGCATCAGGTCCGGCTTTTCCGTCCCTGGGAGCGCTTTTGCCTGACGCTGCCTGACAGTCACTTGCCGGCTTCAGTCAGCTTCCAGTCAGGTTGCAAAGGCGATAGGTACTGACCTTTCTGGAGTAAAAACAAACCCGTGACCCGTGGCCTTTCCGTTGCAGCGATACTTGCGCTCTGCCTGTCACTGGCGGCCGGCACGGCGCTGGCGGACCGGCAGGGCGGCCGTGACCGCGACGAAGATGACCACGAGCGCGTCTGGGAAACCCGCAAGCGCGGCGCGATCCTGCCGCTGGAAACCATTCTCGGCGGTGTACTGAAATTCTACCCTGGCGAAGTGATCGAAATCGAGTTTGACGACGATGACGGCCTGTTGATCTACGAGATCAAGGTCCTAACCCGGCGCGGCATTGTGCTGGAAATGGACGTTGATGCGCGCAACGGCAGGATCCTTGATCTCGAGGAGGACGACTGATGCGCGTCCTGCTTGTCGAGGACGAGCCCGTCATCGCGGAAGATGTGATTGCAGCTCTCAAGGAGTGCGGTTTTATCGTGGATCACGCGAAAGACGGCGAGGACGCCTGGTTTATGGGCGACACCGAACCGTATGACGCCGTGGTGCTTGATCTCGGCCTACCGAAACTCGATGGTCTCTCTATCCTCAAACGTTGGCGCGCAGCCGGGCAAACCTTTCCGATCCTGATCCTCTCCGCCCGCGGCAGCTGGATGGAGCGCGTGGACGGGATTGAAGCCGGCGCGGACGACTATGTGCCGAAACCCTTCGAGATGGCCGAACTGATCGCCCGCCTGCGGGCCCTCATCCGCCGCTCGGCGGGTGTGGCGCAGCCTGTGGTCACGGTCGGCGATCTGATCGTCGATACACGGCGGATGTCGATCCTCTTTGGCGGCCAGCCCATCCGCGTGACGCCGCTGGAATTCCGTCTCATTGATTATCTTGTGCACAACGTGAACCGCGCCGTTTCAGCCGGCGAACTTTCCGAACACCTGCACGGCCTTGATGGCGCGGCAGACACCAACGCCATCGAAGCGATAGTTTCGCGCCTAAGGCGCAAGCTTGGCCCGGACGTGATCTCGACCCGGCGGGGCTTCGGTTACGTCATCGAATCCGTTCCCTGAAGCCGATGCGCTCGGTCCGCCTTCGTCTTCTGGCCGGCGCTGCCTGCGCCATCGCCGCAGCGCTTGCGATCAGCTGGCTCGCCCTCGTGCTTCTCTTCGAAGCGCACCTGCGCCGGAGTGTCGAAGAAGATCTTATCCGGCACGGCCAACAGATCGTTCGTTCACTGACCGTCACGCCGGACGCCTTCGCCGTCGACCCGTCTGCCGCCGGTGACGTGCGCTTCGACCAACCCGCCAGCGGCCTCTACTGGCAGGTTTCACAGGGCGATACTTTTGTGCGTTCCCGCTCCCTCTGGGACGCCTCGCTGGAATTGCCGGACGTCGCCGCTGAGGAAGAGTGGGCGCGCAACAGTGGAACGGGTCCATTTGGCCAGGATGTGATCCGCGTGCACCGGCAGGTCCGGATGGCGGAATCCGCGCCGCCCTTCAGCATTGTCATCGCGCTCGACCAGGCCGGCGTTGACAGGGCGCGTGAGGAATTCTCGCTCGAACTCGCCGCCTATTTGTTGCTTCTCTGGGCCGCGCTCAGCGCCGCTGCCTGGCTACAGGTGCGCATTGGACTTGGCCCGCTGCGCGATGTTGAGACGTCCATCGGCGAACTCGCCTCCTCTTCGGCCTCCCGGCTCGATCCACTAAACTTTCCCACCGAAGTCGAGCCACTGGTCAACCAGATCAACGCGCTGGCCGAGGCGCGCGAAACCGACCTGCACAAGGCACGCGACCGCGCGGCCAACCTTGCCCATGCGCTGAAGACTCCCCTCTCCGCCCTGGCGGCCCTCGCCCGCAAGGTGCGCACCAGCGGAGACGCGGATCTCGCCGCAGGTTTCGATTCCTCCATTCGCGCCGCGACCGAAACCGTCGAGCGCGAACTTGCGAGGGCGCGCACAGCGGCCAGTCCGGAGCGAGGCCCTTGCGATGCAGAGCCAGTGCTGGAACGCCTCGCCGGCGTGCTGAAGCGCACGGAGCGCGGCGCACGGATCACGATCGACATCACGGCTGCCGGCGTGCGCCTTCCGGTAAATGCGGTTCAGTTGCTCGAGATGGCCGGCCCGCTGATGGAAAATGCTGTAGGCTATGCGCAGTCCCGGATCATTGTCACGGCCGCGCCGGGCGAGCTGCGCGTAGAAGATGATGGCCCGGGCCTTGAAGGGCCAGACCGTGATCTCGCGCTTCTGCGCGGCCGCCGCGCCGACGAGCGCCCGGGAGGGCATGGCCTTGGCCTCTCGATCGCCAGTGATCTCGCTGAAGCCACCGGCGGGCAGCTTGAACTCGGGACATCGCACCTCGGCGGACTGCTCGCCCGCATCCGCTGGTGATTGCAGCCCCTGCCTTGCAATTGAGCCTTGGGGCTTAACATAAACTCATGAACGCAGCACCGACGACCGGAACATGCGGCGTCTTCAGCGCGTTGTTTTCCGGGTCCTTTCAGCGCAGACCCCTGAGGAACAGATCATGTTGGCCATTCCGAAACCACCGCGCTGGATCAAGGCCGAGCGCGAGGGCATCCACCTGCCGTCGATCGACTGGTGGATCGATCCGACCCGGCCGGCGGCGAACGCGCTGGTCACGCACGGCCATGCCGATCATGCCCGCGGCGGGCATGGCCAGGTGTGGGCCACCGGCGCCACACGCGACATCATTGCGCTGCGCTATGGAACGCCGACGGGCGGGCGAGATCTCGATTACAACGAACCCCTGGACATCGGCGATTCCATCACCGCGACGTTTGTGCCGGCGGGCCATGTGCTCGGCTCCGCGCAGATACTTCTTGAAAGGCAGGGTGAGCGCATCATCGTGACCGGGGACTACAAGCGCCGCCCGGATCCGACCTGCCTGCCCTTCCAGCCGACACCGTGCGACATCCTGATCACCGAAGCGACATTCGCCCTGCCGATCTTTACGCACCCGCCAATTGAGCGAGAGATCGCACGCCTCCTCGCGGCGCGGGAGGCCAACCCGGATCGCTGCATCTTGATCGGAGCCTACGCGCTCGGTAAGGCGCAGCGGGTCATCGCGGAGCTTCGCCGCGCCGGGTATCACGAGACGATCTGGCTGCACGGCGCGATGGTCGCCATGTGCGAGTTGTATGAGCGGCACGGCATAGAACTTGGCTCACTCGCGCTGGTGAGCGAGGCAATCCGTGAAGCGCTCAAGGGGCAGATCATCGTCTGTCCGCCGTCGTCCCTGAACTCGGCCTGGGCACGCCGGTTGCCAGACCCCATCAATGCCATGGCGTCTGGCTGGATGCGGGTGCGCCAGAGGGCCGTGCAGCGCAATGTCGAGTTGCCGCTGATCATCTCGGACCATTGTGACTGGAACGAATTGACCGGTACGATCCTCGAGCTTTCGCCGGAAGAAACCTGGATCACGCACGGCCGCGAAGACGCCCTGCTGCACTGGTGCGCGCTGCACCAGATGCGCGCCCGCGCGCTCGACCTGGTCGGCCGCGAAGAGGACGACACCGGCTGATGGAACGTTTCGCCCGGCTGCTGACCGATCTCATCTATACGCGTTCCCGCAACAGCAAGCTGGCCTTGCTGGCGGACTACCTGCGCACGGTGCCAGACCCCGATCGCGGCTGGGCCCTCGCCGGACTGACGGGGGAGCTGAACTTTCCCTCGGTCAAAGCCGGCATCGTGCGGGACCTGATCAAGGAGCGCGTCGATCCCGTCCTCTTCTCGCTGTCGCGCGATTTCGTGGGGGACACCGCCGAGACCGTCAGCCTCCTCTGGCCTACGCCCCCGGGGGCAGTTGCGCCTCCCCCAACCGTCGGTGAGGCTGTCGCTTTGTTGAGCGCTGCAACTCGGGCGACGGCCAAGCCAATCGTATCCGGCCTGCTGGACCGGCTCGACGAGGACGGCCGCTTTGCGCTGCTGAAGCTGGCGACCGGCGCCTTGCGGATCGGCGTGTCGGCACGGCTCGCGAAGACGGCGTTCGCGCAGGCCTTCTCCGTGCCGCTCGATGATGTCGAAGAAATCTGGCATGCGCTGCGTCCGCCGTATACGGATCTGTTTGCCTGGGCCTCCGGCGCAGCCGCAAAACCGGACATCACCTCCCGGCCCGTCTTTCGCCCGTTCATGCTGGCCAATCCCCTTGAGGATGCCGTGCTCGATCTGGCGGACTATGCCGCGGAATGGAAATGGGACGGCATCCGCATCCAGCTTGTCCATGCCGGCGGCGAGACAAGGCTGTTCAGCCGCGGCGGCGAAGACATCACAGCCAGCTTCCCGGATGTCGCCCGCGCGTTTGCCCATGAAGGCGTGCTCGACGGCGAACTTCTCGTTCGCGGCGCGGCGCAAGGCGGCGAGGCGGGCGGCGCTGCGAGCTTCAATGCGCTTCAGCAACGGCTCGGCCGCAAGGTCGTCTCCGCCAGCATGCAGGCGGCGTATCCGGCCTTCGTCCGGCTTTACGATATGCTGTTCGACCGCGGTGAAGACCTGCGCCGCCTGCCCTGGTCTGACCGGCGGGTGCGCCTTGAATCTCTGGTTTCGCAACTTGACCCCGGCGCCTTTGACATCTCCGCGCTGATCGAGGCGGGCGATTTCGAGGAACTCGCGGACCTGCGCGCCGCGGCGCGCGAAACCGACATCGAAGGCGTCATGCTGAAGCGGCGCGACAGTCCCTACGAGGCAGGCCGCAAGGCGGGCCTGTGGTACAAGTGGAAACGCGAACCGCTTACCGCCGATTGCGTGATGATGTATGCGCAGCGCGGCTCCGGCAAACGCTCAAGTTTTTATTCAGACTACACGTTCGGCTGCTGGACCGCGCCGGAAGCCGAAGGCGGCGTGCTGCTGCCGGTCGGCAAGGCCTATTCCGGATTCAGCGATGAGGAACTGCGCTGGCTTGACGGTTTTGTGCGCAAGCACACGGTCAACCGTTTCGGCCCTGTCCGCGAAGTCGAAAAGAGCCTCGTGCTCGAAGTCGCCTTTGATGCCGTCAATCCCAGCACCCGCCACAAGTCCGGAATCGCCATGCGTTTCCCCCGCATCAGCCGTATCCGCCGCGACAAACCCGCCGCCGAAGCCGACGAGATCGGCACGCTTCGCCGGATGATCGTCTCATCTCCCGGAATCGCTGCATCGTCTGTGAAGGTCGATCCCCGAAGCTTAACCGACTGACATTTGAAACCGGCCGCCATGGACTGGCACCGGGATCAGTACGCGTCTGCCGGCTCTTCCGAGTGTTTCGGTTCCGCCAGATCCTTCGGCGTCAGCAGCATGTACATGGCAGGCGTCACAATCCGTGCAAGGATGGTCGAGCTTACCAATCCGCCGATGATGACGACTGCAAGTGGCGAGACAAGGGGGGACTGCTCAAGGACCAGCGGGATCATGCCGCCGATTGCTGTTGCGCTGGTCAGCAGAACCGGCAGGAAGCGGATTTCGCCGGCCTGAACCACAGCCTCGCGCAGCGGCACGCCTTCACGCCTCAGCCGGTTCGCAAAGTCCACGAGCAGGATCGAGTTCTTGATCTCAATTCCTATCAGCGCGATGAACCCGATCATGGCGATGAACGAGAGGGGGTATCCTGCGATATAGAGGGCCAGGAACCCGCCCATGACTCCAAACGGGATCACGAACGCTACGACCGCCATCTGCGCGAAGCTGCCGAACTCAAGGAGCAGGACCGCCAGCACGCCGAACAGCGCAATCAGCACGGCGGCGCCGAGGCCGGAAAAGCTCTCGCTCGCCGCTTCGGCCTGACCGCCAAACGTAATCCGGTAGCCGGGCGGCAGGTTGATCGCATTGATCTTGGATGCAACATCGGCTGTCACATCCGCGGCCAGGTAGTCCGGCAAAACGTAGGAGAGCACCGTTACCACACGCTCCTGCTGCACGCGGTTCACGGCCGTCGGGCCGGAGGAAAACTCGACTGACGCAATCTCCGACAGGGGCACGCCGCCGCCCTGCCCGTTCCACAGATACATTCTCTGCAGCGCA
Organism: Caulobacterales bacterium; assembly: GCA_038249555.1. Classification (GTDB taxonomy): domain Bacteria; phylum Pseudomonadota; class Alphaproteobacteria; order Caulobacterales; family Hyphomonadaceae; genus Hyphomonas. Next base: position 9,268 of record JBBSDJ010000031.1, read on the forward strand.
TCCGCATCCGGAGGCGATCCGGCATCCATCCGCACCCGGATCGGATAGGCTTCGCCGGTCGGATCGCGCACCTGCGCCACCGTTGCGCCGCCCACGGCGACACGCAGGGTCTGGTCGATCGCGCCGGGCGGAATGCCGAGCAGCGCCGCCTTGGCCGTATCAATGTTGAGTTCAAGATCCACCTGACGGGCAGCAGCCGGGTTCGACACGTCGCGCGTGCCGGGCGTGTCCCGCAGGATCAGTTCGACATCGCCGGCAATCTGGCTCAACGTATCATTGTCCTTGCCCCAGATGCGCACGGCGATCGGGGCTTCAACCGGCGGACCGTTCTCGAACCGGCGGAATGTCAGCTTCGCGGCGGGGTATTTCGCAAGCTCTGCACGTATTTCGGAAACGACGGCCGGGCCTTCATCAGGATGCCAGTGCTTGAACGCTCCGTAGACCTGGCCATAGTCGGGTACGCCAATCGTCTCAAAGACGTTGTAGTAGACCTGCGGATTGCTTGATCCGCTGTTGGCGAAACGGAAAGCGATGTCTTCGCGATTTGCCAGGACGCTTTCGACATAGCGGACGGCCTTGTCCGTCTCGTCAATCGACACACCTTGGGGCAGTTCCACATCCACGAGGAAATACGGGCTGTCGTTCTCGGGAAAGAGCGAGAAGCCGAGCCGCGGCACGAGCGCGAACGAAGACAGCGCGACCGCCAGCGACACGACAACGGTCGAGACCGGGAAGCGGAGGGCGAGACGAAGGATTGGGCGGTAGATGGCATGGATGCCGCCCATGACGGTGTCCAGGAAGATGTTGGATTTCCCGTGTCCGTCGCGCGGCAGCAATTGTCCTGCCAGGAAGGGAATGATTGTCAGTGACACGACCAGCGACGCGATGATCGTCGTGAGCACGGCAACCGGCAGAGACCGGGTGAAATCGCCCGCGCCTTCCGGCAAGGCGATCAGCGGCAGGAAGGCAAAGATGAGCGTGGCGGTGCAGCCGATGACCGCCACGTTGATTTCCGACACGCCGGCAATCGCCGCTTCGCGCCTCGGCAAACCGTTTCGCAAATGCCGCGCGATGTTCTCAGTTACCACAATCGAGTCGTCGACCAGCAATCCGAGTGCGATGACAAAGCCCGAAATCGACAGCTGGTTCATCGTGTAGCCGAGCTGGCCGATCCAGAACACGCCGATCGCCAGCGACAACGGGATCGCCATCATCACAACGATGGCGGCGCGAAATCCCAGCGGCAGGAGCGTGAGCAGCACGAGCAGCACGGCAATTCCGAAGTCCCGTCCGAGATTGGTCAGCCGGTGCGCAACGGTCTTGGACTGGTCGAAGCCGAGTTCGAGCCGGATGCCTTCGGGCAGGCTGCTCCGGTAGGCTTCGATCTGCTTGTAGAGATTATTGCGCACCACAAACACATCGACGCCGAGCTTGCCCTTGGCGCTGACGAGCACGGCGCGTTCGCCATTGAACCGCGTGAAATGGCGCGGCTCGTCATTGTCCCATTCGACCTTGGCGATATCGCCAACTGTCAGCGTGCTGCCGGATGCCGAGCGCAGGACCGTGTTCCGGATCTCGTCGAGACTGTCGAACGGGCCGGTGGCCGTCACGTTGAAGCGCCGGCCACCGGACTGTACGGCGCCGATCGGCACGTCTGCACCTTCGCGCTGCAGTGCATCTACAACGGCGAGCGGCGATAGCTGAAAGGTCGAGAGCCGCTCTAGGTCGAGCGACACGCGCACCTCCGATTCCGGTGCGCCCCAGATCTGGGATTGCTGGACGCCGCCGGCGCGTTCCAGCATGTCGCGCAAGTCGCGCGCCGCCGATTCCAGTTGGCGCGCCGGCGCGGTTTCGCTGACCAGCGCCAGAACCACCACGTTCGCATTGGCCGTGTTGGCCTTGAAGGTGCGCACATCCACCACGCCCGGCGGAAAATCCGGCCGCGCCACGTTCAGTTCACGGACCAGTTCATCAAACTTGCGCTCTGGGTCAGCCCCATAGGTGAACTCGACCGTGACGCTGCCCACACCCGAAGTCGCACTCGACCTGACTTCCTTGACATCTTCAATCCGGTTGAAGGCCTGTTCAAGCGGCACAACGATCAGCTTCTCGATCTGCTCGGCATCGGCGCCCGGCAGGACAACCGTGACGCCGGCAATGGGAAAGCGGACGGTCGGATCTTCGGACTTGGGAATGGACATCATCGCGCTGGCGCCGAGGGCAACCAGCATGGCGAACAGCACCAGCGAGAATTGCCAGCGGTCGACGAAAAATCGGACGATGTTCTGCATAAGGCTCAGGGCCTGTCCGCAATGACGACGGCTTCGCCGTCACGGACATAGGCAGCGCCCTCCGCGATTACGCGCTCTCCGGCTTCAAGCCCGGTCAGGACGAGGACATCTCCCCTGTCGATACCGGATGTAGAGACGGCCCGGCGGTGGGCGACGCTCTTGTCGTCGATGACGTAGACGTATCCCCGGTCCGCACGCGCATCGATCAGGGCCAGGGTCGGAATGCGCACCGTAGAAGACTTCCCCTCGGTCGCCGCGGACGAGGTGATCCGGGCACTGCCGATCAGGCCGCTGCGCAGGAGCGCCGGATCACCGGCGCTGATATCAACATCGAAATTCCCGGTGGCATCATTGCTCTTGGCAGCGATGCGGACGATGGCGCCGGTTCGCGGCGGGCCGGCAAGACCGGCGACCGAAATCTCGGCCTTGTCCCCGACTTTCAGGCGCGCTGCCTGCTCCGCCGATACCGGCACACGTAGCAGCAGCCCTGACGTCGTATCCCCGATCTGCAGCACCGGCGCGCCGGGCGCGAGTGTCTGCCCCGGCTCGGCGAGGCGGCGCAGCACCACGCCGTCGCTGGGCGACGACATGACCCCGAGATTGCGATTGAACGATACCGCTGACAGACCGGCGCGTGCCTGGTCCCGCGCCAGCGCAGCATCGTCCAGGCGGGCCTGCGCGACGTGGCCTTTCTCGACGAGATCGCGGGTGCGCTCATATTGCAGGTCGGCGTTCACGACGGCGGCTTCGGCCTGGGCGACGCTGGCGGCCAATTCTGTCAGATCGAGCCGGGCGAGGCGCTGCTTCGCCTTTACGGCGTCGCCTTCATCGACGGTCAATTCGGTCAGGACCCCGCCCGTCTTGAACGACAGTGTGGTCTCCTGCGAGTAGACAATCGTGCCGGTTGCCGCGACCAGCGCGTCTGGCGCGGCCGGCATGACCTCGGCGGCGACCACCACCGGCTGGGCGACTTTCGGGACGGTGACCGCTTGCGCCGTGTCTTTGGTAACGGCGTCGCATCCTGATGCTGTGAGCAGGACGAGCGCCGACAGGGCACCGAGGATCGGGCGCGGGGTCACTTCGCGTATGGGCATGGGTTCCGGCTTCTGGGTCAAACGCTTGCGGAAAACGCTAAACGAAACATAAATTGTTCAGTGGCGAAGTCCAGAGCGTATTCGAGGGATTCTTCTATCTTTGACCGAACTTTGCCAGTGCCGTCGTAATGGTGCTTTGCGACAGGTGTTCGGTATTGCTCCGTCCGTCCGCGATGCAGCGAGTTTTCCCGCACCGCGTTCAAGCAGCTCTCCAGACGTCAGCTATCTGTTTTCATTCACAAGATAAGGGCCCAGAGAGCCTTTGCCGACTCAAATGTTCTTGATTTGTTCTTTGTCCCGTGCCTTCTTGAGGGAACGCCGTGCCGGAGCATGCGGGGAAGAATGCCATTGCTGGATGCATCGCGTGAACGCCTGGGCAGGGTTGGCCGGCGGCAAGTCGCGCGTCCGCCAGCACAGGCGCCTGCCCCTTCTGCGCCACTGAGAGAACGCCAAAACATGGACTTCGCCACCCTCAAAGCAAAAGGCCTCGTCCGGACAGCGATGGCGCCGCCCGTAGTCCGGGCGGAGTTTCCATTCGGTCTGGGTGAGCCGGGCCTGCATGAGATTGCGGAGAGCGCCTACGGGGACCGGGCGGCGGCGACCGGCTTCCTGCTGGCCGCGATTGGGCAGGGTGTATGCGGCGCATGGGTCTGGGTTCGGCAGACATCGATTGTGCTGGACACGGGCGAGGTGCCGGAGGCGGCGCTGCCCGGCCTGGCCTCTCGCCTGCGCCTGACGGTACAGGTTCGCAATGCCCAAGCCGGGCTGTGGGCGGCTGAGGAGGCGGTTGTCTCCGGCGCCGCAAACCTTGTGATTGCCGAAGTGGAGCAGTCTGACTTCACGTCCAGCCGGCGGCTTACGCTCGCGTCCACGCGGCACGGCGTTCCGGTCGTGCTGGTGTTGCCCTACAGCTGTGAGGGCGCGACAGCCGCCGCCAGCCGCTGGCGCCTTGCCTCACGCCCGTCCGCCCCCAACCGCCATGATCCGCACGCCCCCGGCCATCCCCGCTGGCGGGCGGTGATCGAACGCTGCCGCGCGGCGCCTTCCGCGACCGGGCAGACCTTTGACCTCGAGTGGAATGATGAAACGCTATCTCTCAGTGTGGTTTCCGGACTGGCCGCTGGACCGGCTGCGCCGCCTGCGGCGACAGACGAAAACCGGTTCCGCCTCCGGGCCGGTTAAGCCGCGCGCCTTTGTCCTCCACGAAAAATCCGATCACGGACTAAGTGTCGTGGCCGCGAATGCGTCTGCGCGGGCTGTGGGCATCGAACCGGGCCTGCGCCTCACCGATGCGAAAGCAACCCTGCCGGACCTCCTTTCCGAGGAAATCGACCGCGCGGCAGATCTGAAGGCCTTGACGGCCCTTGCCGCCTGGATGGTGCGTTTCTCCCCTCTCGTTGCCCTGGACGGTGAAGACGGGCTGATGATGGAGACAACCGGTTGCGACCACCTGTTCGGCGGCGAGCCGGCGCTCGTGGCCGGGATGTCCCGCCGCCTTGCGCAGGCTGGCCATGGCCACCGGATTGCGATGGCCGGCACACCGGGCGCCGCCCATGCGCTGGCGCGGGGCACCGGCCTGGGCGAGCCTACCGTGCTGCCCTCCGGCCGGGAAGCCGAGGGGCTGGCGCACCTGCCGATGGCCACCCTTCGCCTCTCGCCCGAGGCGCTGAACCTGCTGCGCCGTTTCGGCCTGACGCGGATCGGCCAGCTCTATGAGATTGACCGCAAAGCGCTCACGCGCCGCTTCCGCTCGCGCCAGGCCGCCGATGCGGTCTGCCTGCGTCTCGATCAGGCGCTGGGGCGGCGGGCCGAGCCTTTTTCCCCGCTTCGTCCGCCGCCGGAACATGTCGAACGCCTGCCCTGCCCCGAGCCGCTGACCAGCAGCGAAGGCATAGGTGACGGGCTGCAGCAATTGACGGAAAGGCTGTGCAGCGCCCTCGCCGTTCAGGGACTCGGCGCGCAGGGTTTCATGTTCAGCGCCTTCCGCTCGGATGGCGGAACAAGCACCGTCACCGTCAACGCCGCCCGGCCCGTGCGCACGCCGGACCATGTGCTGCGCCTCTTCCGGGAAAAGATCAGCCGGATTGATGCCGGCTTCGGCATTGACCTGTTGATGCTGGAAGCCAGCCGGACAGGACCCATGGCTTCCGGCAGCCGCCCCTTGTCAGGCGATCTGGCCGGCACCGGGTTCGATGCGGAGGCGGTTTCCGGGCTTGCCGACCGGATCACCGCACGCCTGGGCGAAGGCTCCGTGATCCTGACCGTCAGGGACGCGCGCCACCCTCCGGACAAGGCAGAACGGCAGGTCGCCTATGCCGGCCAGGTACCGGAGGTGGAGGCGGCGCCTCTCCTTGGGCCGAGGCCCATCCGCATGCTGAACCGGCCGGAGCAGGTCTCGGTGATGGCGCAGGTCCCGGATGGCCCGCCGCTGCAGTTCGTCTGGCGCCGGCGACTGCGCAAGGTTGTGCGGGCTGATGGCCCCGAGCGGATCGCGCCGGAATGGTGGACTTACCTTCCCCCCGCACCGGGCGAGCGCGGCAGGCTGCCCCGCACGCGTGACTATTACCGTATCGAAGACAGCGACGGGCGGCGCTACTGGGTCTTTCGCGAAGGCCTCTACGGCGATGACCGGGGCATGGATCCCGAATGGTTCGTACAAGGACTGTTCGCATGACCGGATATGCCGAACTTGCGGTGACGACCAACTTCTCCTTCCTTCGCGGGGCAAGCCATGCGGAGGAACTAGTGCAATGCGCCGCCGCCTTGGGCCTGCGCGCCATCGGTGTGGCGGATCGCAACACGCTGGCGGGGGTCGTGCGCGCGCACGTGGCGGCAAAGGCGGCCGGCCTGAAGCTGCTGGTGGGCGCCCGGCTCGCGCCGGAGGACGGGCCGGACATTCTCGTCTACCCGGTGGACCGGCCGGCTTACGGGCGCCTCTCCCGCCTCCTGTCCGAAGGCAAACTCAGAGCGGAGAAAGGCAGCTGCCGGATCCTGATGGAAGACATCCTCGCGGCCAGTGAAGGGCAGATGCTGATCGTGCTGCCGCCGGAGCCTCTGACCTGCGCCTTCAGGGACGCGCTCGAACGCGTCGCCGCCGCAGTGCCGGGGCGCGCCTGGCTCGGCGCACGCTACACCTACTCGGGCCGCAACCGGGAACATCTCGGCCGGCTGGCAGAGCTTGCGGCCGAGACGGGCGCGCCGCTGGTGGCCATCAATGACGTGCTCTACCACGCGCCGGAACGCCGCCCCCTGCAGGACGTGATGACCTGCATTCGCGAGCACTGCACCATCGACACGGCGGGCTACCGGCTTGAGGCCAATGCCGAGCGTCACCTGAAATCCCCAAAGGAAATGGCGCGCCTGTTCAGCGGCTTCGAGCCGGCTCTCGGTCGCACGCTCGAGATTGCGGAGCGCTGCACCTTCAGCCTCGACGAGCTCTCCTATGAATACCCCGACGAGCCGGTGCCGCAGGGCTCCACACCGCAGGCGCATCTTGAACGTCTCGCCCTGAAGGGCGCGGCCTGGCGCTATCCGGAGGGGATTCCGGAGAAGGTGTCCGCCCAGATCCGCAAGGAACTCCGGACCATCGCCCAGCTGAACTATGCCCCCTACTTCCTGACGGTCCACGACATCGTCTCCTGGGCACGCGGGGAAGGCATCCTCTGCCAGGGACGCGGCTCGGCAGCGAACTCGGCCGTCTGCTACTGCCTTGGCGTCACCAGCGTTGATCCGGCTCTGTCCAATCTCCTGTTCGAGCGTTTCCTCTCGCCGGAGCGCAAGGAACCGCCCGACATTGATGTCGATTTCGAGCATGAGCGGCGCGAAGAGGTCATACAGTATGTATACGAACGATATGGCCGCCACCGGGCGGCCCTCACCGGAACCGTCATATCCTATCGCTCCCGTTCGGCGATCCGGGAAGTATGCAAGGCGCTTGGCCTCAGCGAAGAGATTTCGTCGGCCTTGGCGAGCGGCGTCTGGGGCAGCTGGAGCGACGGCCTGCCCGACAAGCGGATCGCCGAAGCCGGCCTCGATCCGGCAAACCCGCTGATCCGCCGCGCGGTGCAGCTTGCCCGCCAGCTGCTCGGCTTCCCGCGCCACCTCTCGCAGCATGTCGGCGGCTTCGTGCTGACACGCGGTCCCCTGATCGAGACCGTGCCCATCGGCAATGCGGCGATGAAAGACCGTACCTTCATCGAATGGGACAAGGATGACATCGACGCGCTCGGCATCATGAAGGTTGATGTGCTCGCCCTCGGCATGCTGACCTGTATCCGCAAGGCCTTCGACATGCTCGAAAGCCACAAGGGCATCCGGCACAGTCTCGCCAGCATTCCGCAGGACGATACCGCCACCTATGACATGCTTTGCCGGGCGGACAGCCTGGGCGTGTTCCAGGTCGAAAGCCGGGCCCAGATGGCCATGCTGCCGCGGCTGAGGCCCCGGACCTTCTATGACCTCGTGATCGAAGTCGCCATCGTCCGGCCCGGTCCGATCCAGGGCAACATGGTGCACCCTTATCTGCGCCGGCGGAAGAAACTGGAGCCGATTATTTTTCCGAGCCCTTCGCCGGATCACGGGCCGCCGGACGAACTGAAAGCCATCCTTGCCCGGACGGAAGGGGTGCCGCTGTTCCAGGAACAGGCGATGCAGATTGCCATCGACGCGGCAAAGTTCACGCCGGAAGAGGCCAATGGGCTGCGCCGCGCGATGGCCACCTTCCGCAATGTCGGCACGATCCACAATTACGAGCACATGTTCGTCTCGCGGATGATCACGCGCGGCTATGATCCGGTCTTTGCGAAAGCCTGTTTCGACCAGATCAAGGGCTTCGGCGAGTATGGCTTCCCGGAAAGCCATGCCGCCTCCTTCGCGCTGCTCGTCTACGTCTCGTCCTGGATCAAGTGCCATCATCCCGATGTGTTCTGCGCCGCGCTGCTGAACAGCCAGCCGATGGGGTTTTATGCCCCGGCACAGATCGTGCGCGACGCGCAGGAGCACGGCGTGGAGATGCGCCCCGTGGACGTGAACCATTCGGACTGGGACAATACGCTGGAGCCGTTGGAAGAAAATGAAGGCGCTTTCAGGATGCGGCTGGGCTTTCGGCAGGTCACAGGTCTCCGGCAGGAGGACATGGAGCAGCTGATGGCGGCGCGCGGCGCGGGTTATGAAACGCCGGAATCATTGATGCGGCATGCGGGCCTGTCCCGACCGGTTCTGGAACGCCTGGCGGCGGCCGATGCGTTTGGATCGATGGGCCTTTCGCGGCGCGGCGCGCTGTGGAAGGTGCGCGGCGAGGCGGCGGGACATACGCTCCCCCTGTTCGCCGCAGCCGGCCTTGCCGAGCAGGGCGGCGAGGTTTCCGTCGCCTTGCCCCTTGTTCCGCGTTCGGAGGAAGTGATCCAGGATTACCAGACAGCGCGGCTGTCCCTGAAGGATCATCCGATGCATTTCCTGCGCGAGGTGCACGCCCGGCGCGGCATCGTCCCGACCCAGGTGGCGGCGCAGGCCCGCAACGGACGGCGGGTCCAGACCTCCGGGCTCGTGCTGGTCCGTCAGCAGCCGGGCACCGCCAGCGGTGTGGTTTTCATCACCATCGAGGACGAGACCGGCATCGCCAACCTTGTCGTCTGGCCGCGCGTCAAGGAACGCTTCCGGCCCGTCATCATGCGCGCGCGCATCCTGCATGTACGGGGCCGCGTGCAGACGGCGGACAATGTCACCCACATCGTGGCGGAGGAACTGATCGACTGTTCGGGGGACCTGTCGCTTCTCTCGGAGGATACGCTGCGCGACCCGATCAAGGGCGTCCTGGCCCGCCCGGACGAAGTCGCCCGCCCTCCGAACGAGAACCGGGGATCCGGCGGACGGCGGGATACGGCGCGCCACCCCCGGAACGTTCGCATCATCCCCCCAAGCCGGGATTTTCATTAACCATGGATTCTGACATACGTTGCTCCGTATACTGCCTTTTGCATGCACGGACGCTGAAACGGCCTCTCACGGCAACCTTGGCGGCCGGATTGCCCGTCTCTGCTGTCGAATCACCCTGGCCTTTCCAATAGGGACACCCACATCCGGCGTTGACGACCATGCAAGCTGAACGGCATATGCGCGACCATGAAAGACGATCCGAATTCCGAGGCTACGCGCCCAGCGCCGCTGCAGCGATTTGCCCCCCTGCCTGAAGCCAGGCAGCTGCTCGCGGGCAAACGCTACAAGGAGGCAAATGCACTCTGCCGGAGGATAATCGAAGCCGATCCGGGCTGCGCGGACGCCTTTTACGTGCTCGGGATCATCTCCTACGAGCACCATGACTTCATACGCGCCCTGAAACTTTTCGAAGCCGCCGTGCAAAGGGGGCATCCGGAGCCCGGCCCCCACGTCCAGGCCGCGCGCTGTTTCGCGCAGCTGGGCCGGCCGAAACAGGCGCTGGCGCACATCGACGCTGCCGTCAAACTCAATCCGGTCGACGGCTATTCCCTCGCCTCGATCGGCGCGACGCTCAGCCGGATGGACCGGCATGAAGAAGCGCTGACCTTTCACCGGAGGGCCGCACAGGCAGCGCCCAATGATCCCCTCAACTTCTTCAATCTGGGATCATCGCTGCAATTCGTGGGGGACTTCGAAGGGGCGAAAGAAGCCTATCAATCGACGCTGCGGCTCGCGCCGGACTTCACACCCGCTCGCGTGCAACTCAGCCTGATCTCGCGCCAGACGCCGGAACACAATGACCTTCTGCCCCTTCAGGACGCCTGGCAGAATCGCCACCCCGCGGATCCTGACGGCGGCTTGCAGCTCGCGCATGCCATCGCGAAAGTACATGAAAATCTTGGCAACCCGGCGCAGTCGATGGAATGGCTAGACCGCGGGAAAGCGCTGATCCGCGAGCTGGTGCCCAGCCGCCAGGTTCAGGACAAAGCGAGTTTCGAAGCCTCGAAAACGCTGGCGCGGGCCTTGGAGCAGCAGTCGGATACGCCGGCCGAAGGCCCGCTCTTCATTGTCGGCTTGCCTCGTAGCGGAACGACTCTCGTCGACCGTATCCTCTCCAGCCATTCGGAAGTGATATCTGCGGGAGAGCGCACCGAATTTGGCACCTGCCTTCGCCAAGGCGCCGCCGTCGCGGGTCAGGATATGCTCGACGCGCGCATCCTTTCCGGCGCCGCAGCGATGGACCTTTCCACCGTGGGCATGCGCTACATGGAAAGCGTGCGCGCAATCCTGAACAGCCCGTCGCGCTTCACGGACAAGATGCCGATCAACGTGTTCTTTGTCCCCGCGATTCTTGCCGCGCTGCCCACAGCCCGTGTGATCTGCCTGCGCCGCCACCCGGCTGACAGTGTACTGAGCATCTATCGGCAGCTGTTCTCCGCCAGCGCCGGGTACTATCGCTTCGCCTATGACCTCGAAAGCCTGGCCGAATATGTGGCCGAGTTCCGCGACCTCGTCGCGACCTACACCGAGGTTTTGCCATCCTCGCGGTTCACGGTGGTCGACTATGAAACCTTGATCGAACGCCCGGACTCCGAGATCCGGCGGCTTCTGGACTTCAGCGGGCTCGCGTTCGAGCCGGCCTGCCTCGAGTTCCAAAACAACCCCGCCCCTGTGGCCACGGCCAGCGTTGCGCAGGTGCGCCAACCGATTTACGCCACATCCAGCGGGCGGTGGAAACGGTATCAGGCGGACCTGGAACCCGCCCTCAGAATCCTTCGCGAGCGCGGGATGATGGGCTCGGAGGCCTAAACCTCTGGCGGGGGCGCTGCAGCGGGTCCGCTGGTCATTTCTGTCGGCACCCCCGGCAGGCTCCTTAAGCGGCGTGCCGCCCCGGTTAACGCAGCCCCCGGGTGCACGGCCCTGTCTGAAGTGCTAAAGGGCGGCCATGCTGCGGATTTCCGAACTCAAGCTTCCTCTCGACCATGCTCCGGCAGACCTGCCGGCAGCGATCGCGGCGCGGCTCGGCGTCGGCGCGGATGAGCTGCTGCAGTGGTCGATCTGGAAGCGGGCGCATGACGCGCGGCGCAAGTCGGCCATCCTGAAAACCTATATCGTGGACGTCGTGCTACGCGACGAAGCCGCTGCGCTCCGCCGGATGGCCGGCGATCCGCATGTGCGCCCCACGCCCGACACATCCTACCGGCTCCCCGCGCCTCCGCCGCGCCCCTTCCGCCTGCGGCCCGTAGTCATAGGCGCCGGCCCCTGCGGCCTGTTCGCAGGCCTGATCCTCGCCGAGCTGGGCCTTCGCCCGATCATCCTGGACCGCGGCAAGGTCGTCCGGGAGCGGACCAAGGACACCTGGGGCTTGTGGCGGCGCAGCGAACTCAATCCCGAGTCCAACGTGCAGTATGGCGAAGGCGGCGCCGGGACGTTTTCGGACGGCAAGCTCTACAGCCAGATCAAGGACCCGCGCTTTCTCGGCCGCAAGGTGCTCACCGAATTTGTGGCCGCCGGCGCCCCACCGGAGATCCTCACCGACGCCCACCCGCATATCGGCACCTTCCGGCTCGTGACCATGGTCGAAAGCCTGCGCGCGAAGATCGAGGCACTGGGTGGCGAATACCGGTTCCAGCAACGCGTGACCGATGTGGAACTCGACCGAAGCCCGGACGGGACCCATACGCTGCGCGGCGTACACCTGCACACCGGCGAGTTTCTCGAAGCCGCGCATGTCGTCCTGGCCGTCGGGCATTCGTCACGCGACACATTCGAGGCCCTCTACAACAGCGGGGTCTATCTCGAGGCGAAGCCGTTCTCCATCGGCTTCCGCATCGAGCATCCGCAGTCCTGGATCGACAAGGCGATGTTCGGCGCCTGCGCCGGTCATCCCGATCTCGGCGCGGCGGCCTATTCGCTTTCGCATCATGCCGCCAACGGCCGGACGGCCTACAGCTTCTGCATGTGCCCCGGCGGCACGGTGGTGGCGGCCGCCTCAGAGCCGGGCCGCCTCGTCACTAACGGCATGAGCCAGTACTCGCGCAACGAGCGCAACGCCAATGCCGGCTTCGTCGTCGGGATCTCGCCGGCCGACTTTCCGAGCAGCCATCCACTGGCCGGGATGTCGCTTCAGCGAGACCTCGAAGCCCGCGCCTTCGCCGCTGGCGGACAGGACTATTTTGCCCCGGGCCAACGCGTCGCGGACTTTCTCGCGGGCCGCCCTTCGACCGCTCTGGGCCCAGTCACCCCCAGCTACCGGCCCGGCGTGCGCCCCACCGATCTGGCCCCGCTGATGCCGGACTATGTGATCGAAGCGATGCGCGAAGCGCTGCCTGTGTTCGGCCGGAAAATCCCGCGCTATGACGATCCGGACGCCTTGCTGACGGGCGTCGAAACCCGCACCTCTTCGCCCATCCGCATCACCCGCGGCGCAGATTTCCAGAGCCTCAACGTGCGCGGCCTCTACCCCGCCGGCGAAGGCGCGGGATATGCTGGCGGGATCCTGTCCGCCGCCGTCGACGGCATCAAGGTCGCCGAAGCCCTCGTCCGCGCGATGGCGAGCGAAGCAGCTGTTCAGTCCTGAAGCGCGGGAGAGAGCGAGAGCCAGCCGCCCGGCTGCGCGGCGTCTTGATCCGCCCGGATCTGCCCCTACAGTCAGCCCCTTGGTAAGTCGAGGATCGCGGATGAGCACTCTCTTGAGACAATTGCCTCAGGTGGACGCGCTGCTCGGCTCCTCAGGCATGGCCAGCCTGCTGAAAGCCTATTCGCGCCAGGAAGTGGCCGATACCCTTCGCGCAGCCCTGCACACGCTGCGCAGCGACCTGAAAGCTGGCCGCTTGAACCAGCTGCCAGACTTTGAAAGTGAAGCCTTTGCGCAAAGCCTTGCTGAAAAGATTGAATCCGAGCGCCAGCCCAATCTGAGGCCTGCGATCAACGCGACCGGAATTATCATCCACACCAACCTCGGGCGCGCCCGCCTTGCACCTGAAGCGCTCGCTGCCATGCAAGCTGTGGGCGCCGATCATTCGAATCTCGAACTGGATCTGGACACAGGGCGGCGCGGTTCCCGGCATGCACATGTCGAACGCCTCCTCTGCGAGCTTACTGGTGCCGAAGCGGCGCTGGTTGTGAACAATTGCGCGGCGGCGGTCCTGCTCAGCCTCATGGCCACCGCGCACGGCCGGAAAGTGGTCGCTTCACGAGGTGAACTGATCGAGATCGGCGGAGCGTTCCGTTTGCCTGACGTCATTCAGCAAAGCGGCGCGATCCTCAAGGAAGTGGGCGCAACAAACAAGACACGCGCAAAGGACTACTCAGAGGCCATCGATCCGGACACGGCCGTTCTGCTGAAAAGCCATACGAGCAATTACCAGATCGTCGGGTTCACCCATGCGCCAGGACGTGAAGAACTCGCTGCGTTGGCGCACGCCACCGGTACGATCCTGATGGAAGACCTTGGCAGCGGCGTCCTTGTCGATCTGTCCCCTTACGGCCTTCTCAATGAGCCTGTTGTGTCTGATGTCCTGGCATCTGGCGTCGATATCGTCATGTTCTCGGGCGACAAGCTTCTCGGCGGGCCTCAATGCGGGATCATCGCGGGACGGGCAGAACTCATCCGCGGTCTGAAGACCCATCCGCTCAGCCGGGCCGTCCGCATCGACAAGCTCTCGCTCGCAGCGCTCGAGGCGACACTCCGCCTCTACCGCGCGCCGCACGACCCTTTTTTCAGTGTGCCAGTTCTGCGCGCCATTTCCCAGTCCATCGAAGACGTGCGGGCGCGCGCCGAAAGGCTTGCCGCGGCGCTGATTGCGTCTGGATTTGAGGATGTCAGTTCACTTCCGAGCGAGGCATTTGTAGGCGGCGGCTCGCTTCCGCAGCAGCACCTGAAAAGCCATGCTGTGTCGATCGGGGTTTCATCTTTCACGCCGGACGCGCTGGCCGCGGCTTTGAGAAGGGCGCGCACGCCCGTCATCGGCATGATCCGGGATGACCGGTTTCTGATGGATGTGCGTACCCTGACAGACGGCGAAGTCACCGGGGTAGTCGATGCCTTTCGCGGGTTGCGATCCCCGTGACGTCCGGTCCTGTCGTCGTGATCGGGCATGTCGATCATGGCAAGACGTCACTCGTGCGTGCACTGACGGGTATCGATACAGACAGGTTGCCTGAAGAGAAGGCGCGGGGTCTCTCCATCACCGCCGGATTTGCCTATCGCGAGTATGGCGAGGCCGTGATCGACCTGATCGATGCGCCAGGGCACGAAAACTTCATTCGCGCGATGGTGTCCGGTGCCTCGGGCGCCCGCGCAGCCCTGCTCGTTCTGTCGCTCGCCGAGGGCGTCCAGCCGCAAACACGCGAACACATCCAGATCGTCGACGCCCTCGGAGTTCATCCAGGCCTGATTGCACTGACCAAGACCGATCGTGTCGCAGCCGCCGAACGGGAGAAGCGCACAGCTGAACTGCGCGCGGCGCTTGCCGGAACCTCATTCCGGGACGCACCGATGATCCTCTGCTCGTCCGTAACCGGCGAAGGATTGGAAGACCTGCACCAGGCGATAGCAGGTCTGTCCAGATTGCCTATGGCGCCCGGGCCCCAAGACGCGTTCCTCGCGATAGACCGCGTCTTCGTCTCCGAAGGGCACGGCGTAGTCGTGACCGGAACCCTGAGGGGCGGAGCGCTGAAACCGGAAGACGAACTTGTACTCGCGTCGAGCGCCCAGACCGTTACCCTCCGCCGGATTCAGGTCCGAGGCTGCGATGTTCCGGTAGCCCAGCCCGGGGAGCGGACGGCGCTCAACCTGCGCGGCGTTGCCTCTGGCCACGTCACGCCGGGCGATGTTCTCTATGCGCCGGGCACCTGCTCTTCATCCCTGAACCTGGATGTGGTGATCGACATCCCGGTGTCGGCCAGCCGGGGTCTTCGCCATATGGAAGACGTACGTGTACTGTACGCGACGACCCACGCCTCGGCGACCGTCCGATTGTTGGACGCAAAGCAGATCGGACCCGGCGAGAAGGGATTTGCGCAGCTGCGTTTCGAAGCGCCCGTCACTGCCTTTGCCGGGCAACGCGCAATCCTGCGCAGCTTCTCGCCTCAGCAGACTTTGGGAGGCGCCCTTGTCGTCGATCCCGCGGCTGCGCCGGTCAAGGCTGGCAAGACTTTGCGGCTGGCGACCCTAAAAGCCGCCGAGCTTGGAGACATACCTGCGCTGGCCGGCGCACTGGCGAATGAACAGGGAGGCTGCGTCCGTTTGGAGGATATCTCCCGATTGGCGCGCGCCTCGATTTCCGAGGTCAGGGCAAGACTGGGCGGCGGGATTGTCGAGATCGCTGAAGGGGTTGCCGCAACGGCGGCGGACGCCGCGCTTGCCGTGGAAGGTTACCGCGCGCGACTTGCTGCTTATCACCGGGCGAACCCGTTGAAGCCGCGCGCCCTGCGATCAGATATCCGCGATGTCCGGCTGGCGCCTGCCCTGGCGCACTATGTGGAGATGGCGCTCGCCGCGGCCGGGGCGGTCCGCCTGTCTGGCGCATATGTGGCGCTGGCAGGACATGAACCAGCAGATCACCTGACACCGGACAACAAGGCGCGCATGGAAGCCATCGCCTGCGACCTCGCATCGGAAGGTCTCACGCCCTCGGGGATCGATGATGTGATGCGCGCGCCCGGCGATGAAGACCTGCTCGAGTTGCTGATCGAAGCCGGAACGGTCATCCGTCTGTTTAATGTCTCGTTGAAACAGACGATCCTCTTCCATGCCGAAGCGGTGCGAGATGCTGCACGCGTTCTCAGGGAAAGCTTTCCCGGCGAAGCGGCCTTCACAACCGGGGAGGCGCGCGCAGCGCTGCGGA
>JBBSDJ010000032.1:0-25163 GCA_038249555.1 Caulobacterales bacterium
AGCGCCTCATCCTCGTCATAATCTCATCACAGCGTTAACCTATGGGGCTGGGGCGTTCATTGGCAATCGCATGGGGACTACCAACATGTTGAAACGACTGACAGACCGGCGGCTGCGCTGGGTTATCGTGTCTGCCCTGGCTGGAACCGCGCTGCTTGCGGGCTGCGACCAGATCGGTGAACGCATCGACCGGGCGAAGGAGCTCGCGGACAAGTCGGCGGGCCAGATCAGCGGCGAGACGATTGTCGATCCGAGCGCGCGCAACCTCGAGACAGCCGCGACGGCTGACCGGGCGCTGGCCGGAACGGTGATGGCCGAGTTCGTGATCGACGAGGACGAGCGGCCGCTGTTTGCCATCGGCTCGATCATCGCGAAGCCCATCGACATTGCGCCGACGGCGGCCCTGATGATGGACGATGCCGAGTTCTCGGCTGATGAACTCGAGTATTTCGAGGAAGAGTATTATTACGAGGAGGCGCCAGGCAGCGCGGGCGACGGGCTGGAATCAGCGCCGCCGCCTTCGGCTAGCGCCTCTGAGTCCGCCATATCGCGTGCGCCGGCAGGCGATGTCGTACTGCCGGAGCAAGTGCTGCCGAAGATCACGCTAGACCCGAAAGCGGTCGCGAAATCCGAACGCGAAATCGCGCAGGCGGAGGCTGACATCGACAAGATGATGGCCGAGGCGCCGCTGCAGGAGCGCCGCCTCAAGGGGCTGACGCGCGAGGAGTTCAAGGCGCTGCCGGTCGAGGAAAAGGCCGAGATGCGCAAGCTGGCGCGCCGGGCCCCGGTGGTGCGCGAGACCATCAAGGCGCAGATCGACGCGAACTCGGTGATGCTGGACACGATGACCAAGTACGGCATCGGCGGCGAAGTGGCGCTGTCGCGGCAGGGCCAGATGGTCATCCAGATCGGCGCCGATGGCGCGAGCCCGACGCAGTTCCGCGGCGCCGATGGCAAGCCGGGCGACTTCCTTGTCCGCGCCGACCAGGCCGAATGCCCGGAAGGCATGACGCCGAGCGAAGTCGGCAACGACCTGGCGCTGGCGACCGCCTGTGTGGTGCGTGACCTGCGGGCGTCCGGCCAATTCGAATATGTCGAGCCTGACTTCATTTTCCAGAACCAGTTCGTGCGGCGCACGAAAGATGCGCCGCCGCCCTCGACGGGCACCGGAACCGGGACCACCGGCGGCACGACGACTCCCACAACGCCGGTAAGCTATAATCCGAACGATCCGCTCTGGGCGCTGCAATGGCATTTCCGGGACCGGGGCACGACCGACGGCCGCACGGCCGGGGGCGCCGGGTTCGAGACGTTCTGGAACCGTCAGGGCACGACCGGTTCGCGCAGCGTGGTGGTGGCCGTGGTCGACACCGGCTTGCAGATGACGCATCCGGACATTGCCGGCTCGCCCAACATCATGCCGGGCTGGGACATGGTGTCCGATCCGCGCATGGGCAATGACGGCGACGGGCGCGACAGCGATGCGAACGATCCGGGCGACATGTGCGATCCGACGAAGCCTTATGCCGCCGACAGTTTCCACGGCACGCATGTGGCAGGAACGGTCGGGGCGGCGGCGACGAACAATGGCTCCGGCGTGGCCGGCGGCGCGTGGAATGTGCGCCTCGTGCCCGTGCGGGCGCTCGGCAAATGCGGCGGGCGCCTGTCCGACATCAACGACGCGATCCGCTGGGCCGCCGGTCTGATCCCGGCAGAGGGGCCGGGCGACACCGAAGTGTGGAACGAGAACCCGGCCGACATCATCAACCTGTCCATCGGCCTGCTGGGCGTTTGCCCGGCCTCACTGCAGGACGCGATTGATGCGGTCACCGAACGCGGCGCGATTGTCGTCTCGGCCGCCGGCAATGCGCGGATGTCCACCAGCTATTATGCGCCGGCCGGATGCCGGGGTGTGGTGACGGTGGCGGCCAGCGATGCGCGCGGCCAGCTGACGCCTTACTCGAACTACGGGCCGGAAGTGATGCTGCTCGCGCCCGGCGGCGACCTGACGCGCGACGACAATGGCGACAGCAAGCCGGACGGCGTGCTGTCCACGAAGGCGGCGACCAACTGCTATGACCCGGTCACCGGCGCGAGCGTCGACACCTGCTATTATGCCTATGAGCAGGGCACCAGCATGGCGGCGCCGCACGTCTCGGCGGCGCTGGCGCTGCTGAAGGCGCGCAC
This sequence comes from Caulobacterales bacterium, assembly GCA_038249555.1. Classification (GTDB taxonomy): domain Bacteria; phylum Pseudomonadota; class Alphaproteobacteria; order Caulobacterales; family Hyphomonadaceae; genus Hyphomonas. The sequence continues at coordinate 2,188 of JBBSDJ010000032.1, forward strand.
GCCCTCGGCGACCAAGGACGAGCTGATCGCGACGCTGACCGGCGCGCTGGATGCGCGCGAGCCGCTGCAATGCTCCGGCCTGTGCAGCCAGTATCCGGGCACGACCTCGGTTGCCGGCAGTCCGGACATGTGTTCACGGCCTTGCGGTACGGGGCTGCTCAATCTCGCCAACATACCCGCCGCGCCGTCCGGTGGAGGAGGTCGCTGACATGGCAGGAACCCGCGCGCCGTTGCATCTGGGAGGGCCGCTCGGCGCGCTGGGACTGGGCTGTGTCGGCGGGGCGGTCGCGCTGGCGATTGCCGCGCTGAACAATGATCCACCGCGGGGCAACCCGGCGCCGGGCTCTGCGCCGGTGCTGAGCGTGGATATCGAGTCGCCGTCGGCGCGGGAGCCGTCGCAGATGCAGGCGGCGGACAGCTTTGAGCGGAGCGGACCTCCTGCGGCTGAGCCCCTGATTCCGGTTGCGGAGATTGCCCAGGTGCAGGCCGCGCCGCCCGAACCGACCGTGCGTCCGGCGCGAGCCGACGGCACCGAAGTGCATTTCATCGTCCGCCTCAAGGGCGCGCCGGAGATCGACGAGATCACCCGCAACTTCAAGCGCGACCCCGCCGCTGCGCAGACCGCCTGGGGCGAGCTTGTCACGCGGCTGCCGGGCCTCGCCGATTTCTCGCTGGTAGGCGCCAGCTATTCGGGCGAGATCAAGCTCGCCTACCAGATGCCCCCCGGCGCGTCCGCGACGCCGGAAGACATTCGCGCGGTCCAGGACCGTCTTCTCAAGGTGGAAGGGGTCTCCTATGCCGACCCCGACTATATTGCTCATCCCGGCAAGGAATAACTGCATGAACCGCACACTGATCATCTCCGGCCTGCTCGCGAGCGCGATTGCGCTGACGGCCTGCGACCGCGTTTTCCAGCGCCCGGCCGACACGGCGGGCACCGAGCCGGCCACCAGCGAGACGCCGGATGCGCCGGCGGCTGAGCCCGGCGCGGAATTGCCGGTGCGTCCGGAATCGGCGTCCTCTGGCGCGGTGATCGACTGGGAAGCCGCCCGCCGCGACCTCGCCTCCCGCTCGGCCGATGACATGGAGGGCAGCTTCTCGGTCCAGTCGGGCGGAGATGCGCCGCCGGTACCGGTCTTCCTGCCGTCCGGCCCGGTGGCCGCCCAGAGCGGCGACGTGGCGGTCCGCTTCCAGCCGACCAGTGACGGCTACTATGCCTTCTTCCCGGCCGAGGCCTACGACATCATCGTCAATGGCACGAACGTGGTGATGACCGAGCCCGGCGCCGCCGCGCCGCCCGCCCGCACGGACGCCTTCATCTTCCAGCCGACCACCAACGGCGCGCAGGTCGCCTTCTCGCGGTATGGCGCGGACTATCTGGTCGAGTTTGAATGCAAGGAACAGGTGAACGGCTTGCCCGCCTGCATCACCGAAGACGAAGCGGTTGCGTTCGCACGCGACCTGGCGATTTCAGGAACCCGTTGATGCGAAACCTACTGGCCGCAGCGGCCGCCGCGCTGCTTCTGACCTCGATGGCTGCCTGCGACTTCGTGCGCTTTCCTGGAGATGGCGGGCCGGAACCCACCATCCCCGAGGCGCCGCCTGAAACACCGCCCGGCGCGCCCGGCCCACCGCCGCCAGTGGTGGACGATGACGAATTCGATACGCCGGTCGAAAACCCGGACGGAGAGACGCCTGTTGACCCGGGCACGCCGACGGACGGGACGACGCCGCAGCCGGATCCGGTGGACGCCACCGAGGATCCTGAGACACCGCCGGTCGACGTGCCGTTGGACGAGACGCCGGTGGAGCCGGAGCCCGAGACGCCTGTCGTGGTGCCTGAGCCGGAACCCGAGCCCGTGGCGCCGGTATTCAGCTATTACCAGCCGGGCGCCCTGCTGGCGGGCTCAGGCGGCGGATTCCCCGATCAGATCGTGCATGCCCCCGGCATGATTTTCCCCATCAAGTCCGCGCCGGCGATGCTGCAGTCGCAGGTGTTCACATTCGGCGGCGGCGTGGCCGGCGGCGACCAGTGCGACGCGCGCAACTATTCCGCGCCCTGGCGGGACAATTTCTGCGAGACCCGCTCAGCCAACCGCACGACGCCCTTTTGCCCGGTCGCCAGGATCCACCAGGGCCAGGACATCCGCGTCGGCACGGCGGCCGATTGCAAGACGCTGCGAAGCCAGACGGCCGACGCCCGCGGCCTGCATGAGGTGGTCGCGGTCGAGGACGGGATCATTTCCTCGATCAGTACGTACACGGTCAAACTGCGGGCCGAAGGGTCGATCTACAATTACATGCACCTCAACATGAAGCGCCTGGCGGTGACCGCCGGCCAGAGCGTCAAGGCGGGCGATCTGCTCGGCTATGCGTCGAATGATTTCGGCGGCACACCGACGACGATCCACTTGCACTTCGAGATCATCCAGAACACCGCCGATCACGGCTGGGTGCATGTTCCGCCCTATCTCTCGCTCGTCTCGGCCTATGAGCGGCGCGAGAACGGTCCGGGCGAGCAGCTGGAGCCGGATATCGGGGTCGCGTCCACGCAGGACGTGTTCATCATCCCCGAGGGCTACGAGATCATCGAGTAGGCGAGTTGCCGTCCGGGCCTCTAGCCCGAGATCGCCTGCTCGTCGCGTTCGCCGGTGCGGATGCGGATGATGGTTTCGAGGTCGTGGACGAAGATCTTGCCGTCGCCGATCGTGCCGGTATTGGCCGATTGCGTGATCGCCTCGATCAGGCGCTCGGCGTCATCATCGGCGCAGGCGAGTTCGACCTTCACCTTCGGCAGCAAGCGCACTTCGTATTCGGCGCCGCGATAGACTTCCGTCTTGCCCTGCTGGCGGCCATAACCGCGCACTTCGGTGACGGTGAGGCCGGTAGCGCCGGCTTCGGAGATCGCCTCAATCACGGCGTCGAGGCGGCTCGGCTTGAACACGGCAGTGATCAGTTTCATGGCGGGGGCCCTCGCGCGTGTTGTATGCTGCAGGTGCGAAAATAATGTTACATTTCCGCGCGTCAATGATCTTCGCGCCGTGCGGCCTGGGCCGGGCGGGCGATGCGCAGGCGTTCCGTGACGGGAGCCACGGCGCCGCCGCCGGGCGGGGCATAGAGGCGCTTAACCGCTTCGATCATCACAACGCCGCCGAAGCCGGGCGTCAACATGCGCCCGATCGCCTCCCAGCCCTCGGCGGCGGAGGTGACGAGACCGCTGGAGAGCGGGGGCATGTAGAGCGCGCTGGAGGACGCGGTGACCTGGAACAGGCCGCCGGAGAGCAGGTTTGACAGCTGGCTGCGCGTCCAGGGACGGCCCTGGCCGAACGGCGTCTGCGTGGCGCGCGACCAGAGGCCGGCGCGGTTGGCGGCGGCGAGCACGATGCGGCCTTCCGGCGCGGTGATGCGCCAGATCTCGCGCAGGTAGGCGCGCGGATCGCCCGTCTCCTCGAGGCCGTGCAGCACGATGACGCGGTCGAACAGGCCGTCCGGGAAGGGCAGGCGCGGGTCGCCAACCGCTACCGAGGCATTGCCGCGCTCGGAGGCGGACCAGCGGACGGGGCCGTGTTCGAAGGGAATCGCCGCGATCATCCGGCTGGGCGCGCTGCCGAAGGCTTCCAGCACGGGCAGGGCGTAGCCGAGGCCCAGCATCGACAGGCCGCTGGCGTCGCCCCAGAGATCGGTCAGCTTGCCGGCGAGCACACGGGCGGCGGCGCGGCCGAGGGCCGAGGCGTAGAAGCGTTCGAGGGTGACGGCGTCCTGACGCATGGGCTACAGTCCGGCCTCAATCGGCAATTCGGGAATCGGGCTCATGGGCATCTTTATCGACATACACCAGTTTCCCTGCCTGAACGACAATTACGGATATCTGGTGCATGACGCGGCGTCTGGCGAGACGGCGGCGATCGATACGCCGGACGCCGAGCGGTACCTGGCCGAGGCGAATCTGCGCGGCTGGACGATCACGCAGATCTGGAACACGCACTGGCACCCGGACCATGCGGGCGGAAACCTGCGCCTGAAGGAAGAGACCGGCTGCCGGATCCTCGGTCCTGCCGGGGAGGCGGCCAAGATTCCGGGGATCGACCAGGCGGTGAAGGGCGGCGAAGTGGTCATGCTCGGCGGGGCGAGGGCGGCGGTGATCGACGTGCCGGGCCACACGCTGGGGCATATCGCGTTCCACTTTGCCGACCAGTCGGCGGCGTTCGTCGGCGACGCGGTGTTCGCGCTCGGCTGCGGGCGGGTGTTCGAGGGCACGATGGAGATGATGTGGCAGAGCCTGAAACGGCTGAAGGCGCTGCCGCCGAAGACGCAGCTTTACTGCGCGCATGAGTATACCGCGTCGAACGCGCGGTTTGCGGTGACGATCGAGCCGGAGAACAAGGCGCTGAAGGAATACGTCGCCTGGATCGAGAAGCGGCGTTCGGACAACCTGCCGACGGTGCCGGCGCTGCTGGAGCGGGAGCTGGCGACCAATCCGTTCCTGCGCGCCGACCTGCCGGCGATGCAGCTGGCGATGGGGCATGTGGGCGACGCGGCGGCGACGTTCGGGGAAATCCGCGGACGCAAGGACCGGTTCTGATGGCGCTGGCCCGCGCCGGCGATCTCGGCGCCAACGAGATCATCCGCCTGCTGAACATGGCGCCCCATCCGGAAGGCGGCCACTATGCCGAGACCTGCCGGGCAGGCGGGGACGGGCGCGCGGTGCTGACGGCGATCTACTACCTTCTGGAAGTCGACCAGGTGTCCGCCTGGCACCGGGTGGACGCCGAAGAAGCCTGGCTCTGGCATGCGGGCGGGCCACTGGTGCTGACGCTGTCGCCGCCCGACGGCAAGGGCGCGTCCTCAATCACCCTGGGCCCGGACCTGCGCGCGGGGCAGCGGCCGCAGGCCGTGATCCCGGCGCACCACTGGCAGACGGCGGAGACGCTCGGCCACTGGACGCTGGTCTCCTGCGTCGTGGCGCCGGGGTTCGAGTTTTCGGGGTTCACGCTGGCGCCGCCGGACTGGCGTCCGGCCGTCTGACGGCGCGCGATTAGCTGAATGTTGAGCTTCGCGGTGCAGGATCGCGCAGCGGCAGAGAGGTTCCCCATCCATGTTCGGCAGACGGCCCCGGTATGATGACACGTTCGGCGTGCGCATGGATCTCGGCGCGGACCGTGTTGATCCGATGTCGATGCGCCCGGCGAGCCAGGCGGGCCAGCTGCGGGTGAAGGCGCCGGTGCTGGTGGAGCAGCCGGGGTCGATCTTTGGCGGGTTCGGCAAACGCGAGACCGATCCCTTCGCCGCCATCCGCGACAAGCCTGTGTCGCTGCCGCCCGCGACTGAGCGGGCTGCGGCCCCGGCGCGCGCAGTCCCGCAACCGGCGGAAGCTGCGCCCGGGGTGCAGGCGTTGAAAGCGGGGCTTCACGCCGCCTGGCGCCGCATGTCTCCGGGACAGCGGATCGCACTGGGTGTCGTGGCAGGCTGGCTGCTGATCGGGACCGGACTCTGGGTTCCGGTCCTCGTGATCGCTGCGGCCTATTTCAGCCTGCGCAAGCGCGCAGGCTGAGGTCAGGACATCTAGCCCGCGATATACTGCGCGCCGTTGACGGTCATCGTGGCGCCGTTGATGAAGGCGGCCTCGTCGGAAGCGAGGTAGGCGCACATCGAGGCGATCTCTTCGGCCTTGCCGAGGCGGCCGACCGGGATGGTCGCGATGATGCCTTCGAGCACTTCCGGTTTCACGGCCTGCAGCATCTCGGTGTCGATATAGCCGGGGGCGACGACGTTGGAGGTGATGCCCTTCTTGGCGCCTTCATAGGCCAGCGCCTTGGTGAAGCCGATCAGGCCGGCCTTGGCGGCGGAATAGTTCGCCTGCGTGAACTGGCCTTTCTGGCCGTTGATCGAGGAGATGTTGATGACGCGGCCAAAGTTGCGGTCGCGCATGCCGTCCCAGACCTGGCGGGTGACGTTGAAGGCGGAGGTCAGGTCGACATTGATGACTTCCTGCCAGTGGGCGAGGGTCATCTTGTGGAAGGGCGCGTCGCGCGTGATGCCGGCATTGTTAACCAGGATATCGACCGGTCCCACTTCGGCTTCGATGGCCTTCAGGCCTTCGCCGACTGCGCCATAATCGGCCACATCGAACTTGAAAACCTTGATGCCGGTGGCTTTCGAAAACTCGGCCGCGGCCGCGTCGTTGCCGCCGTAATTGGCAGCCACCGTGTAACCCTTGGCCTTCAGCATCTCGCTGATAGCCTTGCCGATGCCCCGTGTTCCGCCTGTGACCAGTGCTGTACGCGCCATTTTAGTCGTCCTCCCGTTTGAGTTTTTCTCGAGCTTTTGCCTGCAACTTCAATACCGCATTGGTCAAGCGCGTCTTTTGTGCGAATATTTTGCACTAGCACAATAATTGCTTGCCCGGCGCGGACCCGGCGAGAACTAGGGCGAGGATATGGCCAAGACAAATGGATCGGGTGGACCGATCATCATCAAGAAGTATGCGAACCGGCGTCTCTACGACACGTCGACCTCGTCTTATGTCACCCTGGACCATCTTTCGGACCTCGTACGCGAGGGCCGGGACTTTGAAGTCCGCGATGCCAAGACCGGGGACGACCTCACACGTCAGGTTCTGACCCAGATCATTTTCGAGCAGGAAACCAAGGGGCAGGGCGCCCTGCCGCTGAACTTCCTGCGCCAGCTGATCGGCTTCTATGGCGGCGGCGCGCAGACCTTCCTGCCGGCCTTCCTCGAGATGTCGATGAACTCGTTCTCGGACTCGCAGAAGGAATGGCGCAAGGCGGCCAATCCGATGAGCCTGTTCGAGGCGCAGGCGAAGCGCAACATGGTGATGTTCGAGCAGGCGATGAAGATGTTCATGCCGACCGTCTTCCAGGCGAGCCGCAATGACCGCGCCTCCCCGGCGGCGGCCAATCCGTTCCTTGAATACCAGGCCGAAGCGATGGCCGCGATGCAGGAACAGATGGAGCTGATCCAGAAGCAGCTGAGCGAGCTGTCCCGCAAGGACTAGGCCCGCTGCAAACCCCATGAAAAAAGCCGGAAACGCTGTTGCGCTTCCGGCTTTTTCTTTTGGTCCGGAGACTTCGTGTCAGACGTTGCCGTCGACGCCGAAGTCGCGGCGGGCCGAGACGATCGTGACGATCACGCCGGCCAGCACGTCCAGCAGCGTCATCGCCATCAGGATGAAGAAGGTGGAGGTGGCGAAGTTCGGCATCAGCAGGAACTGCACGAGGCAGATGATGAAGAGCAGCAGCGAGATGCCGTGATTGATGATCGTGGCGGTGCCGGTGCTGGTCGACTTGAGGATTTCGAGGAAGAGGAAGGTGACCGCGAGCAGGACGATGGCGTCACCCTTGGTCAGCACCCATTCGACGCCGGAAATCATCGGCAGGCCGAGGAAGCGTTCGCCCAGGAGCCCGCTGATCGGCGCCTGTCCGGCGCGGATCAGTTCACCGGCTGCGCCCGTCGTCTCGACGGAGCCGCCCGCGAGCGCGATCAGGTTGTAGAGAATGACTGGAATGACCAGCAGCGGAAATATTCCGAAAATCAGACGCATTGGTGACCCCTGTTGCTGCGTGCCGTCACCAGCCTTGCGTTTTTCGCTCTGCCGCTCCATCCGGGCGACAGTTGCGGCGGCGATGGCGACTTTTTCGTCCCGAGAACCCATGTCCACCCTGTGGTGTGATCGACATAACGGATTCGTGTTTACCGTATCGCCGGGCAGGTGGCGAGCGGATTTGCAGCGCCCGTCCGGACCTGCAGTTCAGCCGTCCTTGCGCTCGAATTCGGCCTCGCCGGAGCGGTGGTGCAGCTGCAGGTTGAGCAGGATTCCCTTGGCGACCGGCAAGAGCCACATCGACAGGCCGGTGATCACCAGCGCCAGGAACACGATGGCGGCCGCCTTCATCAGCGGCGCCAGGGGGCTCATCGGGATCAGGAAGAGGAATGGCGCTGTAAGGATCAGCACGCCGAATCCGACGAAGAAGGCCGGGCCATCGGCCGTGTCGGCGGCGCGCATGTCCCGGCCGCAATGGGGGCAGGCCTTGTTAAGCTTCAGATAGGCCGAAAACAGGCGGCCTTGACCGCAAGCGCCGCAGCGCTCGCGCAGGCCGTTGAGGATGGGGGTCGTGCTGCTCATCGCGGCTAGATAAGGGGGCGGGGGCCGGTGCGCACCGTGTCAAACCCCCGCGCCCCTTGACGCACCGGGTGCGTTTGCCCACCAAGCAGCCGCGCCAAGCCCCTCTGGAGAGTGCCTGCCATGACTGATCCTGTCTTTTCGCGTATCGCCATCATCGGGGCGGGCCTGATCGGCTCCTCGATCGCGCGGGCGGCGCGGGAATATGGCACGGCCGGCGAGATCGTCCTGTACGACGCCAATCCGGATGTGCGGGCCCGTGCGGCCGAGATCGGCCTCGGCGAGGTCGCTGCGTCGCTGGAAGCCGCCGTGGCAAAGGCCGATTGCGTGATCCTGTGCGTGCCCGTCGGCGCGCTGGGAAATGTCGCGGCCGGGGCGGTGCCGGCGATGAAGGCGGGCGCCATCCTGACCGATGTCGGCTCCGTGAAAAGCGAAGCGGCCCGCGCGCTGTCGGCCGCCGCCGATGGCCGCATCCACATGATCCCCGGACACCCGATTGCGGGCACGGAGCAATCCGGCCCGGATGCCGGTTTCCCGACGCTGTTCCAGGGGGCCTGGCATATCCTGACGCCGGTCGTGACCGGGGCGCCGGGCGAGGCAGAGGCGTTGGCGCAGCTCACGGCGTTCTGGAAAGGGCTCGGCGCCAAGGTGGAATCGATGGACGCCGCGCGGCATGACCGCGTGCTGGCGATCACCTCGCACTTGCCGCACCTGATTGCGTTCAACATCGTTGCGACGGCGTTCGACATGGAAACGGTGGAGCAGGGCGAAGTCGTCAAATACTCCGCAGGCGGATTTCGCGACTTTACCCGCATTGCGGCGTCGGACCCCGTGATGTGGCGCGACGTGTTCCTGAACAACCGTGAGGCGGTGCTGGAATGCCTCGGGCGGTTCTCGGAAGACCTCGCCGCCCTGCAACGCGCGATCCGCTGGGGCGACGGAGACATGCTGATGCGCGAGTTCACCCGGGCCCGGACGATCCGCAAGGCGATCATCGATGCGGGTCAGGATTCCGGCGCGGTGAACTTCGGCCGGAACGTTCCGAAGGCGGAGGAGTAGCCGCTAGCGCGGCGCGCGTTTCGCCAGGATGCGCTGCAGGGTGCGGCGGTGCATGTTGAGGCGGCGGGCGGTTTCCGAGACGTTGTGGTTGCACAGCTCGTAGACGCGCTGGATGTGTTCCCAGCGGACCCGGTCGGCCGACATCGGGTTTTCGGGCGGCGCGGGGCGTTCGTCCTGGGTGGCGGTCAAGGCGCGGATGATGTCTTCGACATCGGCCGGCTTGGAGAGGTAGTCGACCGCGCCGGCCTTCACGGCGGCGACAGCGGTCGCGATGGCGCCATAGCCGGTGAGGATCACCGCGCGGGCATCGGGGCGGGCCTTCTGGAGGACTTCGACGACTTCCAGGCCGCTGCCATCTTCGAGGCGCAGGTCCAGTACGGCAAAGGCGGGCGGGTTGAGGCGGGCGATGTCCTTGCCCTCGGAGACGGTGGAGACCGCCGAGACGACAAAGCCGCGCTGGGCGAGGGCCCGGGCGAGGCGCTGCACGAAGGGGCCGTCATCGTCCATGACGAGACAGGTCTTGTCTTCGAGCGCTTCGAGGCTGGGGTGAACGTTCACGGGGGCGGGGCGGTCCATAGGACGGGTTCCTGAATGCAATTCTGTATCAAAGGCAAGTATAGGGCCAATCGGCCCACTAGTCCAAACTGCGCGGCAATAGGGCGCGAAGCGGCCAGACGGCCTGGACCACAGCGCCGGTAGCAGGCGGCGTGCGGTTGCGCGAGGCAATTCGCCCGCCGGTGCGCTCGATCAGCGTCTTGGCGATGAAGAAACCAAGGCCCATGTCGCCGCCGCCGAGGCGGGCTTCGGACCGGTCGGAGATGTAGGGCTCGCCGAGTTTGGGGATGACTTCGGAGGAAAAGCCGGGGCCGTCATCCATGATGGTGATGATCACCTGGTCGCTGGTCCAGCTGGCGGTCGCCTCGACGCGGGTGGCGGCGAAGCTGACAGCGTTCTCGATGAAGGCGCCGAGGGCGTGCAGGATTTCCGGGCTGCGCTCGATCACCGGCGGGCGCGGCGTGCCGCCGTCGCCGGCGGTCGCGCGCACGATCACCGCGACGCCGAGGCCTTTCATCGGGGCGGCGGCCTCCTCGACGAGGGCGTCGAGCGGCATCCGGGCGTGCACGATGTCGGTGGCGTCGCGGGCGTCCCGGATGGCCGAAAGGATCGCCCGGCAGCGGTCGGCCTGCTCGGCGATCAGGCGGATATCCTCGGCATGCGGATCGTCGGGCGACAGTTCGCGGACGAGTTCCTTGGCGACGAGGTGGATGGTGGCGAGTGGCGTGCCGAGTTCATGCGCGGTCATGGCCGACATCGCGCCGAGGGCCGAGAGTTTCTGTTCCCGCGCCATCACGACGCTGGCGGCATCGAGCGCGCGCACGAGGCGGGCCTCGTCCTGGCTGACGCGGCCGGCGGAGAGGGTGAAGAACACCGTGCCGACGGCGAGGGCGGCGAACTGGCCCCACTGGAAGAGGATCGGCAGATGGGTGCCGCCCGCCTCGGTCCAGGGCAGGGGCAGGCTGACGAGCGGCATGATGCCGGCCATCACGAGGGCCAGTACCGCGACGAAGGCGGCGGGCAGGACGCTGAGGCTGAGCGCGGCGACGGTAACCGGGGCGAGCAGGAGGAGGAGGAAGGGGTTTGACAGGCCGCCGGTGACGGCGATCAGCGCGGCGAGCTGCACCGTGTCGAAGCCGAGCTGGGCCGCCGCCTCCCAGCTGTGTGTCAGGCGCTGCGAGGGGAAGGCGAAGGAGAGGAAGACGTTCAGCCAGGCCGAGGCGGCGATGATGGCGAGGCAGAGCGCCAGCGGCAGCTGGAAACCGAGACCGAAATAGACCAGCAGCACGGCGCTCGTCTGGCCGCCGACGGCGAGCCAGCGCAGGGTGATGAAGGTGCGCAGGCGGGTGCGGCCGAGGGCCGTCTGGGCCGAGCCGAGCCCTTCGGGCGCCAGCGTGAAGATGGCGTCCTCAAATCCTGTCCGCGAATCCCGTGCCGCCTCTTCCATCGGCGGACTTATGCGGCAGGCTGTCGCTGGCGCCAAGCGAAGGTTTCCGGGCTAATGTGCAGCATGCGCACACTTCTGCAGATGGTATTCGCCGCGGCCGCCCTCGCCGCCTGTTCGCCTGCGGGCGAGGCACCGGATTCGGCGGCGGCGCCTGTCGCCGCGAAGTCCGGGGGGCTGCAATCGGGCTGTCTCAGCCGCGCCTATCCGGAGATTGGCGGGCCGATCTCGCTGGTATCCAGCACCGGCGCGCGGGTTACCGAGGCCGACTTCAAGGGCCGGCCCACGCTGATCTATTTCGGCTTCACCTATTGCCCGGATGTCTGCCCGATGACGCTGCAGACGGTTGCCGCCGCCTACCGGAAGCTGCCGGAGGGGACCGAGCGGCCGCAGACGCTGTTGATCAGCATCGATCCCGGCCGGGACACGCCGGAGGCGCTCGCCACCTATGTCGCCAACAAGGCGTTTCCGGAGGGCCTGCAGGGGCTGACCGGGACAGAGGCGGAGATCCGCGCCGCCGCCGATGCGTTCAAGGCCGACTACTCGCGCGTCGAGCAGCCCGACAGCATGGCCGAATACACGATGGACCATACGAGCCTGCTCTACCTCATGGACGAGGAGTGGAAGCTCCAGACCTTCTTCACCCACCAGGACACGCCGGACACGATCGCGGCCTGTCTTGAGGAGGTGGCCGGCTGAGCGGCGTTGGGAACTGCAGGAGTTCGCCGATAAGCGTCACTCGTAACTTTCTGCTCCACCCCAAGGATGATATCCGCAACGGTCAAAAGGGACGCCTATGTATTGAGGCGGATCGCCCATAGGAACCAGGTGCGGACGCTTCAGAGTACTTAGCGGATTGGCACCCATTCGCCGTAAGCCGTCATTGCATCACGTGTTCTCGCTGCAAAGAACCTGAAGTGCAGACTTGATCATATCTTCCAACGACGTTTTGGAGGCGCCAGCGCGCGCTCGGATAGCTACACTGTGGAGCAGCGCCGAAGCCAACGCGCCATGCACTTGCTCGCTGAAGCCCGCCGAAAAATGGCCTTGCTGGCGCGCGAGGCGGAAGCGTGCGGTGAAGACGGCGTCGGTAGCAGCGATCGTGTCGGCTAGGCGGGCGCGTATCACCGGGTCGTCAGCGGCCTCCACCGGCAGAGTACAAAGCGCCATGCAACCGCGTGGTTCATCGCCGAGCAGATAGAAGGCGAGTGCTCCCTTGAAGAAGGCCGCCAGCTCCGAGCGTAACCCGCCGCCTCCGTTCAACAGCGCTGCGGCGACCTTTTCCATTTCCTCCACGAAATCGTCGATAGTGCGCAGATAAAGCGCGCGCTTGTCGCCGAACGCCGCAGCGAGACCTGGGCGCGCCACGCCTGAAGCGGCCGAGACCTGATCGAGCGAGACGCCCGACAGGCCCTTGCTCCAGAAGGCGTCCCGCGCCGCGGCCAGCACAGACTTCTCGTCGAATGAACGGGGGCGACCGCGGCCCCGCTTAATTACTTGCGACACGGCATTCTATTCCTTGGCAAAGATAAATATATGCGATATCGCATTAAAAACAATATGGAGACTTGCGATGGACCTGTTTTTCGCACCGCTGTCGTGCTCGCTGGCCAGCCGCATCGCCATCTACGAGGCAGGCCTCGACGCCCGCTTTCATCAGGTCGTGCTCTCGACGAAGCGCCTGACCACGGGCGAGAACTACGCTGACGTCAACCCGAAGGGGCAAGTGCCGGCGCTCAGGACGGAGGACGGAACGATCCTCACCGAGGGTCCGGCGGTCCTGCAATTCATCGCTGATAGAGCGCCTGCAAGCGGGCTTGCGCCTCTGGCTGGCTCAATGGCGCGCTATACGCTTCAGCAATGGCTCAACTACCTGAGCACAGAGGTGCACAAGGCGGTATTCTATACGATGTTCCACCCAAACAGTCCGCCGGAAGCTAAAGCTTTCGCCCGGGACCAGTTGTTGCCCATCCGGTATCGTTTTTTGTCGGAACACCTCGAAGGTCGCCCGTTTGTGCTTGATGCCTTCACTGTAGCCGATGCCTACCTCATCGCCACTTTGAACTGGGCGGCTCCCGCAGGGGTCGATCTCAAATCCTGGCCGGTGCTTGAAGGCTATCGGAATCGGCTGCTGGAACGCCCCGCCGTGGCGCGCGCGGTCAACGAAGAGCTAGTGTTGCGCGCATCAGCCTGAGGCTTCGACAGCGGCGTCCCACTTTTCGCCGCGATCGGCGGGATGGGGCCGAGGCTGTGTAAAAACGTGCTGCTGCGATTTTTATGTGCAACAAAATGTCCCAGTTCGCCGGGTATCGGGAACAGCTCGATTAGATCGCAGTCATGCTGTTTCTCCGGAGGCAGAATTTTCCAACCGCGCTGACCAATTCTGCGTTTTTACGCAGCCTCGGCCAGTTCCTGCCGGTCGCCGCCGCGCCTAGAACTCGTCCGCGCCGCCCGGATTGCGCCTGCGGCGGATGAGCCACATGACGCCGCGCAGGTCGGAGAGGGCGTCATTCAGGCGGCCGAAATTTGTGTAATTGGATTTGCCTGTGCCGCGCGGGCGGTGGTTCACGTTCCGGAATTCGACGCCGTGCCCTTCGGCGCGCATCAGCGCCGGCATGTAGCGGTGCATGTGGTCGAAATAGGGGAGCATGACGTAGGCCGCGCGGTGCATCACCTTGATGCCGCAGCCAGAGTCGTCGCAGTCATCGCGCAGCATCCGCTTGCGGATATTGTTGGCGAAGCGGCTGCCGAACTTCTTCCAGCTCGAATCCTGGCGGCTGGCGCGGCGGCCCATCACCATCTTCAGGCCGTGCGGGGCGCCGGCGCGGGTCAGCTGGCGGTAAAGGTCCGGCAGGTCGGCGGGGTCGTTCTGGCCGTCGCCGTCGAGTGTGCCGACGACCGGGGCGCGGGCGGCGAGGATGCCGGAACGGATCGCGCGGCTCTGGCCGGCATTGCTGCGGTGACCGAGGACGCGGAGCATCGGGTACTGCGTCTTGAGGGCCATCAGGCGGGCGCGGGTATCGTCGGTGGACGCATCGTCCACGAACACCATCTCGAAGGCGCGGCCATCCAGCGCGGCGGCGATTTCGCCGACCAGTGCGGCGACATTGCCGGCCTCGTTATGGACGGGCACGACGACAGAGAATTCGGCAGCTTCGGTCAAATTGCCCTCATCCCGGCCAGGTGCGCCAAAAACGGCGCGTCAGTAAACGGCGCCTCTTACCGGGCCTCGCCTGCAAAATCGAGGCCCTGATGACATTTGCTGCAGCCGGGTCTTAGAGCATGGCCGTTTCGGCCAAATCCACAAGACGCCGCGCCAAACCTGCGCTAAATGGCCCGCCATGACCGTTCTCGACCGTATCTCGACCGGCTGGAAAGCCTGGATCATCCTGTTCCTGCTGACCTTCGGGGCCGCCGCGCCGGGCGTCTTCCTGCTGCCGGCGCTGGACCGTGACGAGAGCCGCTTCGCGCAGGCCTCGAAGGAGATGCTGGAGGAGAACAATTACATCGTCATCCAGTACCAGGACGAGCTGCGCAACAAGAAACCGGCCGGCATCCACTGGCTGCAGGCAGCCTCCACGGCGATCTTCACCGGGCCTGAAGCCAAGCAGATCTGGACCTACCGGGTGCCGAGCTGGCTCGGCGCGGCGTTTGCCACGCTCGCCTGTTTCTGGGCCGGCATTCCGCTGGTCGGGCGGCGCGCGGCCTTTCTCGGCGCCGCGCTGTTCGGGGCGAGCCTGCTGCTGACCTCCGAGGCGCATATCTCCAAGACGGACGGGGTGCTGGTGTTCCTGACGACGCTCGGCATCGGCGCCCTCGGGCGGCTTTATCTGGGTACGGACAGACCGGGGCGGATGGCTTTCCTCGTCTGGCTGACGGTCAGCGCGTCGTTCCTGATCAAGGGGCCGGTGACGATGATGGTCGTCGCCTATGCCGGGCTTGGCGCTTATGTCTGGAGCCGTGCGGCGGAAGGCAAGGGTGGGGACTGGTGGCGCCCGCTAGCGGACTGGAAAGGCCCGGCGCTGTTCGTCGCGATGGTGCTGCCCTGGTTCCTGTGGATCCAGGCGGCGACCGATGGCCAGTATATTGAAGGCGCGGTCGGCAAGGACCTGAAGGACAAGTTCACCGGCGCCTCGGAAGGCCATGGCGGCTGGTTCCTCTACCACCTCTCGCACATCCCGGCCTGGTTCTTCCCGGCGACGCTGCTGTTCGTGGCGGGGCTTGTGGCCTCGGTGAAGCAGGTGGCTGGGGCAGGGGGCGTCAACACCGCGCCGGTGCGCCGGCATGCGCTGGCGGGCGCCGCGATCTTCGCGGTGCTGGTGGCGCTCAACTACGGCGTCGCGCTGGTGCCGGCATTCGAGGCGGGCAGTGTCGCGGAAACCCTCCGTACACTGAAGCCGCTGCCGGCCTGGCCGTTCCTGTTCATCGCGGCGGTCTGGCTGATGCCGGGCGCAGCGCCGGGCGGGGCCGAGCCATCGGACGAGACCAAGGGCCTGCGCCTGCTGCTCGCCTGGGGCGGGCTGACCTATGCCTTCTTCGAGCTGATGCCGACGCTGCTCAGCCACTACATTCTCCCGGCCTATCCAGCCTTCGGCCTTCTGTGCGGCTATGCAGCGGTGCGTCTGTTGGACGGGGCCCGGCTGCCGGTGTCCAACGCCGTGGGCATGGTGCTGTTTACGCTTGGCGCGGTGGTCTTGCTCGCGGCCTCCTTCCCGGGCGTGACGACCAACCTGATGGCGGAGACGGCGGGCGATTTCCGGACGGTTTCGGCCGAGGAAGTGCTGGCGGCCTGGACGCCGTACCGGGATTATCCGGTCTGGTTCTGGTGGGGTGGGTTCGTTCTGGCGGGCCTTGCGCTGGTGGAACTGGCGCGGCGGCATGTGACCGCCTCGATCCTGCTGGCGATCCTCTCCAGCATCGCGCTCGGCTGGCATATCCGCATCAACATGCTGCCCTCGCAGGTCTGGGTGCAGCCGACCGAGACGGCGCGGCTGGCGCTGGAGGATGTGTGCGGTGTTCCGGGTGAGGACGATCTCTGCAACGTCAAGACGCCGGAGCGCGTGCTGGCGCTTGGCTATGCGGAGCCGTCCTATGTGATGACGCTCGGCACGCAGAACCTGCATCCGCCGCAGACACCGCTCGACCTGCCGGATGATCCGGCGGCCTATCCGGTCGTCTACCTTCTTAATTTCGAAGACCGCAAGGCGGACGAGCCGATCACCGACACGGCGGCGCGGCTGCGCGCGGAAGCGACCAGCCTCGGCGCGTGCCTGACGGAAGGGGCGTCCTACTACGCGCTGAACTATTCCAACGGCGACCCGGTGCACTTCCGCGCCTGGCGGTTCGACTGGGGTGGTTGTCCGTAGTCAAAAGAACCGCTCGTCCCCGCGCAGGCCGGGATCGGGCGCGGCACGTTCCTCCCTAGATCCCCGCCTGCGCGGGGATGAGTGGATTGTTCGAAAACGTTAGGTAACGCGGTCGCCCGCTACCCTTCCAGCTCCACATCCCAGTAGAGATAGTCCATCCAGGTTTCGTGCAGGTGGTTTGGCGGGAATTTGCGGCCGATGTCCTGCAGCTGGTAATTGTTCGGGCGGTAGGGCCTGCGCTGCAGGTCGAGATGGCTTTCGCGCAGCAGGCGGCTGCCCTTGGCGAGGTTGCAGGGGCTGCAGGCGGTGACGATATTGTCCCAGGTCGTGCGTCCGCCGCGCGAGCGGGGGATCACGTGGTCGAAGGTCAGGTGGTCCTGCGCGCCGCAATAGGCGCAGGCAAAGCCGTCCCGCAGGAACACGTTGAAGCGCGTGAAGGCCGGCGGGCGATCCTGCCGAACGAAGTCGCGCAGCGCGATGACCGAAGGCAGGCGCAGCTCACGGCTGGGGGAGCGCACAACGCAGTCATATTCGGCGACAATATCGACCCGGTCGAGGAAGACGGCTTTCACCACTTCCTGCCACGGCCAGAGCGAGAGTGGATAATAGGAAAGCGGCCTGAAATCCGCGTTCAGGACAAGGGCGGGCCGGCCATTCGGCGGCAGGGAAACGACTTCAGTCATGCCAGCCTCCCGGGCCGCGTGATTTTTGTGAAATCCGTGCAAATCCTACAGAAGACGCGCTCTCCTTGCTTGTCCGGACCGGTGTCTAAACGATTCCTTGCATAAGATTATGACAGCCCGGCATGAACGCAAGGGGCACGTCTCAGGCGCGTCAGGGCGAGGTATCGTGGCCCGGTCCACATGCAGCCAGCCCCAGAGAAGGTGCGTCGCGACGCCCCTGTAGGGCCGCCAGCGTTCGGCATGCGCGGTGAAGGCCTTGCCCTGCATACGGATGTCGTAGTTTCCGAGCCTCTTGTGGGCCTCCATCAGGCCGACATCGGCGGTCGGGAAGGCGTCCAGGGCGCCGGCGGCGTAGAGCAGGACCAGCTCCGCCGTCCAAGGGCCGATGCCGCGCACCGCCAGCAGTTCGGCGCGCGCCGCGTCCAGCGGCGCGGCGCAGACGCGGGCGAGGTCCAGCCGGCCGGAGACCATCGCTTCGGCAATCGAGATGAGGTGCGCCACTTTCGGCCGGGACATGCCGCACAGGCGGATCGCTTCGGGGTCGGCGGCCAGCATGGCTTCGGCGGTCACCTCGCCGAGATGCGCCTCGACGCGCGACCAGATGGCGGCAGCGGCGGAGAGCGAAATCTGCTGGTGCGAGATCATCCGGCCCAGCATCGCATAGGTCGGGTCCTGATAGCGCCAGACGGGCACGCCGATCACCTCATAGGCGCGGGCGAGGGCGGGGTCGGTCGCCGCAAGGTGTTCGCACGCGGCTTTCAGCGCGCGGCCCGGCGGCGCGGTGCTCACCTGGCCGCCTTCGCGGCCTGCACGGCGCGGCCTTCCGCGATCAGGCGGTTGGAAGCGGTCTCGAGATCGTTCTCGAGCCGCGCCATCAGCGTCTTGCGGTCGAGGCCGCCGGGGATCGCGGGCAGCACTTCATAGACGATCAGACCGGGCTTGAACCGTGTGCCCCGGGCCGGCCAGCACAGACCGGCATTGGTGGCCACCGGAATGATCGGCACGCCGAGCGCCTTGTTCATCGCCGAGATGCCGGCGGGCTGGTAATCCGGCGCTGCGTTCGGGTCGCGGCGGGTGCCTTCCGGGAAGATCACGATCGTGCGCTTCTGCGCCGCCCGCTTCTTCGCGGCCTCGACCATCGCTTTCAGCGTCTTGGTGGTGCCCGCGCGGTCAATCGCGATCATGCCGGTGCTCATCGCGTACCAGCCAAGGAAAGGCGTCCAGGCCAGTTCCTTCTTCAGGATGTGGCACGGCTCCCGCGTTGCGATGAAGGGGATGAACACGTCGAGCATGCAATGATGCTTGCCGGCATAGATGGCAGGGCCGGGGACGACATGTTCGCGGCCGCGGATTTCCGTCCGGATGCCGCAGATCCAGCGCAGGCCGAACCGGATGATCTCGCCATAGAAGCCGATGGCTTTCAGCGTCACCACGCGCGGCATCACGAGCGTCGGCAGGTACAGCACGCCGACGATCGCCATCCAGCCGTAGAGCCAGAGCAGGAAGAGATAGGATCGGAGCATCTGCATCAGGATCGGCTCTAACGCCTTGTCAGGGCTCCGTCACTACATGACGGACCGGAGCGACCTCATGACGGTGATTCCGGCGGCCAGCCGTGCAGCGAGGCCCGCGATCACCGGTGTCACCACCAGAACCGCGAGATCCGGGAAGTCCAGCGACAGTTGCGGCAGCAGGCCGGAGCGTTCGGCGCCGGAGCGTCCGAGCGCAATCAGGATGGCCACGCTCGCCAGCGCCACCAGCGCGCCGACCGTCCCTGCGCGCAGGCCCAGCAGCCAGAAGCGGCGCTCGAACAGGCCGGCGATGAACCGGTCCTTGGCGCCGGCCACGTGCAGCACGTCCACGATGTCGCGCCGGGCCAGCAGGGCGGCATGGGTGGCGAAGGCGATCACGGCGATGGCGGTGGCCGACAGCAGCGCGACGATGGACAGTGCGGCGATCCGCGAGATCGACAGCATGTGGCGCACATCGCCCGCCCATTCGGCGTGCGCGTCCACCGCGGCGCTATGCCCGGCGTCATGCAGCGCGGTGCTGATCCTTGCGCCGAGGTCTTCGGCATCTGCGGCGCCGGTCACTGCGATCAGCCGGGGCACGGGCAGGTCGGCGGGCAGGCCGCTCTTGCCGAAGTTCGGCTCCAGCAGGGCGTTGATCTCGGCGTCGCTGAAAGCACGCGCGGTAATCACGCCGTCGAGCCCCGCCAGCAGGCGCGCGGCTTCATCGGCGGCGGTCGCATCGGCGCCGGAGAGGGACACCGTGTATTCGCCCTCCACTTCCGCCGTCCAGGCGCGGGCGGCGCCGTAGGTGGATTTCGCCGACAGGGCGGCCAGCGCCGCGAGGAAGCACAGCGCGCCGACGACGAAGAACAGGGCCGCCTCGCGGGCATCTTCCAGCGGCAGAAGGGAATTCTCGCGCGGTTTCATGGCATCGCCCTCAAGGGATCGGTGCGGCGCCGGGCAGTGGGCGCCACCTCGCCGTTTTCCTGCACCAGCATGCCGTCGGCCAGCCGGTAGACCTGCGCATCGATCTGGCGGATCAGGCCAAGATCGTGGGTGGCGATCACCACGGTCGTGCCGAGGCGTTTGTTGAGCTCGTAGAAAAGCCGCATCAGGCGGGCCGCCATGTCGGGGTCGACGTTGCCGGTCGGCTCGTCTGCGATCAGCAGGTTCGGCTGGGTGACCACCGCGCGGGCGATGGCGACGCGTTGCTGCTCGCCGCCGGACAGGGTTTCGGGGCGCTTGTGCAGCCGCTCGCCGAGGCCCACCCAGCGCAGCAGCTCTTCCACATCCCGCCGGTACTGGCTTTCCTTGCGCCCCATCACCCGCAGGGGGAGGGCCACATTCTCATAGGCCGTCAGGTGGTTCAGCAGGCGAAATTCCTGGAACACCACGCCCACCCGGCGCCGCATCGCCGACAACTCATCGCGCGACAGCCGGCTCGTGGGCCGCCCGAACAGCGAAACTTCGCCCCGCGAGGGCGGCTGCGCCAGATAAAGCAGCTTCAGCAGACTGGACTTGCCCGCCCCGGAGGCACCGGTCAGGAAGCTGAAGCTGCCGGGTTTCAGGACGAGATCAATCCCGCTAAGGATTTCTTCGGTCGAATCGTAACGAAGGGACACGCCGTCCAGGCGGACGGCAGCCTCATCAAACATGTCCGGGCGAAGCTGGGTCATGGTGCGGGGTCCGGGTTACGAGGTGGGCCAAAGGGGCAGCAGCCGGAAAGACGACGGAATGATCCTTACCTGTCCTTCTTGCAGCACCCATTATTTCGCCGATGACTCAACAATCGGTGAAAGCGGGCGAACTGTTAAATGCGCCGCCTGCGGGCATTCCTGGTTCGTGCAGCCGAAATCGCTGGCGGAAGACAAGCCGGCTGCGCCGGCGCATGAGGTTTACCGCGAACGCCTGCGCGAGCAGCGGCGCGAGAAGAGCCGCTTCGCCGCCGTGTTTTCGTGGGTACTTGTCGGGGGCATTTTTGCGGGCGCGACCTTCGCAGCCTTCATGTTCCGCAATGATGTCGTGAAGGTCTGGCCGCAATCGGCCGCCGCCTACAAGCTCGCCGGTCTGGACGTGAACCGGTTCGGGCTCGACTTCGCCGATATCGAACGCGCCCGGACGTTCAATGACACGATCCCGATCGTCACCGTCACCGGCCGCGCGGTGAACGTCGCCAATTCCGCCGTCGAGACACCCGGCGTGCGGGTCGACCTGCGCGACGAGGCGGGCAAGATCGTCGCGACTGAATACAGTTTCGTCACGCCGGGCGAACTTGATCCCGGCGCCTCCGGCCAGTTCGGTGTCGTCGTCGAGCCGGCCCCGGTCGAGAGTTTCGAGATTGTCGTCAGTTTCGTCGAGCGCTCCGCCGTGCCGAATGAGCCGCCTACGGAGGAGTTGCCGCCGCTGACGGACGAGGCCCTTCCGGTGGCCGAAGATATTGTTCCAGCTACCGAGGATCCCCTCTGACCATGCAAGCCCCTACGCCCCTCGCGCCGATGCCCAAGATCGATGTCATCCTTTCCGAGGCAGACCTGATGGCCCGCGTCGATGATCTCGCCGACCGTCTCGTGCCGCGCCTCACCGGCGACTGGACGGCCGTCTCCATCCTGATCGGCGCCACGCCCTTCACCAGCGACCTGATGAAGGCGCTCGCCCGGCGCGGCGTGCATCCTGTGCTGGATGTGCTGTGGCTCGAAAGCTACCGCGACGCGCGCGAAAGCTCGGGCCGCGTGGTCGTGCGCGCGGATGTCTCGCGCCCCGTCGAAGGACGCGGCATGCTGCTGATCGATGACGTGTTCGATACCGGCCGCACGCTCGATTTCGCCAAGCAGCACCTGATCGCCAAAGGCGCGCGCGAAGTGCTTACCGTTGCGCTGACACAGAAGCCCTGGGCGCCGCGCGGGGCGGACGGCGTGGACTTTTGCGCGTTCGATGCGCCGGGCCGCTTCCTCGTCGGCTATGGCATGGACGACGCGGGCCTCTACCGCGGCCTGCCCTATATCGGCGCGCTGGATTAGGCCGGCATCGATTGCGAGCTTTCGATCCAGTATGAAATCGCCGTCAATCCAACAGTGGAGCCAGCCATCGCCCAAAGGTATCGGACGTAAGCGCCGTCTTTCAGCAGTTCCTTGACAGCGTGGAATCCGGCATAGATGAGAACCGCATACGCCATTCCTTTTACCGTGTCCGGACTGATTGGGCTATTTGCGAGGTTTACGGCGAATACTAAGACCAAGTAGGCGACTACCATCACCGCCGCAGGCCAAGAGTTCTCTTTTAGCGCGCCAAGTGCGTTAGCAAATTTTTGCTTGAGCCAGTGCCAGATCACACTTCTTGCTTGCGCGAGTTGATCCGTACGCGGACGTCCAACTTTCTTTTTGACGGGCAGCTTCACGGCCGCGTCAAACTTGACGCTCAAAAGCTTCGTTCCAACCGCGCTTAGCAGAAGCAGCGCTGCTGAAGCAGCTATCGTATTCGTTTCGGCCTTGATTCCGAATTGAGCAGGAAACCAGGCAATCATGTCGATCGCGAGAAAACTCCACCACTCGGTCAGGCGGAGGGCGGACCTGTAAAGACCACCATCGATCAATTCCAGGCCCTGCCAGCCCAGTATCTGATGGATCAGACCGACGAGTCCCAGCGATCCCAATGTTCCATTGACGAGAAGCAAAGCCCAGCTCGCTGACTGTCCAAGTGCAGCCCGACCAGTTCGGACAGCTTTCGCCATGCTCGCCCCCATTTGCTTACCAAATGGTTAATACATCTACCAAGGGTAGGCTGCAAGTCTGGTCAAGATCTAGCCGAGTTTGGTTGAACGGGGAGTCTATTGGAGGCGTAGGAAAGAACTCCGGACGTTTGGTCTGCGTACCTCATGACGGTCCGCCTGCCACTTTCTCCCTTGGGGAGAGGGACGCGCGAAGACAGGAAATCGTATGAGATTTCCTGAGCGCGGGGGTGACGGGCTTGAGGCAAGGACTTGCGCCTACATCCCCGCACCTTTCACCCAAGCAAAATCAACGCGCTACAAAATACTTCCCGTATCGAACGCCCCACCCCCACACCGGGTGGATAATCCGTGCAGACCGCAAACCCCTCCGCCCCCGGACCATCCCTGCGGCCCCCGCCAAACCAACCACCTCATCCAGAGCGAAGCATGCCCCTGCGAAGGCAGGGGTCGAAGGATGGGCCAAGCAGAGCAACCTGACCAACGCACGCCCT
>JBBSDJ010000033.1:0-24627 GCA_038249555.1 Caulobacterales bacterium
CCGAGAAGGGCGGAACGTGGCCGTAGATGATCTGGCCGGTCTGGCGGTTCACGATCTTGGTGGACTGGGTGATGAAGACGCCCATGGCGAGGACCGAGCCTTCGCCGACGACGACGCCTTCGACGACTTCGGAACGGGCACCGATGAAGCAGTTGTCCTCGATGATCGTGGGGTTCGCCTGCAGGGGCTCAAGCACGCCGCCGATGCCGGTGCCAGCGGAGATGTGGCAGTTCTTGCCGACCTGCGCGCAGGAACCGACCGAGGCCCAGGTATCGATCATCGTGCCCTCGCCGACATGGGCGCCGATATTGACATAGGACGGCATCAACACGGCGTTCTTCGCGATGTAGGCGCCGCGCCGCACGGCGCACGGCGGTACGGCGCGGAAGCCGGCTTCCTTGAATTCCTTCGCGCCCCAGCCTTCGAACTTCGAGGGCACCTTGTCCCACCAGTTGCCGCCGCCGGGCGTGCCGGAGATGGCGCCGTTGGCGTTGAGGCGAAAGGAGAGCAGCACAGCCTTCTTGAGCCACTGATGCACGGTCCATTTGCCATCGGCTTCCTTCGTGGCGACGCGGGCTTCGCCGGAATCAAGCAGGCTGATGGCGGCGTCCACGGCGTCACGCACTTCACCGGTGGTGTCGGTGGAGAGCGTTTCACGCGCCTCCCACGCAGCATTGATCACACGGGCAAGGGCATCAGGCATCGGTTCAGTCTTTCTCTTTCAGGGCCGGGCGCGGAACAGCCTGGTCGAGGAAGCCCGCGAGGTCGCCGGTGATGTAGTCGATGTGCCCGTTCCCGTCACCCCCGAACACATCCCCTGCTCCGGCCGGGCGCGCTTCAATCGGTTCGTGGCTCCAGTCCTTGGCGGATTGAACGAGCACGGTCGTGAAACCCAAGGATTTAGCGGGCAGCAGATTGCGGGCAAGATCCTCGAAGAAGGCGGCGCCTTGCGGCTCGACCTTGTGGATGCGGCAGAAGGACTGGTAGGCGGGCAGCTGGGGCTTGGGTGTGTAGGCGCTTTCCTCGATGCCGAAGCTGTCATTGAAGAGATGCGCAAGGCCCATCTTCTCGATGACGCGCTCGGCATGGCGACGGGGCCCGTTGGTGTAGATGAACCGGCGGCCCGGCAGCGCGGCGATGGCGGCGCGCAGGTGCGGCAGGTCCGGCAGCGGCGAGAGGTCGATCTCGTGGACGTAGTGGAGGAACTCCGCGGGATCGAGGCCGTGCTCGGTCATCAGTCCAGAGAGCGTGGTGCCGTAGGTCGCGTAATAGTGCTTCTGGAGCTTGCGGGCCTCAAGGCGCTCGAGGCCGGTGAGGCGCGCGACGAAATCGGTCATCCGGGTGTCGATCTCTGCGAAGAGATCGCACTCGGCCGGATAGAGCGTGTTATCGAGGTCGAACACCCAGTCGGTGACGTGTTCCAGCTTCGGTGCAGGCGGCGGGTTAATCGTCATCCTGCTTCGCATCAGTGAAATCGCGTTCGAAGAATTCGAAAACCAGCTTGCGCTCGGTCGGCGCCGGCGTGCGCGCGAAGAGGGCGGTGCGGTAGGAGCCGTCCTCGCAGTTTTCGCGACCGGAAATGGCGAACTTGGCACGACCGACACAGAAGGCTTCAGACGCGCGCGACAGCGTGCGCAGGCCGGTCGGCTCTTCCATTTCGGCATAGACGAAGTGTTCGGAGCCGCGCAGCGGCCGGTCGACGACGCGGGCGCAGCCGCCGGCTTCGATGCGCCACCAGCCGCGGCTTTCCCAGCCTTCGGTGGCGCGGCGGGCGATCGCGCTCCAGATGCGGTTTTTGGTGCGGTTGCAGAGCGTGAAGCCGACGGCGCGGCTGCGCTCCTCGGCGGCCTGTTCGAGATAGTCGATCAGGTCGGCGTCAGACGTGTCGGCGGGAAGGCCTTTGACCTTCAGGAAGTCGTTGATGGCTGCGCGGGTGCGCCCGCCGATGAAGCCGTCGATATTGCCGGAGACGATGCCCGCCTCGTCCAGCAGACGCTGCAGGCCGGCATTGCGGGCGTTGTCGAGCGTCCAGTTCTCGATCTCGGTGAAGTTGTTGGTCCACTTGTCGGCGCGGGTGATGCTGATCGGGCGGAAGCCCTGGGGCTCGAGGCCCATGGCGGCGCAATCGGGCGGGCTTTCCAGCGAGAACCCGCCAGTCGGGTCGACGCAGAGTTCGTGGCGCCCGCCCCATTCGCGCCCGCCGCCCTGGTGGGCAGTGGAGCCGCGTCCGTACAGATAGTGGACGCCGGGGGTCAACGGGCCGGGCAGCGCGGTCTTGCAGGCGCCGGGGGGAAGCTTGGTCCAGCCATCGACCGAAACGCCCGTGCCCTGGGCATGGCCGACAGCCGCCTCGATGATGTAGCTTGTGCGGTTGCACAGCTCCCAGCCGTCGCCGGCCTGAGCGCGCGCCGGCAGGGCCAGCGCCGTGACGGCGGCAATCGCCAGCGCGGCGATCCTAAGAAACAAGCGTTCCAGCGCCATGTTCGGTGAAAAGCTCCATGAGCAGGGCGTGCGGCGCACGTCCATCGAGGATGACTGCCGCCCCGACGCCATGAATCACGGAATGTGCTGCCGTTTCAAGTTTTGGAATCATGCCACCTGCAGCTGTGCCGTCGGCGATCAGGCCCGGAATGTCCTTGACCTTGATTTCGCGGATAAGATTCTTCTGCTTGTCGAGGACGCCAGCGACATCCGTCAGCAGTAGCAGGCGGCTTGCGCCGAGGGCAGCTGCCACGGCGCCTGCGGCGGTGTCGGCATTGATGTTGTAACGGGCGCCGTCCTCGCCGATGCCGACGGGGGCGACGACCGGGATCAGGTCGTCATCGGCGTCGCGCAGGGCTTTCAGCACGGCGATGTCGACATGTTCGGGCTCGCCGACATAGCCGAGGTCGACGATGCTCTCGATATTGCTGTCGGGATCCTTGGTGGTCTTGGTCGCCTTGCGGGCGCGGATCAGGTTGCCGTCGGCGCCGGAGAGGCCGACCGCCTTGCCGCCGGCCGCGTTGATGGCGCGGACGATGGATTTGTTGATCGGGCCGGAGAGGACCATCTCGACGACTTCCATGGTTGCGTCATCGGTGACGCGCAGGCCGTCCTTGAACTCGGACTTGATGGCGAGCTTGTCCAGCATCGCGCCGATCTGCGGGCCGCCGCCGTGCACCACGACGGGATGGATACCGAGCAGTTTCAGCAGGACGACATCGCGGGCGAAGGCCTTGGCAAGTTCGGGGTCCACCATGGCATGGCCGCCATACTTGATGACGATGGTCTGGTTGTCATAGCGCTGCAGGTAAGGCAGCGCTTCGGACAGGGTACGGGCCGTCAGCAGGGCCTGGGTCTGGGCATCGTTCATGGACCGGGTGTCTAGAGCGTTTCGCGGCCTCCGCGCAATGCCGATCAGCCGAGCGGAAGGCACATGAACACGCTGTGCGGGTCTTCGGCATAATCGCCGAAAGGCCCGCAATAGTCGAAGCCATAGGCCTCGTAGAGACGCCGGGCGGGGACGAAGGCATCCATCGAGCCGGTTTCGAGGAAGAGGGCCGAATAGCTGCGGCGGCGGGCTTCGGCGAGGATGTGTTCGAGCATCCGGCGGCCGAGACCCCTGCCCCGGAGGACTTCGCGGGTGTGCATGGACTTGATCTCGCCGGTGCCATTGCCGAGGTCCTTCAGGGCGCCGCAGCCAAGCAAGGCGCCCTCTTCCCACAGGCTCCAGACGCTGACCGAAGGCTGGCGCAAGCCGTCGATGGGAAGGAAATGGCAGCTCTCGGGCGGAGAGGCGGCGAGCATCGTGCCGGCATGGATGGCGATCAGTTCGGCGATTTCCGGACCGGTCAGGTCATCGGGTCTTATCTGGATCATGGCGCGGTTCCTCCCGCGCCCGTTCTAAGCAGGCGGCAGGAAGGCGGCAATCTCGGCGCGGAGCTCGGCGATGCCCCAGCCCTTCTCTGATGAAGTTTGCAGCACGACCGGGTGGGCGGCGCCTCGTTTCTTGAGCTTCGCTGCGACCTCCGCAGCGGTCTTCTCGACCTCCGGCTTTGGAACCTTGTCCACCTTGGTCAGGATGATCTGGTAGTTGACGGCGGCGCCGTCCAGCAGATCCATGATCTCGGTGTCGGTATCCATCAGGCCGCGGCGGGAATCGACCAGCAGGAAGACCCGGCGGAGACTGGGCCGGCCGCGCAGGTAGGCGCGGATGAGTTTGGTCCAGGCGGCGACCTGCGTTTTCGAGACCTGTGCGTAGCCGAAGCCCGGCAGGTCGACGAGGAAGAGGCGGCCTTCGCCGATGTCGAAATAGTTGAGCTCTCGGGTACGGCCCGGCTCGGTCGAGGCGCGGGCGAGCTTGGCCCGGCCGGCGAGGGCGTTGATCAGGCTGGACTTGCCGACATTCGAGCGGCCGGCGAAGCAGACTTCCAGACGATCCGCAGGCGGAAGACCTGCAAGGTCAACCACGCCCATGACGAATTCGGCGCTGCCTGAAAAGAGCAAGCGGCCGGCTTCGATCTGGTCGTCGGAGAAGGAGGGCGTATCCAACTACTTGGCCGGCGCCTTGCGCTGCCCGAGATACTTGGCGACGAACTTGCCAACTTCCGTCTCGGCGCCGTTCGCGCGCATGATCCAGTATTGCTGGATGAAGGTCAGCACGTTCGACCAGACCCAGTAGAGCACGAGACCGGCGGCAAATCCTCCGAACACGAACATGAAGACAAGCGGCAGCGCCATGATGATGCGCGCCTGCATCTTGTCCGGCGGCGGCGGCGACAGAGACTGCAGGACAGCCATGGTCGCGCCGTAGAGGATCGGCAGGATGCCGATGCCGATGATGATGCCGATAACCGGGATCGCCTTGATGTCTGCCGCGTCCCAGAAGGATAGCAGGCCGAACAGGTTGCCGAATGCGGTCGGGTCCGGCGCCGAGAGGTCCTTCATGTACCAGAAGGGCTCGTGGCGCATGTCGAGGGTGACGTAGAGCGTCTTGTAGAGCGCGTAGAAGATCGGGATTGTCACAAGGATGGGCAGGCAGCCGCCAATCGGGTTGGCGCCGGTTTCCTTGTAGAGCTTCATCATCTCCTGCTGCTTGCGCTGCGGATCGGCGGCGAAGCGTTCGTTGATGTCCTTCATCGGCTCCTGAAGCTTCTTGAGCTTGGCCATCGACTTGAAGCTGGCATTGTAGAGTGGGACGAGCGGCAGCTTGACGAGCACGGTGAAGGCGAGGATCGCCCAGCCGAACGCGCCGACATGGCCGTGCAACCAGTGCAGCACATAGAAGAACGGCTTGGTCAGGAAGAAGGCCCAGCCCCAGTCGATGGCATCGACCAGTTGCGGGATGCCCTGGTTCTGTTCGTAGTCGCGCAGGATCTCGAATTTCTTGGCGCCGGCGAAGATGCGGTTCTCGACCGTGACGCTGGCACCGGGCGCGACGTCGACCGCGGTGCCTTCGGTTCGCACTTCGAGCGGCCCGCCGCGGGCAAGGCTGGCGCGGTTGACCGAGGCGGTGAACGCGGTGTCCTGCGCCGGGACAAGCGCGCTCATCCAGTACTTGTCGCTGAGGCCCCACCAGCCGCCGGTCGTGGTGGCGAAGTTGCCGTCTGCCGATTCCCCGTCGATCTTCTTGGAGGCGAACAGCGGTTTGTATTTCTTGAGACGCAGCGTGCCGTCCATCACGCCCATCAGGCCCATATGGGCGAGGCCGTTGTCGGCCTCTGCCGCCACGCCGGGCTCGGTGGCATTGAGGAAACTCTTGTAGTCACCCTGCCGCTCGATCGAGCCGATCGGACGCAGGCTCTTGGCCGCGTCCGATGTGTTGGTGACGGTGTCGCTGAAGGTGAAGAGGTAGTTTTCGTCAACCGACACGACGCGGTCGATGGTGACGCCCGGTGCTTCGAGCCGGAGGGTGACCGGCGTGGTGGAACTGAGGGTGCCTTCCCCGACCTGCGTCCAGGGCGAGTTGCGCCCGGCGACGAGGGTGTTGCCGTCGGCCCAGTAATAGGTCGAGAAATATCCGAACTCGGATTCTTCCGGCCGCAGCAGGCGGATCTCTTCGGTCTTGGCGACGGTGACGAAGTGCTGCTTCAGCTGGAGGTCATCGAGGCGGGCGCCGGCGAGGCGGATCGATCCGTCGATGGAGTCGGCGTCCAGCTTTACGCGCGGCGCGGCGGCGAGGGCTTCCGGGATCGGTTTCGGGCCCGCTGCAACTTCGGCAGCGGTGTCGATGGAGGCGGTCTGTTTCTGCGCCGCTTCGATCGCCTGCTGGGCCTGATAGCGCTTCTGGGCCGGCTCCATGACGAAGATCTGATAGAGAAAGACAAACGCGATCATCGCCGCCATGGCGAGCAGGAAGTTGCGCTGTTCTTCTTTTTCCATGGGGGTAGTTCCGGTTGTCTGTGGGGCGTGCGCCAGTTGCAGGCGCTGGGGGCATCAAATGCGCGCGAGGCTTATCAGCGCGCTTTCCATATCGTCAAGCAATCGGGACCAGCCTACGTCGAGCGTCGCCTCACGGGCGATGAACACATAGTCCCAGCCCGGGCGGCCATGGCGCGCCAGCAACCGCCGGGATGCCTCGCGCAGGCGGCGTTTGGCCCGGTTGCGCTGGACGGCGCCGCCGATCTTTTTTGTCGCGGTGAAGCCTTCGCCAATCTCGGGGCCGGGAGCCTCGCCGGCCCGCGCCCGGGCCTGGATGACCACGGATTTGCGGCGCTCGGTGAGGCCATCACGCGCAAACAGGAATTCGCGCCGCTTCTTGAGGCGGCGCGTTTCCGGGATTTCTGGGTTTTCGGGGCCGGACATGATCGGCCTCCCGGTCGGCAGGCCGGTCAGGCCCGCTGGGGAAGGATCAGGCGGTCAGGGTCTTGCGGCCCTTGGCGCGGCGGCGTGCCAGCACCTTGCGGCCACTTTTGGTGCCCATGCGCTCACGGAAACCATGGGTGCGCTTGCGGCGGAGGTTGCTCGGCTGGAAAGTGCGTTTCATGGGACTGCTCTGAGGCTTGGAACTTGGAAAACGGGGGCAATACAGGCGGGCGGCGGTATGGTCAAGACGAAACCGGTGCAAAAATTCGCCTCACGGGCCGGGTAAATCACCGCCTCGTGAGATGCAGGGCCGGCAAGCGGCGGCTATGGGAGCTGCATTCCCCCCGAAACCGGAGTACCCCATGCGCGCCGTTGCCCTGAGCCTTGTTGCCCTTGCGGCGTGCCTATTCCCGGCAACCGGTTTGGCGGATACCACGCCCAAGCCCGCCGCGGAGACCCAAGTGCCTGCCGAACATGCCGACTGGACCCGCCTCCTCAAGACCTATGTCAAAGCCAGTTCCGACGGCATCACGCGCGTGGATTATGCCGGGCTGGCGGCCTCGCAGAATGACCGCGCCGCGCTGGATGCCTATATCGAGCGGTTCGCCGACGCTGACCTTTCGGCGAAGACCGATGCGAACTTCGCGGCCTGGGCGAACCTCTACAACGCTGTCACCGTGCGCCACATCGTGGAGCGCTATCCGGTGAAGTCGATCAGGGACGGTTACCTGACGGGCCCCTGGAAAGAGGTGAAGGTGCAGGCGGGGGGCAGCGAGGTGTCGCTGGACGCCATCGAGCACAAGATCCTTCGCAAGACCTGGGGCACGCCGGAGGTGCACTACGCGATCAACTGCGCGTCCTACAGCTGCCCCAACCTTCCCGCCAAGGCCTGGGAGGCGGCGAGCCTGAAGAAGGAACTGGATGCTGCTGCGCGCGCCTATGTGAACCATCCGCGCGGGGTGACGGTGACGACGCGGGGGCTCAATGTCTCGGAAATCTACAACTGGTTCGAAGCTGACTTCGGGGGCTCGAAAGACAAGGTCGTCGCGCACCTGCTCGAATATGCCGAACCGGAGCTTGCCGCAAAAATCCGCGCCAATCCAAAAATCGTGCGCTACCAGTATGACTGGTCGCTCAATGATGCAGCGAAACTCAAGAAGACCGTGAAACCATGACGTCCAATCCCACCGCTCTCTGGATACGGCTCTGGCCGGTCTACGTGATCCTCCTCGGTCTCGGCCTCGCCTTGTCGCAAGGATGGCATGAGTACCTGACGCTGGACGCGCTATCGGCCAATGCGGTGTCGCTCGACGCGATGGTGAAAGAGAATTTCCTGATCGTGTTTGCCGGCTACATCCTGATTTATGCCGCCGCAACGACCTTCATGGTTCCGGGCAGCGCGCTGACCATCGCCGGCGGATTCCTGTTCGGGCTGGTCATCGGGACGCCCGCGACCGTGATCGGGGCAACGATCGGCGCGTCGATCCTGTTCTTTGCATCGAAGACCTCCATCGGCGCGGTCCTGCGGGATGTCGCCGGTCCATTCATCGAAAAGATGCGCGCCGGCTTTGCGGAAAACCCGGTCTCCTACATGTTCGCCTTGCGCCTGATCCCGATCTTCCCGTTTGCCGCGGTCAACATAGCCCCCGG
Organism: Caulobacterales bacterium; assembly: GCA_038249555.1. Taxonomy (GTDB): domain Bacteria; phylum Pseudomonadota; class Alphaproteobacteria; order Caulobacterales; family Hyphomonadaceae; genus Hyphomonas. Next base: position 8,434 of record JBBSDJ010000033.1, read on the forward strand.
CCTGCTGGGGGCGAAATACCGGGACTATCTGCTGACCACGTTCTTCGGCATCATACCGGGCACACTCGCCTACACCTGGATCGGCGCGGCAGTGAAGGGGACCCTCCTCGAAGGCGGCACGCCGGATATCGGCTCGCTGGCCGCAAACTTTGTGCCCGCCTTCATTGCATTGGGTCTCGTCTCACTGCTGCCGGTTGCCTACAAGAAATTCTTTCCCAAGAAGGTCCCCGCCTGATGCCTGATATCCGTACACTGAAGGCCGACCTTTGCGTCATTGGCGCAGGCTCCGGCGGACTCTCTGCCGCGGCAGGCGCGGCGATGCTCGGGCTCAAGGTCGTACTGTTCGAGAAGCACGAGATGGGCGGGGACTGCCTGAACTATGGCTGCGTGCCGTCCAAGGCGCTGCTCTCCTGCGCCAAGGCGGCGCATGCGCCGAGTGAGGCGGCGAAGTATGGCGTGACGCTGGCGCCAGCAAGGGTCGACTGGAACGGCGTCAAGGCGCACATCCGCAAGACCATTGAGACGATTGCACCGGTCGACAGCCAGGAACGGTTCGAGGGCCTCGGCTGCACGGTGATCCGTGAAGCCGCCCGGTTCGAGGACCGCGATTCGGTCGTGTCCGATACTGCACGCGTAAAAGCCCGCCGCATCATCGTGGCGACGGGCAGCCGCGCCTTCATCCCGCCGATCCCCGGGCTCGCCGAGCTACCCTACCTGACCAACGAAACCATCTTCTCCCTGCCAGAGTTTCCGCAGCACCTCGTCGTGCTCGGCGGCGGACCGATCGGGCTGGAACTGGCGCAGGCGTTCGTGCGGCTCGGGGCGAAGGTCACTGTGCTTGAGATGGGCCGCGTGCTGGCCCGTGCGGATGAAGGGCATGCGAAGCTGGCAGTGGAGGCCCTGCGGGCGGAAGGCGTGAGTATCCTCGAAGGGCACAAGGTCACCCGGGTGTCCGGCGATCCGGGCCGTGTCACGGTGCATGCCGAAGGGCCGGGCGGCGAGACGGCGGTGGAGGGCTCCCACATTCTCGTAGCGCTGGGCCGCCGAGCGGTGCTGGACGGACTGGACCTCGACAAGGGCGGGGTCGCGCATACGCCGGCCGGCCTCACGGTCAGCGAGACGCTCCGATCAAAGAGCAATCCGCGCGTCTGGGCGCTGGGCGACGCGGCCGGGCGTGAACAATTCACGCATGTCGCGGGCTGGCATGCCTCCGTCTTCATCCGGCGCGCCTTCTTCAAGCAGGGCAGCACCGCGGCGAGCCTGCCGGTGCCGGCGGTGACCTATACCTCGCCGGAGATTGCGCAGATCGGCCTGACGGAAGCCGAAGCGCGCAAGAAGTTTGGCGACGGCGTGAAGACATCGGCCTTCCCGTTCCATGACAATGACCGCGCCATAGCCGAAGGCCGCACGCTCGGCGAAGCCAAGCTGGTCCTGCACAAGGGCAAGCTGGTCGGCGCCTCGATTGCGGGGGATGGAGCGGGGGATATCCTGCAGCTCGTCTCGGTGGCCATGTCGAACGGCCTGAAGCTGACCGCGTTGACGAACTTCATCTCGCCCTATCCAACCCGTGCCGAAGCGGTTAAGCGTGCTGCATCGGCCTATTTCACGCCCAGCGTTTTCGGCAAGCCGGCCCGCGCGCTGGTCGGGCTGCTGCAACGGATTCCCTGAGCCGCCCCGTTCCCCTGCCCGCCGATTTCGCCTAAGCCTCGGCACGTGACCGCGCCACCGCCCGCCCCCCTACCGACGCCGCCGCCGGGCCTGCGGCGGTTTGCCGACAGCCTGGCCGCGCGCCTGTTTGCGCTGACGCTCGGGGCGATCCTGTTGACCGAGTTCCTGATCTTCATTCCGTCCGTCAGCAGCCTGCGCACACAATGGCTCGAGGAACGCGTGGCAGCAGCGCGGATCGCTGCGCTGGCGCTGGACGCCGCGCCGATGCGGGAAGTGTCGGATGAGCTGTCCGAGAGCCTGCTGATGAAGGCCGAAGTGCTGGCGGTCGCCGAGATCGAAGACGAGATGCACATCCAGCTTCTGGCGCCACGCGTGGCAATTGACGGACCCATGCGCCTTGTCGACCTCCGGGGCTCGACGGCCATGGGACGCTCCTTCGCCGCGCTGAGGGAGTATCTGGCCCCGGAGGGTGAAATCCTGATCGTGGTCGCTGAAGGCTCCGCCGAAGGCCGGGTGCTCGAAATCCTGTTACCGCAAGCGCCGCTGAAGGCGGGCCTCATCCAGTTTGCCTGGCGGATCGCAGGCCTGTCGCTGATCATCGCGCTGGTGGCGGCTGTCCTGATCTACGCCGTGCTCGACATGTTTGTCGTGCGGCCGATCAAGCGGGTGACGATCAGCGTGGAACAGTTCAGCCGCGACCCGGGCAGCTGGACGCGGCGGCTGTCGCCGACGCCCCGACGGGATGAGATCGGCCGTGCACAGAATGCCCTTTCCGGCATGGAAGAAGCGGTCGCGGACGCGTTCCGGCAGCGCGCCCACCTCGCTGAGCTTGGCAGCGCGGTGGCCAAGATCAACCATGACCTTCGCAACTCGCTGGCTTCGGCGCAGCTGGTCTCGGACGTGCTGGCGAAATCCGATGACCCTCGTGTGAAACGGGCGGCGCCGCGCCTGGAGCGGGCATTGGAGCGCGCGATCGAGCTTGCGACGGCAACGCTGGATTATGGCAAGGCGGCGCCTCGCCCGCCCAAGCTGCAGCCCGTCAGCCTACGGATGGTGCTGATGGAAGCGGCAGATGAGGCGTTGAACGGCGCTGCGACGCAGCTCGACATCCAAGTTCCTGCGAGCTTCGTGTTCACGAGCGATCCGGACCATCTGCACCGGATTGCCTCAAATTTACTGCGCAACGCCGCTGACGCCATGGCGCAGGCCGCTACCCCGGCGCCACATATCCGCATTGCGCTTGAACAGGGCGCGCTGGTGTTCCGGGACAACGGACCTGGCCTGCCGGAGAAAGCCCGGGCGAACCTCTTCAAACCCTTTGCCGGCTCGACACGCGCAAACGGCACCGGTCTCGGGCTCGTGATTGCGCATGAGCTGGCCAGCGCGCTGGGCGGCGAACTGACGCTTCTGGAAACAGGCGAAACAGGATCAGCCTTCCGCCTGGCCTTACCCGGCCTGCCAGCGTGATGGCCTACGCCCCGCCGCAGGCGAAGCTCGAAGTCGTCTTCGCGGATGACTTTCTGGTCGTGATCGACAAGCCATCGGGTCTTCTCTCCGTGCCCGGACGAGGTGAAGACAAGGCCGATTGCGCCCTGTCGCGCGTTCAGATCTCCTTTCCAGATGCGCTGACCGTGCACAGGCTGGACATGGCCACCAGCGGCCTGTTGCTGTTTGCGCGCAGCAAGGAGATGCAGCGTGCGATCTCCGGCCAGTTCGCCTGCGGCGAAGTCGCCAAGCACTACATCGCCGACGTTTGGGGCGCGCCGGCGGAGGCCTCGGGTGAGATTAACCTGCCACTGATCACGGACTGGCCGCGGCGCCCCTTGCAGAAGGTGGACTGGGAGACCGGCAAGCCGAGTATCACCCGGTACGAAACATTATCCGTATCCGGCCGGGTTTCCCGCCTCGCGCTGGCGCCGCTGACGGGGCGGTCCCACCAGCTGCGTGTGCATCTCGCCGAGATCGGCCATCCCATCCTGGGCGACGAATTCTATGCGCATGCCGAAGCTCTGGCGGCGCGCCCCCGGCTCGCGCTGCACGCTGCGTCGCTTGAATTCATGCATCCAGTTTCCAGCGCGAAACTGATGCTTGTCTCCCTCTGCCCCTTTGATCCGTCGTAACGAGCCACCGGAAACGGCTGCGTCTAGTTGGCAGCGGCAATTTCAAGCAGCAACGCATCGATCACAGGGACAACCGGATCGGAATCGGCAGGGCGGTCGTTCGCGATGACCGAGAAGACCAGCGTCTCGCCGCTGGCGGCAATCAGGAATCCGGAGAGCGCGTTGACGCCTTGCACGGTCCCGGTCTTCGCGAACATGCGGCCATCGAGGGCAGTGCCCCGGAACCGGCGCGCGAGTGATCCTGTCTTGCCGCCGACCGGCAACGTGTCGCGGAACGCGTCGCCCCAGGGCTGCGCAGCGGTCCAAGCAAGAAAGCGCACCGTCGCTTGCGGCGTAACGCGGTTGTAGGGTGACAGGCCCGACCCATCGAACAGTTCGATCTCTGCGCGTCCGATCCCCGATTGATCCAGCAAGGTATGGACGGCGTCCAGACCGTCTTCAGCGCCTGCCCCGCCCGCCGCCCGCGCGATATGGCGCAGCAGCACTTCGGCCGAAAGGTTGTCGCTGTCTTCGGACACGTTGATGACGCTTTGCAGCAGCGGCGGCGCGGTCAGGCGGGCGATCTCCTCGCCCACTCGTGTTTCACTCAGTAAGCGGACTTTCGCAGCGCCTTCGACGACGATGCCGCGGGCCGCAAGCAGACGGACAAGCCGCTCGGCGGCGGTTTGCGCCGCGTCCGGAACGCTGAGGAAATAGTTTCGTGCCGCCGAGTCGGCCGGCAGGCTGCCCGAGAGGACGACGTCCTCCGAGCCGGGCCAGCGCAGGACGCTGAGCAGGTTCTCGCTACCCAGCGGACCGGTGATCGCTTCGTTGCGAACCTGCATCACGTCGTCACCCGGCGCCCAGGCGGCCATGACGGGAGCGCCTTCAGCGGTATCCGGCCCGACGCGCAGCGCGGCGGCGTTGCCGTTCACCGTCAGCGCCGAGACCGGCGCCCCGAAATAGAAGGGCAGATTGTTCCAGCTCCACCCCATGCCCCAGGGCTCATACGGGAAGAGCGTATCGTCGCCATAGACATCGGCGATGCGGGTGATGCCACGCGCGGCCACCGCGTCGGCCAGTTCGTGGAGGCAGTTGGTCACGCAATCGGCGGCGTCGCGCAGGGTCGGATCGCCGGCCCCCACGATGACGAGCGACGGCGGCGCGCCGTTCTCGCCGGGTACGAGTTGCAGGGACGTGCCGAGTGTCGGATCGGACTGGTCGATCCCTTTCAGGTAATGAAAGCTGGCAGCGGCCGTGAAGAGCTTTGTGTTCGAAGCGGGCATGAAACGTTGCCCGGCCTTGTCCGCGAACACCGTTTCGCCGCTGAGGGTTGCGACCATCACGCCGAGGCGCATGCCCTCGGCCGGAATGGTGATAGCCGGTTCGAGCGCAGGTTCAGGCGGCGTGGCGCAGCTGGAGGCCAGCAGGGCGAGCGCAAGGGCGGCTTTCCGGATCATCGCGTCATGTTCCTTCTTACCCGGCTCAGGTGAGCCGTTTCTTGGTGCGCCCCTCATGGGCGCGCGCCTTTGCCGGGTCATCCGGCCAGTCATGCTTGGGATAGCGCCCCCGCATGTCCTTGGCCATGTCCTTGTAACCAGCGCCCCAGAAGCGCGCGAGATCCTGCGTGGTGGCCACCGGCTTCATGCCGGGTGACAGGAGCTCCACCGTGACCGGTACCCGTCCGGCAGCCATCTTCGGATGCTCAGTGAGGCCGTAGAAGGCCTGCGCCCGCGCCGAAACGAGGGGCGCGCGCGGATCGAGCCAGTCGACGCGGACTTCCTGGCCGGAGGGCAGGTCCAGCGTCAGCGGCGCCTGTTGGCGCAGCGCGTCCTGCACTTTCCAGTCAAACGACTGGATGAGGGCGTCGCGCACTTCATGCGGCGCCGGAACCGACGCGCCCCTGCGGCGTAGCAGCGGGTGAAGCCAGTCGCGCGCCGACTCTACCAGCGCGCCGGCGTCCCGCACGGGCGCTTCCAGAAGTGACGCGGCCTCAAGGACCCGCAAACGGTGCAGCGTTTCTCCTACCACTTCTGCGGCGCCGAGCGCTTCGAAGCCACCTATTTGCACGGCCTCCAGCATCGCGCGGGCCGCGGCGTCTGCCGAGGGCTTCGGAAGCGGCGCTTCGCTCAGCACAATCGCGCCCAGGGCTTTCACCCGCCGCGCAGTGAACCGGCCGGTCTTCGGCTCAAAGGTGGCGCGGTCTTCCGTGACCATCTTCTGGCTCGCCAGCGCCTCGGCTTCGGTAAGCGGCAGGGCGAGCGTGATCCGGGGCTCGCGGGAGGCGCCGCCGAGATCGGCGACAACCAGCCAATCCGATTTTGCCAGACCGTCCGTCGGCGGAAGGTTTGCGGCGCGCCCGGAGGTCAGCAGATAGGATCCGTCCGATCCAGGCCGCTTGCGCGCAACCTGGTCCGGCCAAGCGGAGGCCAGCAGGCGTGCGAGATCGCCGCCGGGCTTTGCGCCGCCGCCCCAGCTGGCCGCCTGCGCCTTGAGGCTGCGGGCGCGGGGACTGCCATCATTGCGGAAACGCTGCAACCGGTCACGCAGGTCGCCGGAGTCGCCGCCGATGCTGCGTTCGCCTGCGAGCGCCGCAACTTCGGCCGCCAGCGCTTTCTCCGCTGGGCCGGGCGCCGCCGCGATCAGCGCCGCGAGCCTGGGCGACATCGGCAGGCGCGCCATCTCGCGGCCCTTGGGCGTCAGGACGCCCGTCTCGTCGAGTGCGCCGAGGGCGAGGAGTTGCGCCTCGGCGGCGCGGTACTTGCCGGCGGGGGGCGCATCCAACCAGGTCAGCTTCGCGGGATCGCGCTCGCCCCATTCGGCGAGCGCCAGGACGAGGCCAGACAAATCGCTCGACAGGATTTCCGGCGTGGCGGCCGCCATCAGGCCGCGCGTGGCCGCCTCATCCCAAAGCCGGTAGCACACGCCCGGCGCGGTGCGCCCTGCCCGGCCCCGGCGCTGGTCGACCGAGGCGCGCGAGGCCCGCACGGTGCTGAGCCGGGTGCCGAGGCCGCCGGCTTCATCTTCGGCGACGCGGGCGAGGCCGGAATCGATGACGATGCGTACCCCTTCGATAGTGAGCGCGCTTTCGGCCAAATCGGTCGCGAGCACGACCTTGCGTTTGCCGCTCGGCGCGGGCGAGACCGCCGCGTCCTGTTCTGCCGGAGACAGGGCCCCGAACAGCGGCGCGATGAGGATATCCGGCCCGAGACCGGCGAGCACCTCCGCCGTGCGGTGGATTTCCCGCGCGCCGGGCAGGAAGGCGAGCACGGAGCCCTGCTCCTCGCGCAGCGCCTGGCGGATGGCCTTCGGCATCCGGTCTTCGATCCGGTCGTCGGAGCGGCCGAGATAGCGCGTCTCGACAGGATACTGGCGCCCTGCACTCTCGATCACCGGCGCGGCAATGGCTTTCGATACCGCCGCAATATCCAGCGTCGCCGACATGATCAGCAGGCGGAGGTCTTCGCGTAGCGCGCTCTGTGCCTCCAGAGCGAGCGCGAGGCCGAGATCGGAGTTCAGGCGCCGCTCGTGAAATTCGTCAAACAGCACCGCGCCGACATCCTTCATCTCGGGATCGTTCAGGATGCGGCGCGTGAACAGGCCGTCGGTGATCACCTCGATCCGCGTGGTGGCCGAGACTTTCCGGTCCACCCGTGTGGTGAGACCCACGGTCTGGCCGAGCCGTTCCCCGAGGGTCGACGCCATGCGCTCCGCAGCCATCCGCGCCGCGATCCGGCGCGGCTCGAGCATCAGGATGCGGCCGGGGATAACCGCCTCGCCGCCGAGCAGGCCCGCCAGTGCCAGCGGCACGCGAGTGGTCTTGCCGGCGCCCGGCGGAGCGGCGAGGACCAGCCGGTTACCCGTGGCAAGCGCGCGGAGAATCTCCGGCAACACGTCGTCGATCGGTAAGGGGGCGTGCGCGGAGACCATCCTGCACGGAATAGGGCGCCGCGGCCTCGTCTGGCAAGCATCGCGCCGCAAAGGTTGTCTTCTGTGTCGCCTGCCCTTACCCTTCCTTCCGGCGGAACAAGAGGCGGCAGATGAAGGCGTGGTTTGAAATCGATCTCTGGAAGCGGGTGATCCTCGGTCTCCTCATCGGTGCTGCCATCGGGCTAGGTCTGCGCTACGGGATCGGGCCGGACCGCGCTTCCGATATCGTCACGACCTGGTTCAAGCCTGTCGGGGACGCTTTCATCAATCTCATTCGCATGCTGGTCGTGCCGCTCATCTTTGCCACGCTGGTTTCCGGCGTGCTGGCGATGGGGGATCCCAAACGCCTCGGCAGTCTGGGTGGGCGCGCCCTCGCGATGTACATGATCACAACCGTCATCGCGGTTTGCTTCGGCCTTGCGATGGGCACGATCATCCAGCCTGGCGCGGGCTTTGATCTCTCGGCTGTGTCGACCACCGACATGGAGGAAGCGCGCGAGCGGCTGGCTGCGAATCCTGCGCCCGGCAGTGTGCTGGAACAGATCATCCGTACCCTGCTGTCGATCATTCCAGTGAACCCGGTGGATGCGATGGCCAAGGGTGATGTGCTCGCCATCATCTTCTTCGCCATCATGCTGGGCGTTGCGACACTGATGGCAGGCGAAGCGGGAGAGCCCGTCGCGCGCGTCATGAACAGTGCGGCAGACGTCATGATGAAGCTCACCATCATCATCATGGAAGTCGCGCCGATCGGTGTGCTTGCGCTGATGGCCTGGGTGCTGGGGACGCGCGGCCTTGTCGTGCTCGAGGTGCTCGGCAAGATGACGCTGGCGCACTATCTCGCCTGCACGCTGCACATGCTGATCACCTACGGCTTCATCGTCAAGGTGATGCTCCGCCTGCCGCTCATCCCCTTCATCCGGGGAGTGGCTGATCCGCAAGCGGTGGCGTTCTCGACTTCGTCGTCAAATGCCACCCTGCCGGTCACCATGACGGCGGCCAACAAGAACCTCGGGATCGGCAAACCAATTGCCTCCTCGGTCCTGCCGCTTGGCGCCACCATCAACATGGACGGCACGGCGCTGTATCAGGGCCTCATCGCGCTGTTCGCGGCTCAGGCGCTCGGCATCACAATGACGCCGGACATGTATTTCACGATCATCCTGATGGCGACCTTGGTCTCAATCGGCACGGCCGGCATCCCCTCGGTCAGCCTGTTCCTCGCAGCGACGACGCTGAGCGTGATCGGCGTAACTGCGGAGAACACTGTTCTGATTATCGCGATCCTGTTCCCGTTTGACCGCATCCTCGACATGATGCGGACGGTGACCAACGTGACCGGCGATCTCGCGGTGGCAACCGCTGTCGCCAAATGGGAAGGCGAGTTCGACGAAGCGGTTTACCGCGCCCGCGATCCGGTCTGACGGAGGTCTAGAGCGACGCGCCTTCCGGATGATGGACGACGCTCTGCGCGGTGATCGAGACCTGCGCCGGCAACCAGCACATCACCTCAAGCCCGCCGCCATCTACCGGCTTCATGCCGACCGTGCCGCCATGCAGGTGAATGAAGTGCTTCACCAGCGCGAGGCCGAGGCCCGCGCCGCGCTGATCGCCTGACACGAAACTGTCGAAGCTGGTTGCGCGCTTGTCGGCTTCGAGGCCGATGCCGTTGTCCCGTACACTGAGCATCACCATGTCGCCGGCGCGCTGCGCAGCCACAACGACTTCGCCGCCCGCTTCCGTGAAGCGGAGCGAGTTCGAGACCAGATTGAACAGGACCTGCTTGATGCGCCGCGCGTCGCCGCGGATCGTACCCAGCTTGCCTGTGATCTCCGAGCGCACGGTGACTTCCGTGTCCTCGGCCTTCGAGACGACCATCTCGATGCCTTCGGCGATCAGGTCTTCGAGGTTGACCGTGTCGATATCGAGATCCATGCGGCCCGCTTCGATCAAGGCCAGATCGAGGATGTTCTCGATGAGCTTGTTGAGATGATCGGAGGCGGAAAGGATAGCGCGGACGTGATCGGTCTGGCGCTCGGTCAGCGCGCCGTTGCGCTGCGTTTCAAGGAGCTCGGCATATCCGAAGATCGTCGTCAGCGGTGAGCGCAGCTGGTAGCTGACGTTGCGCACGAATTCGGTCTTCAGCCGGTCGGCGGCTTCGAAAGCTTCGGCGCGGTCACGCAGGGCCGACTCGACGCGGCGGGTGGCGGTCACGTCCGCGAAGGCGATCAGCGTGTTGCCGTCCGGCAAAGGGTTGGTGATGTAGGTAAGCAGCGAGCCATCCGAGCGGCGCATCTCGCCAGTGGTGGCCTGACGCGAACTGGCGGACGGGTCGGTGATGTGAACCTTGATGGCGTCCCAGATGTCCGCATCGTGGAACAGCGGCACGCAGCCTTTGACCACGTCGTCATAGTCCGGCGTGTCCTTGAGCAGATCCGCCGGCAGATCCCAGACCCGCTCGAACGCGCGGTTGTGCAACTTGAGCCGGCCGTCGCTGCCGAACACGGTGACGGCCTCGTGCAGGTTGTCGAGGGTGGAGCGCTGCGTCTTGATCAGCGCATTGAAGCGCGTCTGCAGGTCGAGCTGAACGGTGATGTCCTTGAACAGCAGCAACAGGCCGCCCATCGGGTGACGCTGGCGGGTGACCGACAGCGCGCGCCCGTCCGGGAGGGACCACTTGTCCTCTTTCACGCCGTCGAGGTCGAGATAGTAGGAAATCTCCTCGGCGCGCCATTCGGCATAGTTCGGGCGGCCGGGAATCTTGCGGCGCTCGCGCAGCCGGTCGAGCAACTGGCCATGGTTCGGCCGGTCAAGGAGGAAGGCCTCTTCAAGGTCCCACATGTCGCGGAAGGCCTTGTTGTAGAAGGTCAGCTTGCGCTCAGCGCTGAAGATGGCGACGGCGTCGGCCACATGGTTCAGCGTTTCGTCATGGGCACGGACGTGGCGGTTCAGCTCTTCGCGCGCGTTCTCCTGCATCGTGACGTCAAAGGCCATCGCCCCTGCCCCACCGGACAGCGGGAATGTCAGCACACGCATCGACCGGCGATCGCCCTTGACTACGATATGGCGCGTCTCGTCATGCTCCTGGCCGTCGGAAATCGTCTTGCGGGCCTGTTCGGCCACCGCCTGGTCGAGCGTCGTCTGCTCCTCCAGCAGCCGGTCGAGGCTCGAGACGTCGACGGCGGCGAGATAGGCGGGGTTGGCCCATTGCAGGCGGCCCATGCCGGACACGCGCCAAGCCGGGAATGGCGCCTTGCGCAGCATGTCGAGGAAGGCGGTCGGATCGCGGGCGATCACCTGGCGTGCTTCCTCGAATTTTCCGCGGGCGGAGCTTTCTTCAAGTCCCTTGATCGTCGCATCGGTGACCCACACCACGGCGCGCGCACCGGCGGTGCGGCCATCCGCTTCGAGGAAGCGTCCCGAGGGGCCGATGATGGTCAGCGAAAACGGATTTCCCTGCTCGCGCAGCTCGCGCAGGCGGATGCGCAGCGTCGTGTCCTGCCCGGCCGAATCGCGCGCTTCCAGATCGGCGATGCCTTCGACGATCCGGACCGTAGGATTGTCTGAAATCGCCGCATCCGTGAAACTCAGCAGTCCCGCCAGCGCCACCGACGAGCCGAACACGTCCGGCGGGGTGATTTCGTCGCCTTCGACTTCTAGTGCCTCACCCTGCCAGACCAGGATCACGCCTGGATGGGCCCCTAACACAGATTTAAGGGCAGCGTTTTCGGTCTCCCGGTCGCCGGCCAGATCGCGGTAGCGCTTGGCGGCGCCCCGCGCGCCGTCCGAAACCCGCAAGGCCCAGAGCAGCGCGCCAAGGGCCAGCATTGCGGTACCAACCGCCATGATGATGGGCACTTGTTCTGCGTTCATTGGATGGTCGCCTTTCCAAGCGCGGCATCTCGCGCCTGCCGGGGCGCGACTCTGGCAAGTTTATACTGGTTAACGATTGGCCCCGCGAGCGTTAAGGCAGGGTTAATTCTCGGCCTGCGAAGCATGTCCAGACAGCGCCCCCGTGCTGTAACCGGCTGTTGCATAAACAGCACACCTGCCTAGGGTAACCATGGGCAAGCCTGAGGAGGCACCGATCATGCGCCGCACCCTGCCATCCATTCTTTTGGCTGCCGTCCTGCTGGCCGCCCTCCCGGTGAACGCCCAGGCGGAAGATGACGGGGATGACCTCGTGCGCCTTCCCGGCCAGGGGCTGGTGAAGCCGGATACTGGCCCGGCCCAGCGCAACCTTGGGCGCCTTGTGCCCGGCGGCGGCCTGTTTGCCAGCTTTGATGCCAACGGCGATGGCCGCATTTCCGCGGACGAACTGGCCGAAGGCACCCGCGCCGCTTTCCTGCTCGCCGATGCGAACGGCGACGGTGAGCTGGTTGCCCTCGAGCAGCAGGACTGGGCCGCCAGCCTGCCGACACGGGACGATACCTTGTCCAACCCTGTCCGGTTTGACCCGAATCTCGACCGGATCGTGACGTTCGACGAGTTCCAGGCCGTCATCGCGCAGCTCGCAACAAACTATCAGGACGGCAACGGAGTGATCGAGCTTGCCAAGCTGTCGGCGCCCGATCCCAAGCCGGAGCGGCCGGACCGCCGCCCGCCGGGCGGGCCGATGCCGGACCGGATCGGCGCCAGCAACAACTGAGCCCTCCTTCGCCGGACGTGCCTGCCGCTTGACACCGCCGCCGCGGCGGGCGACCCGCTGTCGTCCATGACCCGACCTTCCCTTCCACCAGCGCGCGGCAAACTGATCGAAGGCGCTGCGCTCGCGCCCTACACCTGGTTTCGCGTGGGCGGCCCGGCCGACGTCCTGTTCCTTCCCGAAGACGAGACGGATCTTGCCGGCTTCCTTGGCGCGTTGGACCCGGACGTTCCCGTGACCGCGCTGGGGGTTGGCTCAAACCTGATCGTGCGCGATGGCGGCATTCCGGGCGTTGTCATCCGCCTGATGGGCCGCGCCTGGGGCGAGGTGATGAAAACCGGTGAGCTGGAACTGACGGCCGGCGCCGGCGCGCTCGACCTCGCCGTCGCGAAGGCCGCCGCGAAACATGGCATGACCGGCCTCGAATTCCTGTCCGGCATTCCGGGTTCGCTGGGCGGCGCCACGCGGACCAATGCGGGCTGCTATGGGCGCGAGCTGAAGGACGTACTCATCCGCCTCGAAGGCGTCACCCGCACCGGCGAGCGGCGCGTGTTCGGCGAGGGACATTCGCCTGTGCATTTCAGCTATCGCCACACCGATCTGCCGGACGACTTCATCGTGACCCGCCTCGTGCTTCGCGGCGCGGGTATGGGCGACGCCGGGGAGATTGCATCTTCCATCGAGACGCTTCAGGCCCGCCGCGCAGAGACCCAGCCGATCCGCGAGAAAACTTCCGGCTCGACCTTCGCCAACCCCGATCCGCCGGGCACACCGGACCAGCGCTCTGCCTGGAAGCTGATCGACGCTGCCGGATGCCGCGGCCTCAAGGTCGGCGGCGCGCAGGTCTCGCCGATGCACTGCAATTTCCTGATCAACACGGGCGAGGCCACCGCTGCTGATCTCGAAGCGCTCGGCGAACTGGTGCGCGCCCGCGTGCTGGAGACGTCCGGCGTCAGCCTGCGCTGGGAAGTCCGCCGGATCGGCCGCCTGCAAACGGTCTAGAATTTTCCCTTCAGCTCGATCGTGAAGATCGGACCGAACGCGCGTGCGTATTCTTCCGAGCGCACCAGCGCTCCGTTGCGGTCCGGTGCGTAGACTTCCCGCCAGAACGTGTCGCGCTGGTTGAACAGGTTACCCAGCGCGACGGTGCCTGTCATGCCGGCAATATCCTTGTGCTCGAGATAGACCATCGAAAAGGCGGGGGTATTTCCTTCAAGCGCGATCTGGTTGAGCTGGTAGGATGGCTCGGATTTGAAACCTTCGACAATCGTACCCCAAGCCCAATCCGTACCCGGAACATCCTGCCGGAGTTCCATGTTCCATTCCCAGATCAGATGGGAGTTGATCGAGCGGCGCTCACCCGTCAGCGGGTCATCGACTTCCGTATCGTAGTAGCGGCCGTTTAAGGTCAGCTCGGCGCCCTTGAAGCCGATCTCTTCGAGCTTGAGCGTCGAATCGGTCTCGATCCCGAACAGCTTTCCGCTGTCGATGTTGCCGGGACCCGCGCCCGTGCCGATGGGCACCTGGTCGATGACGTCTTCAAGCTCCACGAATATAAGCCGAACGGTCGAGGCGCCCCAGGCCTTGAAATCCTTCTGGGCTTCAAGGTTCAGCCGCCAGGACTGGTTGGGGACGATCTCGGGATTCCCGTCGACGCCGTTTTCCTGCTCGAGATTGACCGAGGAGATGAAGTCGAAAAAGTCCAGCTGGCCGACGCGCCGCTCCACCTTGGTGACCAGCTTCAGGGTGTCACTCTGCTGCCAGGACAGGCTGGCTGACCCTTTAGGGCGCGTGAACGTGCGCTTGTTCTCGGCGTCGCCGGTCTGGGACAATTCCGAATACTCTGCCCCGGCTGACACCTGCAGGTCGAGTTTCGGGCCAAGCTTTCGCCCATGCGTGAGGATCACTTCGCCACGGCGCTCCTCGACCCGGGAGTTCGCAAGGTCGAGCGGAATCTCCGTGAGCGGACCACCGCCGACGGCTTCCATCAGGTTGCTTTCGGCTTCGAGGAAATTGAATGCGCCTTCGGCGGAAATCTGCCAGTCGCGGCCCTCCCCTGACTGCAAGGCGTACTCGCTGCGGAGAATGTACTCGCCTTCATCAATTGTCTGCTCGAAGCGCTGGTCGAACTGGCTGGTTCCGTCGATGTTGGCGGTCTGAAACACATCGACGAACGGGCTGTGCTCGTGGCGCGCGAGGCTGATGAACTTGAGGCGTCCCGCGCCGGCGGCAAATTCGATGTCGCCGCCGATCTCGCCGTTCCATTCGTCTTCGGAGCCGAGAAAGACGCGCCGGCCTTCAGGCCCCCCGACGGGAAATGTCTTGGAGACCTGTTTCTGGTTGCCTTCGTACAACTCCCCGCTGGCGTTGAGGTTCGCGACGGTGCCGCTGGCCGGCTTCCAGGTCAGTGATCCGGATACGGACACATCATCCTCGATCGACGTAAAATCCTCATCGCGCCGCTCGATCAGCATCCCCGTGCCGTCCCAGATGTTGCGCCATCCGGCGTTTGCGCCGCGCCCCGGCTCGCTGCCCGCTTCGAACGTCCAGCTCAGGGCGCCGTCCGAACCAGACAACGTCACGTTCATTTCGTCGAAGGTCGGCGGGAGGTTTTCGCGGATCCGCCATTTGTAGCGCCAGGTGCCATCGAGTGCCCCTTTGCCGTCCGTCACGACGTTCACGACCTTGCCGGAGAGGCCCGCGATGCCGGTCTGCGCGCCGTCAAGCACCTCGATCCGCACCACGCGCGCCGCAGCGATTCGGCCCAGCGCCGCCTCGGCACCATTTGATTTTGTCGAGACCCGCTGGCCATCAATCAGCACGTTGCCGCGCGCCTGGCCGAAGCCGCGATTGCCGCTGTCATCGCTGAGAATGGAAAAGCCAGGCACGCGCCGGACCATGTCGAGGGCATTCTGGGGGCTGAACTGCGCGAAGTCAGCGGGCGTGAAAGCGGTCCGGTTCGTTTCGCTTGAAGGCGTCGTGGCTTCCGTCTGGGCGATGGCGGCGGACTGGGCCGCCAGCACAATCGCGGCAGCAGTGCCGAACAGGATTCGATGCAGCAGCATTTCAGTGTCTCCCCCTGGGCGCACATCGAAGGTCTGAAGAGGCCCCGGGGTGTTTGCCGATTTTCGTTATCGATTTGTCGCTTATCAATATTGACTACCTTTGTAGTCAACCCCTTTTCGCGCCTCACGAGATAATTTTTCTGTAATCCGCCAGAATTGGGCCGGACATACGCCCTGCCCTCCTCTTTAAGCTGGTGTTCACCGCAGCGATCCATGACGGACGCGGCGGCTTGAACGCGTCTCAGAAGGAGCAGGCATGAAACGGGTGGCGGTTATCTATGGCGGCTGGTCTTCGGAACGCCCCGTGTCCCTTTCCTCCGGCCGGCAGATGGCGGAAGCGGCGCGAAAGGCTGGTTACCGCGTCACCGAAATCGACGCGACGCGCGAACTCGCGCGCCAACTGACCGAAGCCAGGCCGGACGCCGTGCTGAACGGCCTGCATGGCCCCTGGGGCGAAGATGGCTGCGTGCAGGGCCTGCTCGAGATCATGGGCCTGCCCTATTCCCATTCCGGCGTGCTCGCTTCGGCCCTCGCCATGGACAAGCTCAAATCCAAGGCCGTGTACAAGCAGGCCGGACTCGACGTCGCCGAGGACCGCCGCGTGACGCGCGCCGAGGCTGCGGCCACCCACGCGCTGAAACCGCCTTACGTGATCAAGCCGGTCAACGAAGGCTCCAGCTTCGGTGTGCTGATCGTGCGCGAGGGCACCAATGGCCCGCCACAGGAACTGACCGGACCGAACTGGCGCTACGGCGATTATCTGATGGCGGAGGAATACATCCCCGGC